>SVKS01000004.1 GCA_015068345.1 Oscillospiraceae bacterium
AAGCCTGTGAAGGGGATGGGCTAAAGTTCATCTCGATCTTTTTTAGCCCATCCCCTTCACAGGCTTCGCATCGTCCTCCCTTTACGTTAAAGGAGAATCGTCCTTTCCCATATCCCCTTGCCTTTGCTTCGGGCATAGTGGCAAAAAGCTCGCGAATATCGGTAAAGAATCCGGTATAAGTGGCAGGATTGGATCTGGGAGACCTACCAATGGGAGATTGATTGATATGGATTACCTTATCGATGGCTTCCACGCCCTCCAGAGTGATATTCCTCCCTGGATTCCGTGCAGTCACACCAAAATGATTCTGCAGAGCCTGGTACAGAATATCATGAATCAGGGTAGACTTCCCCGAACCGGATACCCCGGTGACACAAATGAATTTGCCAAGGGGGAAGGAAACCGAGATGTTTTTCAAATTGTTCTTCTGGGCACCCTTCACCGTCAGGTATTTTCCATTTCCCTTACGTCGCTCCTTAGGCACAGGAATGGATTCCCGCCCCGAAAGATAGCGTCCGGTCAGCGATGCTTCGCAGGCAGCCACTTCCGCCGGGGTTCCGGCACTGACGATTTTGCCCCCCTCAGCACCTGCTCCCGGTCCCACATCCACCAGGAAATCCGCCTGGCGCATGGTTTCCTCATCATGCTCCACTACAAGAACGGTGTTACCAATGTCCCGCAAGTGTTTCAAGGTGGCAATCAGCTTGTCATTATCCCGTTGGTGTAGTCCTATACTTGGTTCGTCCAGGATGTAAAGCACTCCCGTCAAAGCAGATCCCAGTTGGGTGGTCAGTCGGATTCGCTGGCTCTCTCCCCCGGAAAGGGTTCCGGCTCCCCGTGAAAGGGTCAGGTAGCCCAGGCCAACATCCCGCAGAAATGAAAGACGGCTCACCACTTCCCCAATCAGCTTTTCTGCCACCAGAGCATAGCGGGGCGGAAAGGTTAATTTTTGCAGAAATTCAATAGCATCTTCTATATTCAGTTCGGTGAATTCTGATATATTCTTATTCCCAATCTTTACCGCAAGGGCCTCCCTCTTCAGCCTTGCTCCTTGGCAGGTACTGCATACCTTTGGTACCATGATGCTTTCTACGTATTCCCGGATACCGTCTGAACTGGTTTCGTTGTATCGACGAAGCAGATTGGGGATCACCCCTTCAAAGCTTCCCACATATTCCTTATCCCCCGGCTTATACCGCATGGGGAATTTTACCCCATCGGTACCATAGAGAAATAAATTGAGTTCTTTTTCGCTAAGATCCTTCACCGGCACATCCAGAGATACGTCAAACGCCTTGGCAATACCATCAAAGTACATATTCGCCATGGAGGGTTCTTCGGAATAGACCCAACCGTTTGCCTGGATAGCACCTTGTCTGAGGGATAGATTCCGGTCGGGAATCAGGTATTCCGGCTCCACGTGCATGGTGTAACCGATACCGGAACAATCGGGGCAGGTCCCCATAGGATTATTGAAGGAAAAAAGTTTAGGTTCCGGTTCCTCCTGGGAAATACCACAGTGCTCGCATTTGTAGTTGAGGGAGAATAGAGCATCTTCCTCCCGCTTCATATCGTAAACGATCATAACCCCATCCCCCAAGGATGCAGCGGTTTCAAGAGAATCGGCCAGACGTCCTTCGGTACCGGGGCGTACCACAAGCCGGTCCACCACAATTTCGATGGTGTGACGCTTGTTTTTATCAAGTTCAAATTCCCCGATATCCAGCACTTCCCCATCCACACGGGCTCTCACATAACCGCCACGGGTGGCGTCCTCCAGGAGCTTCTTATGATCCCCCTTCTTCTGGCGAACTTTTGGAGCAAGCACCAGAATTCGGCTTCCCTCCGGGTATGCCATAATCTGATCCAGTATCTGGTCAATGGTCTGTTTTTCTATTTTTCGACCACACTTGGGACAATGGGGAGTCCCTGCCCTGGCATATAACAGGCGCAAATAGTCGTAGATCTCGGTTACAGTTCCCACCGTAGAGCGAGGGTTTCGGGAAGTTGTTTTCTGGTCGATGGAGATTGCCGGGGAAAGACCGTCAATAAAATCAATATCCGGTTTTTCCATTTGCCCCAAAAACTGACGTGCATAGGAGGACAGCGATTCTACGTAACGACGCTGTCCTTCTGCATATATGGTATCAAATGCAAGGGAGGATTTTCCCGATCCGGAAAGCCCGGTGATGACGGTAAATTTGTTGCGCGGGATTGCCACATCTACGCTTTTCAGGTTGTGGACCCTTGCCCCCTTGACGATGAGATGACTTTTCATTTTTTACCTTTCTTGGATTCTTCGCCGCGGAGCGTAATGATGCGGTCACGAAGCTCGGCTGCGTATTCGAAATCCAGTAGTTTTGCCGCTTCCCGCATACTTTTTTCCAGCGACTCGATCAATTCCCGCCGTTCACGAGCGGTCATATTCCGTTCCTTTTCGGTATGTCCGGGAGCATCCGATTCTATGTCGATAATGGCCCGAACATCCTTGCGGATGGTTTTAGGGGTGATGCCATGTTCTTCGTTATAGGCCATTTGGATCTTTCTTCTTCGTTCGGTCTCCTCAATGGCATAGCGCATGGATCGTGTAATGCCATCGGCATACAGAATAACCTTTCCGTGCTCGTTTCGAGCGGCACGGCCGATGATCTGGATAAGAGAGGTCTCACTTCTGAGGAAGCCCTCCTTATCCGCATCCAACACTGCAATCAGCGATACCTCCGGCAGGTCCAATCCTTCTCTGAGCAGGTTGATGCCGATCAACACGTCAAACTTACCCAACCGCAAATCCCGGATGATTTCCATACGCTCGGTGTTTTCCACCTGGTGATGCATATACCGCACCTTTACTCCAGCGGTGGTCAGGAAGGAGGTCAGATCCTCTGCCATGGCTTTGGTCAGAGTAGTAACCAGCACACGTTCCCCTGCCGCCGTACGCTCTGCAATCTGGTCCATCAGGTCGTCAATTTGGTTTTCGGTGGGTTTGACCTCAATTTCCGGATCCAGAAGGCCTGTTGGACGGATAACCTGCTCCACAATTTGAGAGGATCTTTCCAATTCGTATTCCTGGGGAGTAGCGCTGACATATATCACCTGGTTGATCTTGCTTTCAAACTCTTCAAAATATAAGGGTCGGTTATCGTAAGCGCTGGGAAGGCGGAACCCGTAATCCACCAGCATCTTCTTCCGTGCCCGATCCCCGGCAGACATCCCTCGTACCTGAGGAACCGTTACATGGGATTCATCGATAAACATCAGAAAATCTTTCGGAAAATAGTCCAACAAGGTGTAAGGAGCACTCCCAGGGGCTCTTCCGGATAAAATACGGGAATAGTTTTCGATGCCGCTGCAGTAGCCGATCTCCTGCATCATTTCCATATCGTAATTGGTTCTTTGCAGAAGTCGCTGTGCTTCCAGGACCTTATCTTCGCCCTTCAATTCTGCCACACGCTCATCCAATTCCCGTTGAATTTCGATAATGGCACGGCGGGTCTTCTCGGTTGTGGTGGTGTGATGATTTGCGGGGTAGATCATGGCGTGTTTAATATTGCGCAGGATTTTCCCGGTTAATACTTCCACTTCGCTGATACGATCTATTTCATCGTCGAAAAACTCCACCCGAATGGCAACTTTATCGCTGTAGGAAGGCAGTATTTCTACGGTATCTCCTCTCACCCGGAACTTGGAACGGGTGAAATTGATATCGTTTCGTTCGTAATGGATATCCACTAGCTTTTTGATCAGGGCATCCCTGTCCATCTTCATTCCCTGGCGTACCGACGCCACCATGGTGGAATAATCCTCCGGGTCACCCAAGCCGTAAATGCAGGAAACCGACGCCACAATAATTACATCACGACGCTCAAACAGCGCCGTGGTAGCACTATGGCGAAGGCGGTCAATTTCCTCGTTCATGGAGGAATCTTTTTCAATATAGGTATCAGTATGGGGAATATATGCCTCCGGTTGATAGTAATCAAAATAGGAGACAAAGTACTCCACAGCATTTTCAGGGAAAAACTCTTTGAATTCGGCGCATAGTTGGGCCGCCAGAGTCTTGTTGTGGGCCAATACCAAGGTAGGCTTATTCACTCTGGCAATAATATTCGCCATGGTAAAGGTCTTCCCCGACCCGGTAACTCCCAACAGTACCTGCTCTTTCAGGTCATTTTCCAACCCCATGGCGAGCTTGTCGATTGCCTGGGGCTGATCGGCTGTGGGTTGATAATTCGAATGCAGAACAAACTTATCCAATCGTTATGCTCTCCGTTTCTTTTTCAATGAAGTTCCTTACCGCATTTGGCACAGTATCGGTGATCCTTTTTGGCAGGTGCACCGCAATAGGGACAGTAGTTACCCTCTTCCTGCAGTTCCGGTGCAAGACCCTGACCATATCTTTCATTCATAGGATCGGGTTCCCGATTGGCATCCACGATATCATAAGAGGAATATCTGTTTTTCCCGGTTGCGTTTTTGAAGTTATAAATGGTGTTCATTAAGGCTATACCAGTCCATACGATGCCAAACAGAACCATCAAGAAATGGAGCTGTGACGCCACAATGGTCCAGCCGATACCAAATATCACCATGAATATTCCAACAATACCACCCATCATAGATGGAGCCCGACCGGGTTTAATGCTTTTCATCGTCTTCCCTCTTTTCTTTCACGCTTATCTACATTATACCAAAACAGATGTTTGATTGCAATAGTTTTTTCTGAAAAGGAAACAGGATGGTTTTAACCCATCCTGTCAATTTCGTTATCCCCTTTTCCTTGCAACAAAGAAAATACGCTGTTCCTCTGATGTTGGAGCCCGGAATTTCAGTTCGCCATAGGTCTTTACAAGCTCCATCCCTACCCCTTCCAGGGCAGTTTTGATCTCATCTACCGAATAGGCACGTTCCCGATGCTCTTCCATAGATCGGAAGTAGGATCCATCCTCATCTTCTTCAAACAAGTCAATGTAATATTTGGCCATTCTGTTCTTCGGATCCCATGCGGCTTGCCAAACACAGAATACGCCATCAGCTTCCCGAACAAAGGAATTTCCTCCCAGATGCTCCAGCTTATATTCGCTGTTCAGGTCAAAGATAAAAAGACCGCCGGGATTTAGAAATAACGATACTCTCCGGAATGCCTCTGCCAGATCGGCGGGCTTTGCCAAATAGTTGATACTGTCCAGGCAGGAAACAACCGCATCCACCGTGCCATACAGATCAAGACCTGTCATACTCTGACGAATAAAGGTGGGTCTGTTCCACATATCGGTACACTTTGCCTGTGCCTGCATCAACATTTCCACCGAATAGTCAGCCCCAATCATATCGTACCCGCGTTCCGCCATCAGCTTGGTAATGGTTCCGGTTCCACAGGCAAGATCCAATATCAGGTTTGGCTTTAGGTGATGACGTTCAAAGACTTTTTCGAAAAAATCAACGAATCCTTCATAGGGCACGTCGGTGGTCAGCGCATCATAATGACGCGCCATGGCGCTATACATACTCATTGATTCTCTTCCGCTTCCAGGCGGCCCATGACGATCTCATAACCATTCTTGCCATATCGCAGACTACGGTTGACACGGCTGATGGTGGTGGTACTGGCACCGGTTTCCTTGACAATGACGTTGTAAGGGATTTTGTTACGCAGCATGGCGGCAACGGTGTACCGCTGCTCCATGGCCTTCAGTTCGTTGATACTACAAAGATCCTCCAGGAAGGTATAGGCTTCTTCCACGGTTTCCAGGGTCAAAATGGCCTTCATCAACTGGTCCATTCTTTCGCTCTTCAAGGTTTCCACAACAATGTCCTCCTACGTTTCAAATCGTAATGATCTTATTCACGCCATTGATGTATGCTTTGATACTGGCTTCGATAATGTCGGTTGAAAGTCCACGCCCAGTGTAAACCTCATCATCCTTGCGGAGCTTGATGATCACTTCACCCAGGGCATCCTGACCTTCGGTAACCGAGTTGATACTATAGTCTTCCAGTGAGTATTTGACCTTTTCGAGACCTTTGGTATGCCGCACAATACGATCAACGGTTTTGAATGCTGCATCGATAGGGCCCGAACCCATACAGGAATCTTCGATTTCTTCACCGTTACGCTCAATTTTCACAGAAGCCATAGCCGGAATGGTATTGCCGCTGTTCACAATAAAACGGATCAGGTGGAATCCTGCTCCAATCGTTCGCTTTTTCTCCCCTGCAATGGCATAGAGATCCTTATCTGTAACCGCTTTTTTTCGATCGGCAACCGCTTTGAACATTTCAAAAGCTTCATCCAGATCTTCCTTATCCAAATGCAGACCCAAATCGGTCAGACGACGTTCGAAGCCATGGCGCCCCGAATGCTTACCCAGTACGAAATTGGATTTGGGAATTCCAACGTCCTCCGGCGAGATGATCTCGTAGGTTTCCCGGTTTGTCATGACTCCATGCTGGTGCACCCCTGATTCGTGTGCAAAGGCATTGGCACCAATGATGGGCTTATTCGTTGGAATGCTGCGGCCCACCACCGAATTGAGCTTTCGACAGGTAGGATAAAGTAAACGGGTATGGATACCGGTTTCCACATGATAGAAATCATTTCTGGTCTTCAAAGCCATGACGATTTCTTCCAAGGCTGCATTTCCGGCCCGCTCGCCAATACCACAAAGGGTACATTCCACCTGGCCTGCGCCCGCCGCCACGGCTGCTACACTGTTAGCCACCGCCATGCCCAGGTCATTGTGACAATGGGTAGACAGGGTAATGGCATTGGGATCAGGAATGGTTTCCCAAATATCCCGGTACAACCGATAGGTTTCGGTAGGCGTTCCATACCCTACTGTATCGGGAATGTTTATAATCTTCGCCCCCGCCGCCACAGCGGTCTTCACCACTTCCCGAAGGAATCCCAGGTCGGTACGGGTAGCGTCCTCGGCGGAGAATTCCACTTCCGGGCACAGGGATACGGCATAGGCCACATATTCTTCACAGGCCTTCAGTACCTCATCCGGCGTCATACGAAGCTTATGCTTCATATGGATGGGAGATGTTGCAATAAATGCGTGGATTCTCGGTTTCTTGGCGTCTTTCAATGCTTCGTATGTCCGATAAATATCGGCTTCACGCATACGCGTCAGCCCGGCAACGGTACACTCAACCCTTGCCGAAACTTCTTTCACGGCAATGAAGTCCTCCTCCGAACTGAAAGGAAAACCTGCCTCAATAATATCCACCCCAAGAGACTCCAAAGCCGACGCAATCTCCAGCTTTTCTCGCATATTCATGCTATAGCCTGGCGCCTGCTCCCCGTCCCGAAGGGTGGTATCCAGTATTTGAATCCTTCTATTCGTCATAAACGACACTCACCAAATCTTTATGATATCCTTAGTATACATGGTTTGCTTTGGTTTGTCAACACTCTAACAGGTTATATCACGACAGCGGTTTCGCTTATTGGAAAGAATAAATGTTGCCAATTCTGCCATACTATGAGATATCATCCGAATCAAAATTCCAGATTGGAAGGATTATTATGAACGCTTGTATTCTTGCCGGTGGCACTGGTTCCCGTTTACGTCCTTTGACCTGCACCCGTCCCAAACCAATGGTTCCTCTTTTTGACCGACCTATGCTGACCTATACGCTTGAACGCCTAAATCAAGCTGGTGTCAAGCATTGCTTTATCACTCTGATGTATCTTCCTGACAAGATCCCATCCTATTTTGGCGATCGCTATGGTGATATGGAGTTAATCTATCACGTGGAAGAAGCATCCATGGGTAGTGCCGGAGGAATTCTGGCTTTTCGTGAGGCTCTAAAAGATGATGATTTTCTGGTGGTCTCCGGTGACGCTGTTTTTGATTACGATTTGACCAAAGCCATCTCCATACACAAAGCTTCGGAAAAAGCGGCAACGATCATGGTTGCACACGCTCAGGATCCTACTCCCTTTGGTGTGGTTGAATACAATGAAGAAGGCACTGTGATCGATTTTATCGAAAAGCCATCCTGGGAACAGGTCACCGGAGGGATGGTCAGTACCGGATTATACATCATGTCCCCTTCTATTTTGAATCTGATTCCTTCTGATCAGCCCTTCGATTTTTCCCGTGACCTGTTTCCCCTTTTGCAGAGCAATCATCAATTAGGTGCAGTCTCCCTCCCGGGTTACTGGCGGGATGTAGGTACACCGGAGGCCTTCCTTTCCGTTATGCGTGATGGATTGGATGGGCATTGGAAAATTCCTTTGCCAGTTTCTTCCGCAGTGCCATCCTCCGGGATTTCGGTTGTCCCTCCCTGCTATCTTTCCCCCAAGGCAAGAATCTCGAAAGGGGTGAAACTCGGTCCCTATTCGGTAATCGGAGAACATGCCATAATCGAACCAAACGTTTCGATTTCCCATTCTTATGTAAATGGAAAAGTAGAAGAAGGGGCGTCTCTTTTCGGCTCTATTACGGATAAGGGCAGCCGTATCGGGACCAACACCACATTACTTGGCGGATGTATTGTAGGAGAAGGAGCCCTTTTAGGTCCTGGCTGTCTTGTGGAAAACAACGTCCATATATGGTGCCACGCAGTGGTGGAACGCGGCAGTCACCTTTTCCACGATCAGGATGCGGCCGGTTTGCTTTTCCGTCATCGTATTCAGCTGAATCAGGGTCATATCCATCATTTGCACATACCAGATCTTTCCGACCTTGCGTATAGTCTGTATCACGCTAATATAAAGGAAATTGTAATCGGATACGAAAAGAGTAATGCCACTGCTTGTGTAAATGCCAACTGCTTTACATCGGTTTTCCTCACATGTGGGGGTAAAGTCATTTGTCACGATGCCGCCTGTGCCGCAACCGCAGCATGGATAGGCACTCGACTGAATACCGTTCTTTCCCTTTGGTTCTTCGGTGATTCGTTGTTGCTGTTCAATTCTGTTGGTCGTATCATTCAGGGGGACACATTACACTTTCCCATATTATCATATACCCATTCCGATGAGATAACACCGGATTTTCCTCACTTTTTGACGGGAGTCGATTTGCTTTTTCAAAAATCTATATGTCATAGCAACCGTTTCCCACTTCATATTTCCTCAAACGACCCCAAATTGATCCCAATTCTACAGGAAATCGGCGCTATTGTTTCTGCGCCCAAACATGGTATCCCATTATTATCCACCGACCTTTACGGCACAGCTCTGCAAGTAACCGATGAAAAGGGATACGCCCTTACACGGGACGAAACCACGCTATTGCTTCTTCTGTGTAGTTTTTTATCGGGTTATGATATCGTATGTATTCCTGATTGGGTCCCCGCTGCCGCTGAAGGACTCGCTAGCGCATATGGTAAACAGGTAAAGCGTACAGAATCATCAAGTGATGCTCTCCCCGACTTTTTTTGTTACGGAGCATCGGCAGCCTTGCTTGTATTAAGCACGCTTTTCAAAACGAATCAATCGCTTTCCTCTTTGTCGGCATCCATTCCCCCTTGTTTCACCTTTACTAAAAGTTTTCGTGTTCCTGATGGTCGGGTAGCCGCATTGAATCGTTTCCAAAACGCGACACGCGAGTATTCTCGTTACCCCGGAAAAGGTGTGCGAATCGGGCTACAAGGCTCTTCTGTATGGTTGCACGCATCTGCTATGGAGGATTTCATGGTACTCAAAACCGAAAGTTCCAAGGAGGAAATGGCAAAGGAACTTTGCGATTTTTATTATCATCTGCTCACTTCGCAGGATTTGTCGTAAGGATTTTCTTTACAATTTATCGTTGGTGTGCTATAATAAAGTATCAAACAACTGAATTGATCCCGTTTTTCCCTGATAATTCGATCTTTACCGCTCTACGGAGCGGTACATATACATACAATTCCACATTTTCTTACGGCATAACTTGCCGCAAGTTTATTTGTTATTGCTTTACTACAGAATAGGAGACTATATGGCAAAATCACTTAAAATTATTCCCCTTGGCGGTTTGAACGAAATCGGCAAAAATATGACCGCCTATGAATACGGTAACGATATTATCGTTGTGGATGCCGGTGTTGCATTTCCGGATGATGAAATGTTCGGCGTTGACCTGGTCATCCCCGACATCAGTTACCTGATCAAAAACAAGAAGCGCGTCCGTGCTATTTTCATTACGCATGGGCACGAAGACCACATAGGTGCTATCCCTTACGTTATGCGGGATCTGGATTGTCCGATTTATTGCACCCGACTGACCGCAGGCATTGTTGAGATTCGCCTGATTGAGCATCAGATGTTGGATCGGGTGGAATTGATTCGCTTTGATGCCGGTGACGTGATGGAGGTTGGATGCTTCACCGTAGAAGCCATTCACGTGAACCATAGCATTGCTGATGCTGTCGCTTTCGCCATTACCAGCCCGGCGGGTGTAGTAGTACAGACCGGTGACTTTAAGATCGACCTCACCCCCATTCAGGGCGGTATGATCGACCTGACCCGTTTTGGTGAACTGGGTCAAATGGGTGTGGACCTTCTTCTTTCCGACTCCACCAACGTGGAACGGGAGGGATACGCCATGTCGGAACGCATGGTCGGCAGGTCACTTGAAGCTCTGTTTGACGGTTGCGACAAAAGAATTATTGTGTCTACTTTTGCCTCCAACGTCCACCGTATTCAGCAAATCATTAATGCTGCCTATAAATACGGCCGGAAGGTAGCTGTTACCGGCCGCAGTATGGAAAATATCCTGAACGTGGCTTCGGGGCTGGGCTACATCGATATTCCCTTTGATACCTTGATCGACCTCAATAAAATCAAACAGTATCCCCCAAACAAACTCTGCATCATTTCCACCGGTAGCCAGGGCGAACCCATGTCGGCTCTTTATCGTATGGCTTTCTCCGGTCACCGTCAGATCACCATTTCGGACAGCGACATGGTCATCCTTTCCTCCTCTGCCATTCCCGGGAACGAGAAGTCCATTTACCGTCTCATCAACGAGCTCTTCCGTAAGGGCGCTGAGGTTGTCTACGAAAAGCTGGATGCCGTTCATGTGTCGGGCCATGCCTGCAAGGAAGAATTGAAAATGATTCTTTCGCTGACCAAACCCAAGAACTTTATGCCGGTTCATGGCGAGTATCGCCACTTGAAGACCCATGCCACCCTGGCTGAAATGTGCGGCGTCAATCGCAAAAATATCTTCCTGAATGAAATTGGCCGTGTCCTGGAACTTTATCCCGATGGTACCTGTAAGCTCAATGGTACCGTGCCCTCCGGAAAGCTCCTGGTAGATGGCTACGGCGTGGGTGACGTTGGTTCGGTGGTTCTCCGTGACCGCAAGCTTCTTTCCCAGGACGGTCTGATTACCGTGGTAGTCGCTATCAGCTCTGCTGATGGTTCTTTGGTTGCCGGACCCGATATTGTATCCCGAGGATTTGTTTACATGAAGGAAGCCGAGGAACTGCTGGATGAGATCCGCCAGACTGTTATCGAAACCGTCGGTGCTTGTCAGCGCATGAATATAGCCGATCCCATTACCATCAAAGGCAATATCAGCGATGAAGTGAAGGAAATCCTCTACCACAAGACCAAACGCAGTCCTATGGTACTGCCGGTGGTTATGGTGGTATAACCTCATAATATCAAAAAACGGAAGGCTTTTTGTGCCTTCCGTTTCATTTTTATGCTTTTGACTTGTATGACCAAATTGCTCTCTTTGCGGGACGCTTGGTGGCGGCTGCCATCAAGTCCCCCCAATGAGCTTTTACCATATCTCCCTCGCAAGAGCAAACAGCTTCCTCCGGGAGTGTATCATCCATGGAGACTGCAATTGCCGCATAGGCGGAAGCAATTTCATTGAGTTTAAACTCCCGTTCTTCTCCGCTATAGAATACCACATCAAGATAGCTCCTTTGCTCCCCTTCCGGAATACGGCGGTGAAGATCGTTATGCTTCAGGATCTTTCCCATATCGTCAGTGGGATGAGCAATGGAAAAGCCTTTCTTAACACCGTCAAACTCTGCATCCAGCAGCTTGACACGGATGGTGACTCCGCCATCACACAAGGTAGCTGTATCTCCATCTATGACCCATTCACTCTCATACGCACCTCCAAGCTCCAGCCGGACACGCAGATCGTAAGCACGGATCATTTCTCCCTGGATCATATCCAAATTGCAGTGTGTATCTCCGCCATCTGACACCATAGTGGCTATCGTAACGGCATGTCCATTCTTTTGGGCAGTCACATACATACCCGAGGAAAAGTCATACAGATCATGCAAGATGGTGGCATTGATATACCGGGTCTTTTCTCCTCCCCAATAGGATAACAGATTGCGACGCTGATTCCAGGTACTGGACACGTTCCAGCTGGACATGGCATAGCCCTCTTCCATGTGGAGCGTTGCAGTACTATCCTTTGGCGAATTGATATCAGGCCCCGTGGTAAAGGTTAAAATGGTGTCGTGAGGTATGCATTTTCCAAAAGCATACCGATATTTTTCCGGACAATCCAAATCCAGGTATGCCCAATCGGGAGAATACTCAAAATCGTCTCCCGCAAGATTGATACTGTGATGCAGACAATGTTCCAGGAAGGACAAGGTTGCTTTTCTGGTAAGCCAGTTGTAGCTTCTGGCGTTGGGTCCACACCATTGAGCGGTTGGCGCATGGAAATGTTCGGCAACGGTTTTCCATGCCAAATCCAGCATTTCTTCCGCAAGGGCTACGATTTCCGGATCCTTGGCATCATCCTTTAGCCGGGTCAGATCTTCAATGGCTACTACGGTGTAGGTGGCGCTGTTATATTCTGCAAAGGCTCCATTTTCACGGGTTGCTTCCACAAACTTTTGGAAGCGACTCTTTCCATATCGATACATCCAGGGCCAATTCAATATCTGTCCACCCAGGATGGTAACGTAGGCTCCCATAATGGCAATATTGGTATAGGACCATTCAACGTTCCGTCTGAAGATCGACAGGCAGGCATTCCGTAAGGTATCCTCCAGTTCCAGGTAAAGATCATGTGGAATTCGATCCGCATGGTGAATCATCACCTGAAGAATGGCTTTGCCACAAAAATCCGCCCAGTTCCAATCGGGAGGTGCCATCTTTTCCAGGGGTTCTTCCATGTACCAGGACCAGATCCCATAGGTTTTATTGGCAGGATTCTTGTCCTGCAGCGCACAGGCATGCCACAAGACGTCGCAAGCCCGAATCCGGTCGGCTTCCTCCCCTGTCATCATCAAGGATGCGGCATAATTGAAAGCTTCTCTTGTGGAATGCACGTCACAAAAAGCAAGCTGAGTATGGTAATTTGCCGCGCCAAGCTTGTCAGTGGGGCATTTCCATTCTTCGTTATAGCGAGAATTTTGTTTTTCCAGGGCTGCCAGGAATAGTTTCCGATCCTGATCCTTTACTGTAAACATCGGTTTTCCTTCCTTTCATGAGTGATTATCGTTCCGGTTTGGGACATTATAGCACCGATTTCGTAGCAAGTAAAGCGCTTTATGAAAAATACTGTTTACAAAGTCAACCAAATCCTATATAATGAAAAAAAGGAAGGTACCTATGAAACGAACAAGTTTAAACAAATCCTGGAAATTCCACTTGGGGGACCTGGGAAGTGCTTTTGAAACAACCTACGATACTTCCTCCTGGGAGGAAGTATCCCTTCCCCATGACTGGTCGGTAGCTTACCCCAAGGACAGAGCATATTCCAGCGGTACCGGTTACGTCATCGGCGGCATCGGCTGGTACAAAAAGACCTTTACCCTGACCGAAGCCGATTCCCATATGGAGCATTTTCTGCAATTTGACGGGGTATACAAGAACAGCCAGGTATGGATCAACGGCTATTATCTTGGCAAACGCCCCTATGGTTATATCAGCTTTTCCTATAAGGTAACCGACTATCTTTATTACGACGGCCGTGAGAACGTGATCAGCGTGAAGGTAAGCCATGAGGATATTGCCGATTCCCGTTGGTTCACCGGATCCGGTATCTACCGCAAGGTAGAGCTTGTTTCCTATGATATTGCATATCCTCAGGAAAACGGCATTTTCTTTTACACCGATAAGGTTACTTTGGAAAAAGCAGACTTTGCCGTAGAAGTTCAGGTTACTACCCCCGCCGAAGCGTTGGATGGCACGCTTTATGCCCTCCTTCACGCGCCGGATGGCACCCTTTCTGCGAAGGCAGAAGTCGCCTGTCATCTGCACCATGGTGCTTATTCCGTTTTGTATCTCCACGGCGAGGTGGAGAGTCCCTCGCTTTGGTCTCCCGGATCCCCCTCTCTTTATGATCTTTCAGTCCAAATCAAAACTGCCGACGGTTTGGAGAGTATAATCTATTCCGGTAAGGTCGGTATTCGCGATATCCGTTTTGATCCTGACGAAGGTTTCTTCCTGAATGGCGTTCATACTCTTCTAAAGGGTGTATGCGTCCATCACGATGGAGGGGCTTTAGGTGCGGCTGTTACCAAAAACGTATGGCGGCGCAGATTGGAAAAGCTCAAGAAAATGGGTGCCAATGCCATTCGTATGAGCCACAATCCCCACATGCCGGAGCTTTACGATCTTTGCGATGAGATGGGCTTCATGGTTATTGATGAAGCTTTTGACGAATGGGAAGGCTTCAAAAACAAGTGGCATCAGGGTCACAACGTATATCCCCCTAAACATCAGGGATATGCCGAGGATTTCCCCCAATGGTACGCTACCGATCTGACCGACCTGGTATGTCGGGACCGGAATCATCCCAGCATCATCATGTGGAGCATTGGCAACGAAATCGATTACCCCAACGATCCCTATAACCACCCCAGTTTTGCCACCATGACCGGCAACAACGATGCCAACAAACCCTCTGCCGAACGGGAATACCGTCCCGGACGTCCCAATATGGAGCGTCTTGCAGTCCTTTCCAAAGAACTATGCAGTCTGGTTGAAATCTGCGATCCCACTCGACCGGTCAGCGCTGCCGTGGCCTTCCCCGAGCTTTCCACTACCCTTGGCTACATCGATCCCATGGATGTGGTTGGGTATAACTATAAAGAACAACTTTATGATGAGCATCACGCCAAATTCCCAGACAAATCCTTCCTTGGCAGCGAAAACGGACATAGCTATGCCGCCTGGAAGGCCGTCCTGGATCGACCCTTTATTTCCGGTCAGTTCCTATGGACCGGCGTGGACTTCCTTGGTGAATGCCATGGCTGGCCCTATCACTCCTCCTCTGCTGGACTGTTGACCACCGCAGGCTTTGAAAAAGCCCGTTACTACGAACGCATGAGCTGGTGGAGCGAAGCTCCCGTTTTGTCCCTGGTTACCGCCAGACCGGACGAAGGTCCCGCATGGCGGCGGCAATTCCACCAAAGCTGGAATTACATTCCGGGCGAACCGGTTGAGGTCCGGGCTTATTCCAACACCGGCCTCCCCACCCTCTCTTTGAACGGTAAGCCTTGTAACGTTTCTCCTGTTGAAAACGGAGAAAATGGGTATTACAGTTGGATCATTCCCTTTGAACCGGGTATTCTGGAAGCGGTTTCCGAAAAGGGTACAACCGCTTCTCTCGAAACTACCGGAGCCCCCGCCATGCTTTGTGCAATTGACGTAGGAAGCGAGGACGTTTGCCAGGTGGAAGTTACCGTTTGTGACATCAATGGTCGGCGTGTTCCCAACGATGCTACCCGTATCTACCTTTCCATCGAAGGGGATGCTGAATTTCTTGGCATGGATAACGGCGACGTGTGCGATGTCACCGACTACCGTGAGCCTATGCGCCATGCTTTGGATGGTCGGCTGATGGTATATCTGCGAAAAGAAGCAGATTCCGTCACCATAAATTTGACAGCCATCGGTCTGCAAGGAACGTCCATTACACTATAATATACGAAATCCCCTGCGCAATAGCCCAGGGGATTTGATTCTGTCTATTCACTTTTTGCTTTCTTCATGAAGCTTGTCCATTTGCGAAGGGATAGCAAAGCCAACACAACGCCGGCTGCCGCGGAGAGAATCCAGGCAACAACCATGGTATTGCTGCCATAATGTTCCATGAGCCAACCAAAGCCATAGGTTGAAGTGGCACTCCCTATATACGTGCAGGTATTCAACACCCCGCTGATGGTGGACACTTTGCCATACCCCCGGAAATACGCCGGAAGCTCGGAAATTAGCATCAGGTTGACACCATGGATAGCGGATACAGAAATCCCCGCAAGACCAACCATGATCACCGGATGCAACCCGCCCAGGGGAATCAGAGCCACAAAGGACACCAGTGCAATTCCAAATAAAAACATGGAACACTTTACCTGATTCTTGAAAAAACGCTTGTTAAGCCAGGCACTCACCTTCAGGGCAATGACCGTCAAAACAGGAAGTGTAACCGTCAAAAGGATGGAATCGGATATTTCCAGGGAGAAGTATTCCGAAAGAAGCTGTGGAGTCCAGGAGGATACTCCATCCCGGATGACTCCCTGTGCAACGATAGCCAGGAAAACGGGGATCAATCCAACCTCAAGAATCAATTTCCCCAGCCTAACCGAATGAATCTCATTGGTTGCAGTTGGTTTTTCTTCCTTCCGTGCTCCATCATCCATAGTCAAGCGAGGTACCACGCTTCCCCAAAGAATGGTGATACAGACACCAATCGCCGAAACCAGAAAGAACAGCGCCTCCCAAGAAACCAGCTGAATACAAAGTGGTGCCAAAAGATAAATACCAATGGTTGACGCTGCACAAGCCACCGAAATATTTACTGCAGCCTTCCTGTATTCCTCGCCACGGAAGCATTCTGCCATAATTCTTACCATGGGAGGCCAAAGCATAGCCTGCGCAAATCCGTTTATGGCCCACAGAACAGTCATCCAGATATAGCCTTGCACAAAAGGAAATACCAAATTGGTCAGAGAACTGACCGCCAATCCGGAAAGGATGATTTTGTCAGGTTTGATTCTGTCACCCAAGACACCGCTGAAGAGTTGTCCCAATGCATAGGTGATAAAGAGTGCCGTCGTTACCAGTCCTGCCTGGGATTCGGTAAGCGATTCCTGAACCAGTATTTCACTAAGACATGCGGTATAGTCATAGCGAAGCAAGTAGCTTGTAAAATATGCGATCCAGCAAAACATGTACAAACGGTTAGTACGCTTATCCTGGGAAATGGAAAACATGCCGGATTACACCTCGATAATGGCAAAACGATTGTCGTAGCCTTCGCACATAGCAGCCAGGGTAACGTAAGGAATGCCATCAATGACGTTTTCGCCGCCTTCGTGATAATGGCCCTGATACACGCCCTTTACCTTGCCGGAAGCAGCCAGAATGGCACAGATTTCTTCTGCATTCTCTACTACGTGATTCTGGGGCATGATATAGTCGATCAGTTGATGGGAGAATACGTAGGTCTTGTCCCCACAGCTTTCCAGTTCCTTTTTCAGCCATTCCACCTGTTTTTGTGGAACCATCGTATCGGTCCAGTCACCGGGCTTACCGTCGTATGGACGCCCGTCCTTGTAAAAATTGGCATCCAGAAGGATAATATCCACGTCACCATACTTCTTGTGAAGCGGAGCCAGAGGCATCTTCGTGAGAACGCTGTAACGATAGCGATCCATGGCAAATGCATCGTGATTACCCATGATGCACAGGGTCTCAATACCGGAAGAATTGAGCAGAACTGAAATATGTGATAGGTTATCCCGATCCTTCGCGCTATTGCCTTCGGTATCGATCAGGTCCCCAAGGCAAATCACCAGATCCACCTTTTCCTCACGGAATGCCTTCAGGGCTTCCCCGATCTTTTCATAGGAAAGACGGGATCTGCGGGTCGCATTAATGAGTTCCATGGTGCTGTAATGGGAATCGGTAAACAATCCAATCTTCATACCATTACCATCCTTTCTATTCTGTACCACACCTACCGATGCAGTAATTTACGTTTGAACATTCCCCAGAATTGAACCATAATCTGCAAAATCTGAGGCGCATTTACAACCAAAAGCAATACCATAACAATGGTACCGGGAATATAGAAGTTTCCTCTGAAATATAGCAGGAACAGGGATTCTGCAATCAGCAGAAGCATATTCAGCATAACAATGCCAAATGAGTCCCGGAAGCGGTATAACTTCTTGATATCCAAAGCCCGGGCCAGGTAAACAACCAGATAACTGATAAAGGTTGCAATTGCCGCTCCCTGGATACCAATTCTGGGAATCAAAAGCAGATTAAAAAGAATGTTTGTCAATGCGCCAAGCATAGTGGTCATCATACTTCTTACGTTCTTTTTCATCGCCATATATATGGAGGAGTAGTAGCCGGCAAAACAGGAGAAGATGATAGACAACACCAAAAAAGGTACGTATTCCCATGCGGAATAATACGCTTCATTGAGCCATACCGAAATGATGGGCTTGGTTAGAAAGATCAAAACGCCACCCGAAAGAAAGACCACCGTCTGATAGACCGAAAAAACCTTGCCATAAAACCGACGATCATTTTTGTCGTATTCGGTAATTGCCGACATTTGCCAGGCTTGGGAGAATATGCCTGCAATGGTGTTGATCAGGTTGGGTAGCTTTGCGGCTGCCGAGTAAATTCCGTTTGCGCTTTCGCCAAGGAACCCCGTAATCATGTAACGATCCGAAAGATTGGTAATCCACCAAAAGATGGAATTGGGAATCATAGGAATGGAGAAACGGAGCATTTTTCGATAGGTTCCCTTGCGAACATGACCAAAACGCAGATAACGCCGCAAGTCCGCTGTAATAAACAGGAATCCCACCGACAGAGTATCTGCCAGGATCGTGGACAGTACGTAACCTACTACTCCCCATTGGAATACCGTAAGGAAGAGTACGTTCAATCCCACAAGACATAAGGTGTTGAAAATGCCATCCACTGCATAAAGCTTCACCTGTCCTTTTGCACGTACAAAGCATCCGCAAAGAGAATTGAGAGAGGATGCAAATACGTAGAAATACAAAAGGAGCATGTGATCGCCAAGGCTTTTGAATTCCCCAACGAACACAAATAGCTTCAAAACCGGGAATAACAGAATGAAACAACCAAATCCGATCATATTCAGGGTCATTGCGACCGTGAATACATCCGACTTTCGCGTTGCTTTGTCCAACCCATACCGGATGATACCATGATACATGCTGACTGTAACGATGGGAATCACCATATTTGCGGTATCCGCAATCAGGGTGGCCACGCCATATTCCGCCGTGGATAACGCATCGGTATAAAGCGGTACCAAAAGAAACATCATGATTTTGGAGCCAAAGGAGCCAATGGCAAAAATGACGGTATTCAATATTAAGTTTGTATACTTATTATCTGCCACGCTGTCCTCCAATGGAATCATGACGGGAATGATTTATATATCGCAAAAGTTCCCGCCGCTGAAACGGCGGGATACTTTCTGAAATCTCTTAACGATAACGGCGACCGTAAACCGATCTTCTGCGTCTGCGCTTGCTTGCCAGGGTGATATAAATGATATAGAACACAAATACCACCGGAATGGCGATCAAAAGAACCACAAAAATCTTGCTGTTGAAAAAATCTTCGGTCTTTCCATCCATATCCATGAATTCCGAAAGAGCCGCCGAAGAAGCCGTTACAAGGCCGATTTTGCCGCAATCCACGTTGTCATATATGACTGTGGCTTCTGCCACCAAATCTCCCTTGGCAATGGGAGCAGTCAGGGTAGCAACCGTTTCGGGCGGATTGATGGTCAAAAGATTTTCGTCATAGCTTCCCCGGGGAATCAAGATTTTGATATCATCATTGGTTTCCAAAATGACAGAATCCTTTTCTTCTGAAAGAGTAACGTATGCTTCTGTCACACTGCTGCCCTTTTTCAGGATATTTCGCAACTCATAGGTGGAAAATCCCCATTCATAAAGCGCCTTGCTATCCACGAAGGAAGTAACAACGTTTCCTTCCAGCACAGGGCTCTTCAGGACAATGCAAATGAGATACATATCGTCCTTGAGTGCAGTAGATACCAGGCAATGCTTTGCCGCGCTGGTATACCCTGTTTTTACACCGCGTGCGTATTCATAGAAATATTGGGTGTACTTACGGGTGGATATGAGGTGGTTTGTAGTATTGTGAGTCTGTTCGCTGTTTTGATTGGTTGCCGGAATGGTGATGCTTGTGGTATTGGCAATCTCCATTAACTCTTCGTGCTTGGCAAATTCATATGCGATGCAATAAAGGTCATGGGCGGTGGTGTAGTGGTTTTCGTTTGTAAGACCATGGGGATTTGCAAAGTGTGTATTGATACATCCAAGCTCTTTGGCACGGACATTCATCATCTCAACGAAATTTTCCACGGTCCCCCCCACATATTCCGCTAGGACGCAGGCTGCATCGTTGCCGGAGGGAAGCAGAAGGCCGTATAACAAATTCCGGACGGTAATCTCCTCCCCCACCTTCAGGCTGGCAGAGGACCCGTCGGGTATCAATGTATTATGATGTACCGCAGATGCCGTTGTGGTAACTACATCATCAAGGTCCGCGTTTTCGTAGGTCAGGAGGGCCGTCATCACCTTTGTCGTGCTTGCCGGATACATCTTTTCGCTGGAATTCTTTTCATAAATCACCTGCCGGGTATTAGCCTCCACCAGAATGACAGCACCGGAGTTGGTTTCGGGAACACTCTGTGCCGAATGTGCCAGCATGGAATCGGAAAAATAGGGCGAATTGCCCTCGTTTGCCATAACGACCTGTGCCTGGCCTTCAGATACTCCTTCCTCACCTGTGGCCCGTACGGGAATTCCGGTAACAACGGTGATTGCAAGCAGGGCACCGGCTATGAATTGCTTCCACTTTATCATTTGCTTCATATTAACGTTAACCTCAATCTATTTCAAGTACAACCATTTTCCTCTCAAATATGGGAAATATGTTGCTTTTTGCTTTTTGACATGGTATACTAAATCATGCCAACCACCCCTTATCGGACTTTTCACTCATTCTTTGGAAAAGCTCGAATCGGACACACCGACAGGTTCCCTATATTATATCAAACTTGGACGTGATTTTCAACCGTTACACATAAAATATTCTTCCGGAGGTGGTGCTATGACCATCCGGCGGTTTTTCACCCTGGTTTTTCTGCCCATTATTTTGGCAGGGCTTCTGGCTTTCTGCCTTATATGCCGTGAAAGGCCTGTGAAAATCACTGTAACCGACCCCGGCTATCGTCCCGGATTTGTTAGTCCCATTTCACCAGACCCCAACACCGCCTCCCGTGATGCCCTGATGGCACTTCCTGGAGTTGGCGAAAAAACGGCAGACGCCATCATCACTTACCGGGAGCAATATGGTCCTTTTTCCGATGCACGTGAATTGATTTTTGTTCCCGGGATCGGTGAATCAAAGATTGCCGACATTCTTGCTTATTACGAAATCACAGATTAAGAGGCCGCTTTTGCGGCAGAATGGAGTATTGTATGCGTATTATTGAACCCTCTTTTGTTTTTGAAGACGATGTGAATCCCAAAGCGATTATGGAAAAAATCGAACGCGCCGGCCGAACCTGTTATAAAAGTGAAGAACGCATCACCGATGGCAGTGCCGAACGTTTCATCGCATCCATAGTCAAGCGCGGACACGAGTCGGTTTTAGAACACGCCTCGGTAACCGTACGTGTTATTTGTGATCGGGGTGTTACCCACGAAATTGTTCGCCACCGCATTGCTGCCTATTCTCAGGAAAGCACCCGGTATTGCAATTATTCCGGGGATAAGTATGGAAACGAAATCACCGTAATCCGTCCCTTCTTCTGGAATGACGATCCCGAAAAATTCGCTATTTGGACCGAAGCGATGGAAGCAACCGAAAAAGCCTACAACGCCTTGATTGCCTCAGGCGCCACCGCCCAGGAAGCCCGAAGCGTTCTTCCCAACTCTCTGAAAACCGAGCTTGTGATGACGATGAACATCCGCGAATGGCGTCATTTCTTCAAGCTTCGTACCCCTCCGGCAGCTCATCCTCAGATGCGGGAGATTGCCATTCCCATGCTTCGAGAATTCCAGCGTCTTCTCCCCTCCCTCTTTTCTGATATTGTAGTGGAATGAAGGTAAAGGAACGATACGAGGAGTTTGATGCAGCTCCTTTTTCCGGAGTCGTCTATATTCCCGGGTACGATGATGTGCCAACTTTGCATCCTACGGTTTACCTTTTGGGGAGTGAAAAAAAGGAACTCTGCGAAATTGTCCGGATCTTGAAAAAGACTCCTGTTTGGAAGGAACGGGAACCGGTTCTTGTGGGCATATACCCTGGAAATTGGTATGAGGATTATTCCCCTTTTCCTGCCCCTGCCCTCTCCTCCGGACAGCCTGCCTTCGGCAGCAACGCAGGCAGTTATCTTACCTCGCTTGCCCAGACCTTGATTCC
Source organism: Oscillospiraceae bacterium (assembly GCA_015068345.1). GTDB lineage: Bacteria > Bacillota > Clostridia > Oscillospirales > QAMX01 > RUG11797. The sequence goes on from SVKS01000004.1 coordinate 22,388, forward strand.
TGCCATCGAAGGCATGGCACCGGTTCTTCCTTTTTCTGACCAGCGCTATCTGGTTGGATATTCTTTGGCCGGCCTATGCGCTCTTTACGGCGCTTATGTGAGTGATGCCTTTGCGGGATACGGCGGCGTTTCCCCTTCTCTGTGGCTGGAAGGTTGGATGGAATATGCCAGCAGTTTTCCACTTCATCATCACACAGAAAAACTCTATCTTTCCCTTGGCAACAAGGAATCACGCACCAAAAATCCTCGTATGGCAAGAATTGGTGATTGCTTCATTTCTGCTTCTTCTTACTATACGTCTCTGTTAGGACCCGAGCGTTTCCGTTCTGAGTTGAATAATGGCAACCACTTTCACGAACCGGAAGCCCGACTGGCCAAAGCCATTGCATTTTTACTGACTCCCCTCTCATAAAAAATTGACCTCCTGCCGGAAGCAGGAGGTCCTGTTATTTATTTTTGCTTGAATGCCTCCAAAACGCCCTTGGTCGCAACGCCCACAATAAGGAGCCCCATGAATATTTTGCTTCCGACGTCGATGATTTTTTCGGTTCGTTCGGCTTTTTTGATTTCCCATTCAGCCAGGTGGGGAGCACAGTATGCATCAAGGCTGTCTTCCGGAAGATGTTGATAGCAGTCTTTTTCCTTGCAGACATAATATAATTTAGCTCCGCACTGAGAGCAATAGTTTTCACTTTCTTTGAAGTGTTTTTCATGGAATTGACTGCATTCGCTGTTCGGGCACGCCTTCACTCTTTTCATGACCTTTTCTCCTTTTGTTACATTGCGCCGCAAGACGCGTTGCTCTCTTAGACTATGACTAATTATAGCGTATCTTTGTAATGATTGCAACTATATTTTGTGGATTTGCTCTTTGACCGAGGAGGCGCCAAGGATAAAGATTTCGCTCTGTCCCGCCAGGTTTTTTGGGTGTTTTTTCGGACGGTCGTTGTTGACAATTCGCCCGTTTTTGGTGTATACTAAAGAATCATTGTGTGATAGAATGAAGCGCTTTATAGATTGGGTAATCGGCGAAAAGCCGTTGCCGCGAAAGAGGGAACCACCTTATGATGCCTGAAATCAAACAATATATCCGTCTCGTAAAAGAGATCGTTTTAAGTTCCGAGCGTCCCCTTCGTTATTATGTTGATACGTACGGTTGTCAGCAAAACGAATCCGACAGCGAAATTTTGCGTGGACTTGCCGAGGAAATGGGATACCTTCCTGCAGACGACACGGTGGATGCCGATTTGATCGTTGTAAATACCTGCGCCGTTCGGGAACACGCCGAACAGCGTATCTTCGGCAACGTAGGTGCTATGTCCCATATTAAAAAAAAGAATCCCGATCTTGTCATCCTGATGGCCGGTTGCATGATGAGCGAGCCTCATGTGAGAGATCGAGTCAAAAAGAGCTTCCCCTACGTTTCCGGTACCCTGGACACCAATTCCACCGACCGTATGCCGGAAATCTTATACGCCATTCTTTCTGACCGGAAGCGTCGTTTCTATTTTGACGAAGACCGCAACATTCTGGAAGCCACCGAAGGTCTCCCCCGCGTTCGTACCAACGGCATTAAAGCATGGCTCCCCATTATGAAGGGCTGTAACAATTTCTGTTCTTACTGTATTGTGCCCTACGTCAGAGGACGCGAGCAAAGCCGTGCCGCTTCCGATGTGCTTCGAGAAGCCCGGGAAATCATCGATGCCGGACATAAAGAGATCACCCTTTTAGGCCAGAACGTAAACTCCTATCAAGGAATCGAAGGAGGATTCCCTGCCCTTCTCCGGGAAGTCAATAAGATCCCCGGTGATTTCCGTATCCGCTTTATGACCAGCCACCCCAAGGATGCCGGCGAAGAGCTTTTCCGTGCCATCAGTGAGTGCGAGAAGGTTTCTGCCGCCCTGCATCTTCCCTTCCAATCGGGTAGCGATCGGATCCTTCGTGAAATGAATCGTGGCTACACCGCAGATCAGTACAAGCGCAAAATTGAATTGGCCCGCCGATATACCCCGGACCTTGCCATCACCAGCGACGTAATCGTTGGTTTCCCTGGCGAAACCGAAGAGGATTACCAAATGACCGAGGATTTGGTCCGTGAAATCGGTTTTGTCTCCCTCTTCACCTTCATTTTCTCCCCCAGAGAAGGTACCAAAGCGGCCAGGATCCACGATGACACCCCAGAATCGGTCATCAAAGATCGTTTCCTGCGGCTGGTTGCCGTGCAGGATGCCATTTCCAAGGAAAGCCACGCTTCCCGAATCGGTATGCTTGAAACGGTACTTTACGATGGTTTCTCCCGGGACAAGGATGCCCTTTCCTCCCGCACCGATGACGGTCGCCTGGTGATCGTCAAGCAGGATCCTTCCTGCATCGGTTCTTTCGGCAAAGTAAAAATAACCGGTTCCACCACCTGGAGTCTGATCGGTGAACCGATGGATGAATAAAGACGGTGAAAAAAAATGGCTGAATTTACCCCCATGATGAAACAGTATCTTTCCATCAAGGAACAAAATCAGGATTCTCTCCTGTTTTTCCGCCTTGGTGACTTTTATGAACTGTTTTTTGAGGATGCAAAAATTGCTTCCAGCGAATTGGATCTGGTTTTGACCGGGAAAGATTGCGGTCAGCCGGAACGAGCTCCTATGTGCGGGATTCCCTTCCATTCCAGCGAGAACTATATTGCAAAACTGGTTGCAAAGGGTTTCAAGGTTTCCATCTGTGAACAGGTGGAGGATCCTGCCCTGGCCAAGGGCCTTGTGAAGAGAGAAATCATTCGCACCATTTCCCCCGGTACTATTACCGAGGATTCTATGCTGGATGATCGCCGTTCCAATTATATCTGCGGCATTCATCAGATGCGCAAAAACTGCGGCATTGTATTTATCGATATTTCTACCGGTGAATGCAGTGCGACCGGCGTATACGGAACCGATTACGTCTCCCGCTTGATTTCTGAACTTTCCCGTTTCTCCCCCTCCGAAGTGATATTAAACAAGGATGCGGCCGATTGCCGTCAGTTGATGGATTATGTTCGTAATCGAATGCGTATCCGCATTTCGGTAGAGGATGACTTTTTTGATGAGGCTTCCGCCAAAGCCGAAGTAGAGGCCCGTTTTTCCGATGGTGTAGAGTGCAAGGAACCCTATCGGGATGCCATGATCATTGCAATCGGTAGTCTTTTGCGTTACCTGACCGATGCCAAAAAGAGCGATCTTTCCTACATCCGCAAGCTCTCGGTTTACCAGGAAGCCTCCTTCATGGATATTGGCGACACCGCCTTCCGCAATTTGGAAATCAGTGAAACCATGCTTGGTAAATCCAAACACGGCAGCCTCCTCGGTGTTATGGACAGCACCATCACCGGCATGGGCAGCCGTAAATTGCGGCATTGGGTGGAAAAGCCCCTGATGAATCCCGCCGCCATCGACAAACGCCAGAATGCCGTTGCCGAATTGGTGGATAACACCTTGGTACGGGAGGAAGCCCGGCACACCCTTCGCAGTATGACCGACATGGAGCGACTTACCACCCGTATCGTATACGGCACCGCTAACTGCCGTGATCTGCGTGCACTTTGGAGCGCCCTTTCCATTATCCCCGATCTGCAGAACATGATTTCTTATACCAAATCGGCGCTTTTACAGGAGGTCTTCAAGGGTCTGGATCCTCTTTCGGATATCCGTGACCTGATTGACCGAGCCATCACCGATGATCCCCCCTACCTCCTGCGGGAAGGCGGTATGATCAAGGACGGTTATCACGAAGAGGTAGATCGTCTCCGTTATATTTCAAAGCACGGCAAAGAACTGATTGCCTCTGTGGAATCCCGTGAGCGGGAACGCACCGGCATCAAAAACCTGAAGGTCAGCTACAACAAGGTTTTCGGTTATTATATTGACATTACCAATGCCAATCGTAGCCTGGTTCCCCCCGATTATATCCGCAAGCAAACTCTGGTCAATTCCGAGCGTTACATCACCGAAGAGCTTAAGGTCATTGAAAGCGATATCCTCTCGGCAGATGATAAGCTCCGGAATCTGGAATATAATCTATTTGATTCGGTTCGTAAAACGGTTGCCGCCGAATCGATCCGACTCCAAAACACGGCAGATGCGGTTTCCAGCCTGGACGTTCTGCTTTCCCTGGCTTCCAACGCCGTCAGCTACCGTTACACCCGTCCCTTGGTAGACCTTTCCGATAAACTGGAGATCATCGGCGGTCGGCACCCTGTCGTAGAACGGATGTCCGGCGGTGAGCTCTTTGTCCCAAATGACGTTCATTTGGATTCCGGTGAGAACCGGGTGGCGGTCATCACCGGACCCAACATGGCAGGTAAATCCACCTATATGCGCCAGGTTGCCCTGATTGCGCTGATGGCCCAAACCGGCAGCTTTGTTCCGGCAGAAAGCGCACATATTGGCGTTATTGATAAGCTCTTCACCCGTGTCGGTGCCTCCGACGATCTGTCCTCCGGCCGTTCCACCTTCATGGTGGAAATGAGTGAGGTGGCTGAGATTTTGGATAACGCCACAAGCAAGAGCCTAATCATTTTGGATGAAATCGGCCGCGGTACCAGTACCTTCGACGGTATGGCCATTGCCCGGGCGGTTGTGGAATACATAAACGACCCAAAAAAGATCGGTGCCCGTACCCTGTTTGCCACTCACTACCACGAATTGACTGCCCTGGAGGAAAGTATGCCGGGTATCAAGAACTACAATATCGCAGTCAAAAAACGCGGAGACCAGATTTCTTTCCTTCGAAAAATTATTCCCGGCGGAGCCGATGACAGCTATGGCATTGAAGTTGCCTTATTGGCAGGTCTTCCGAATCCTGTGATCAATCGTTCTAAGACGATTCTTGCTTCCCTGGAAGAGGAAAACCCCCGGGAATCCCGATCCTTTGGCCGAGTGAAAGAAGAGGCTCCTGATCAACTTTCCTTTGCCATGGGAGCCACCAACCAGGTGGTTGAGGAGCTTAAATCCATCAGCATCGACACTATGACACCCATCGAGGCATTGAATACCCTGTATCAGTTACACAAAAAAGCAAATGAATTGTAAGGAGGTTCCGGTATGAAGAAAATTGGTTTTGACGGAGATAAGTATATCCGTACACAAATGGAAAAGATTACCGAGCGCATCGACCTTTTCGGGGGAAAACTCTATCTGGAATTCGGCGGAAAGCTATTTGATGATCAGCACGCCGCAAGTGTACTTCCCGGTTATCGTCCCAACGGTAAGATTGAGGTTTTGCAAGCCTTCAAGGATATGGCAGAAATGATCCTTTGCATCAGCGCCAAGGATATTGAAAGCAACAAAATGAACAGCAACCTGGGAATCACCTACGAGATGGACGTTCTGCGTCACATGGACAAACTCCGCGCTCTGGGGCTCCACATCAGCTCGGTGGTCATCACCCTGTTTACCGGCCAGGAAGCTGCCATTAAGTTCAAAAACATGTTGGAACAGCGTGGAGAAAGCGTCTATATTCATACCCCCACCCTGGGTTATCCCACCGACGTAAATACCATCGTCAGCGATGCCGGCTACGGCGCCAACCCCTACATTCAAACCTCCCGCCCACTGGTGGTTGTTACTGCCCCCGGTCCCGGCAGCGGCAAGCTCGCCACCTGCCTTTCCCAGTTGTATCATGAATACAAAAGGGGTAGTCGAGCAGGGTATGCCAAATTCGAAACCTTCCCCATTTGGAACCTGCCCTTAAAGCACCCGGTGAACCTGGCTTATGAAGCGGCCACTGCCGACCTGAAGGATGTCAATATGATCGACCCCTTCCACCTGGAAGCCTACGGGGTTTCCACCACCAATTACAATCGGGACGTGGAAGTATTCCCGGTGGTCCGCACCATCCTTTCTAAGATTATGGGAGATTCTGTCTACCGCTCCCCCACCGACATGGGCGTCAACATGGTTGGATTCTGTATTTCGGATAACGATGTAGTGAACGAAGCTTCCCGTCAGGAGATCATCCGTCGCTACTACCGTGCCCTCACCGATGCAAAAGTCGGTAAGAAAGGCCCCGAGGAAGCCGAACGAATTCTGCTTATCATGAATGAAATGGGTATTTCCACCGCCGACCGCCGGGTAGTGGCTCCCGCCCTGAAAAAGGCCGCTTCTATTGAACCCAACGGCACCGATGGTCAGGTGGTCAGTCTGGAGCTTCCCGATGGCACCATTGTCACCGGTAAAAGCTTACCCATCATGAACGCGACTGCCTCCGTCATTATCAATGCCGTCAAGTATCTTGCCGGTATTGCCGATGATCTTCACCTGATCTCCCCTGTCATTCTGGAACCCATGATGAACATGAAGAAGAACATTCTCCATAACAGCTACCCGGTACTCAATGCTGAGGAAGTTCTTTCCGCCATGAGCATTTGCGCCGCCACCAACCCCACGGTTGCTTATGCAGTAACCAAACTGCCCATTCTTTCGGGTTGCGACGCCCACTCTTCCAGCATGATTTCCTCCCCGGATGCCTCTACCTACAAAAAGCTCGGTATCAAAATTACCTGCGAACCTGAATACCCCACCAAAAAGCTTTATTTCAAATAATTTTCCCTACATTCTTTTCGAAAGGAGCACAGCATGGGATCGATCCGTGTTTTACCCCGCCACTTGCGGGACCTGATTGCCGCCGGCGAAGTCTGCGAAAGACCTTCCTCGGTTGCCAAAGAGCTGATTGAAAATGCCCTGGATGCAGGCGCCGAAAACATCACCATTTGGGTGGAACGAGGCGGCCTGGGTCTGCTTCGGGTTGCCGATGACGGCATTGGTATGTCTCCCGATGACGCTGCGCTCTGTTTTTCACGCCACGCCACAAGCAAACTTCCCACCGATGATCTGGTTGGTATTGTTACTATGGGATTCCGTGGTGAAGCATTGGCCGCCATTTCTGCGGTTTCAAAGATTCAGCTAATTACCAAACCTCGGGGTTCCATTGAAGGCACCGAGCTGATTATGGAAGGCGGAGAAACCATCTCTCAGCAACCGGTTGGTTGCCCGGAGGGCACCAATATTTCGGTAAGCGATCTTTTCTTCAATACCCCCGCCCGTCTCAAATTCATGAAACGGGACTCCGCCGAAGCCAGCATGGTGGAGGGTGTGGTGGAACGAGCCGCATTTTCCCATCCGGAAGTATCCTTCCGTCTTTACAAGGACGGTAAAGAGGTCATGCACACTCCCGGTGACGGTAATCTTCTTTCTGCCATCTACTGCATCTACGGTTCGGAATATGCCACCCGTTTGATGCCTCTGAAATATGATTACAACGGTGTTTCGGTGCGGGGTTACACTGCCAACCCCACCGCCGGTCGTGGCAACCGTTCCATGCAGTTTTTCAGCATCAATACCCGCCCAATCAAATCCCGTATGCTTGCCGCCTGTCTGGACGAAGCGTACAAGAATGCTATGCCCTTCGGGAAATATGCTTTCTGCTTTTTAGACATTACCATTCCCTATGAGTTGGTGGACGTAAACGTGCATCCCGCCAAAACCGAGGTCAAGTTTGTCCGAGAGAAGGATGTATTTGATTGCGTCTTTTTTGGTATTAAATCGTTGATTCGAGGCAGTGCCGAGGTCGATTGGAATCAATCGGAATCTTCCGAAAAAGAAGCCCTCCCCACAAGTCAACCTTTCCACGTAACCCCTCCTTCACCAGCCCCAGCGCTCTCTCCTAACGAATCGGTTCCGGGTTCCGTCACATCCACCATTCCGAAAGAAATCAAACCCAACGCCGTATTTTTCCCCGCTTCCGTACCCAATGAGCCTGTACCCGAAGAGGAAGCTCCCATTTCTATGGTTTCTGCCCCCTCTTTTTCCTACCAGGTTGAAAAGCTCAACGCTACACCTACCGATGTGCCTCCTGAACCCTTTCCTTCACCAGCCCCTGTAGAAGAAATGGAGGAGTTTCCTGTTCAGGAAACCTTTGTTAAGGCTCCATCTTACCGCTATAAATGCGAGGTGTTTCATACCTATATCATAGCCGAGGGTGAAAATGACCTGTTTATCATTGACAAACACGCCGCCCATGAGCGCATGCTTTACGAAGAGCTTCTCACCCACGAGGGTGAGCCCGATTCCCAACTTCTGTTAACTCCTCTCGTGGTCAAATTGGCTCGGGATGAATATTCCACTCTAATCGCCGCCTTTGATGAACTGGAAAAGGCTGGTTTTGAGGTAGAGGATTTCGGCAGTGGAAGTCTGCTCGTTCGTCGGGTTCCGCTTTGTCTTTTGGGCCACGATGTTACCGCCTCCCTCTCAGAAATCAGCACAGCCCTTTCGGAAGGAAAGCACGATAAACGCCTTTCTGTCAGGGAACGGCTCCTTTACTCGGTAGCCTGCCGGGCCGCAGTGAAGGGCGGCGAATACACTACTGAAGCCGAGTTGAATGCCCTTTGTGAACGGGTACTGGATTTTCAGGATATCCGATTCTGCCCCCACGGACGTCCCTGTGTCTTTCGAATCGGCAAAAACGAAATTGAGAAGCGATTTGGGAGGCTCGGCTAATGATGGAAAAAATCGTTGTACTTTCCGGCCCCACCGCAAGTGGCAAGACCTCTCTGGCGCTTTCTCTTGCTCAAATATTCCCGTTCGAAATCGTTTCGGCCGATTCCATGCAGGTTTACAAATCCATGGATATCGCTACCGCAAAAGCCACCCCCGAAGAACAAGCCCAGGTTCCCCATCATCTTCTGGACGTTGTCGAACCCTGGGAAGCCTTCTCTGTTTCGGATTATTGCAGACTTGCAGATGCCGCCATTACGGATATTCTGTCTCGTGAAAAGATCCCGTTGATATGCGGCGGTACCGGATTCTATATCAAAGCCTTGATAGAAGGCGTCAGCGCCGACGGTCCTGGAAAAAACGATGCGATACGAAAGAAATACGAAGATATGCTGTCCCAGATCGGGCCGCAGGCCCTTTGGGAGTTGCTTTGTTTCAAGGACCCCGCTCGTGCGGAAGCCATTCATCCCAACAACACCAAGCGGGTCATTCGGGCATTGGAGTTAATGGAAGAAACCGGAAAAAAGGCCAGCGAGCTTGCCTTCTACGCCAAATCCCCCAGGTATCATGCACTTTATCTTGCTCTGGATTACCCGGATCGGGAATCCCTATACAGACGCATCGACCTTCGGGTAGACGAAATGATGAAGGAAGGTCTCCCCGACGAAGCCCGTACAATTCTGAATCTCCATCTTCCCTCTGACACCCCTGCTATGCAGGCCATCGGCTACAAGGAATTCCTCGAAACCACAACTTCTGCCGAAGCTTCCGAACTGATCAAACGCCGCACCCGGCAGTATGCCAAACGTCAGATGACATGGCTCCGGGGTGTTGACGGTGCTTGTATGCTAAATGCAGCCAGTTCAAAGGATTCTCTTTTGAATGTCGCCTGCGAAAAAATTTCAGCCTTCCTATCCCACTAATTACCTGCACCCAAAGTCTATAAATTTCCTTGCTATATTGGCGAATTTTCTGCGAATTTTGCTTGTAATGCTTATAACGCTGTGATATAATAGATAAAAGGTATGTGTTTGTCTATGCTCCCACCCGAAAGGAAAACAACGTGCTGAAAAAAACCTTTACCTATGGTCGTTTGGTCTTTGGAACCCTGCTGGCCATTGTTTTTGCGTATATTTTCTATCAGATCAGTATCGCCCTTCGAGATCAGAAGATTCAAACGGTGCACGTTTCGTTGGAAACCGCCGGTCAGACGGTAAAAGGTACTGCCCTGTTGGTTCGGGATGAAGTTGTACTTCCTGATATTACCCAACCTTATTATTCTTTGACCCGCAGTGATGGTGAAAAGGTTGCTTCCGGCGATCACTATGCCCGGATTTTCTCCTCCTCTGCCGAAAGCATTGCCTATAACGAACAGCTTTCTATGCAAACCGTTTACGATCGATTGTCCGCCATTCACACAACCTTCCACGAGAACTACGAGCTTTCGGAAATAAACCAGGATATCCAGTCTCTTTTGACTATCCGCCCGAATCCCGGTCAGAATTGCTCAGCATCCGCTGTTGCTTCCTTGGATTTGGGTAACATACTTGCCAAGAGGTACTATGCTCTTTCCGACGAAGCAAATCTGGAAGATGTTTTGAATTACTACAATATGCGGCTTGCTTCCTCCTCTGAAAGCTATGGTACGTTGCTCACCACCTCTGTCGGTGGATATTATTCCTCCACCGCGGATGGTTTTGAGGCTATTCTGAATATGGAAAACGCTTCCAACATTTCCTGCAAGGAAGTACAGAAATACATTTCCGATCCCGCCGCCCATACCAATGCCTTTGCTTCCTGTCCTGGCCGCATTGTTACCGATTATCGTTGGAAGTTTTTGCTTCCTTCCAGCGCCGAAGACGCCAAGGATTTGAAACTCAATAAGCGTTATCAGGTTTCCATTATGGGAAATCGCATTTCCGCTACATTGACCTCTGTTTCCCCTGAAATCGAAGGTATGGTGGTATTAGAATTCACTTCCAGCGCCGACATCGGCAAATATTCTGCATATCGGACTGCCGATGTTACCGTTGTGATTGAAGAATATACAGGTTATCGCATTCCCATTGACGCCATGCGGATGATTGATGGAAAAACCGGTGTTTTTTGTCTGCAAGGTTATGCTGCACGTTATGTAGAGGTGGATATTCTATGGAAAACCGACCGCTACTACATTGTTGATGCCGACTTAACCAGCGAGGACGGCCTATTCACCAACGATTACGTTATCGTCAATACCAAGGGGATCTATGATGGAAAGGTTGTTACCAACACTTCCCTATCCAATTAGCCAAAATAACATTGAATATATCACTGGAGGTATGTTACCATGAGTTTATGGGACAAGATCAAAAACGCAGGCAGATCCGATGAATACGACGAATACGAAGACGATTACGAACGCGAAGACGAGGTTGCGGAAGAGGATGAAGCTCCCGCTTCCAGAGCCCGCTCCTTCCGCCGTCGCGCTTCTTCTGTCGATATCGAGGATGACACTCCCTCTGAAAACGGAAGTGGTCGTGTGATGAATGTCACAACTCCCACTCAGCTTCAGGTTGTGCTTGTAAAACCCACAGAATTTGAAGATTCCATTGAAATTGCAAATTCCCTGAAATCCATGCATACCGTCGTCTTGAATCTGGAGTCCACCAACAAGGATATCGCCCGTCGCATTCTCGACTTCCTGAGCGGTGTTGCCTATGCGAACCAGGGTAAGATCAAACGCGTTGCCAATAACACTTACATCATCACCCCTTACAACGTTGGAATCATGGGCGATCTTATCGACGAACTTGAAAACAACGGCATGTATTTTTAATGAATAAAGAAATTGGAGGATTACCCAATGCCGATGATTACCTCTTCTGAAATCAAAAACTCTACCTTTGATCACGTTTCTTTCCGAGGCTACAATCCCGATCAGGTTGACAAGGTTCTTGACAATGCTGCCGAGACCATCGACTCTCTTTCCCGTGAAAACGCCATTCTGAACGAAAAGCTCCACGCTCTCACCTCTCAGGTGGAAGTTCTCCGTCAGCGGGAAGCTTCCCTGAACGAAGTCATGATTCGTGCCCAGAAGATGAGCGACGATCTGATGGCCGAAACCAAAGCAAAGTGTGATGCCATGATCGCCGACGCCGAACAGAAAAGTTCCGAGTTGCTCCTTTCCGCCAAAAATCTGGGAGATGCTAAGATTGCTGAATATAAGGAAGCCATCCGCGAAGAGAAGCTTCGTTTCGAAAAAGCCCAGGAAGAAGCTGCTACCTTCATTGATATGATTGTTGGTGAACTGACTGCCCATACCGAGCTGATTGCCAAAATCAAGACCAAGGCTCACATTGAAGACTTTACCCCGACCCCCGCTCCCGCCCCGGTAGCCGAACCGACCCCTGCTCCGGTTATTGAAGAAGTTCCCGTTGCTGAACCGGTATCGGTAATCCCTGAACCTATTTCTGAGCCGGTCGTAGTCGAAGAACCGACCCCTGTTGCCGAGGAAAAAGCAGCTGTCGCCGAAACCGTGGATGATATTGCCAGTAAAATTCTCGGGACCGCACCCGCCGCAGCTCCTACCGCCGGCATGAGCTGGGATGAGATCATCGGGCTTAAGTCTACCCCTGCCTCCGCTCCCGCCCCCCAGAAATCCTCTTCCGATGCTTCCGGTTTAAAGTTCGGTAAAGAATTCGACATCACCATCAAATAAAATACAATCAGAGAGAGTTTTGTATCATGGATTACAATAAGACACTAAATCTACCCAAGACCGATTTCCCCATGCGTGCCGGTCTTCCCCAGCGGGAGCCCGTTGCTCTGGAAGCCTGGAAAGCCAAGGATATCTACGGTAAACTCCAGAAAAAGAATGAAGGCAAGCCTTCTTATATTCTCCACGACGGCCCTCCCTTCTCCAACGGTGACATCCACATGGGTCACGCCTTGAATAAGATCCTGAAGGACTTCATCATTCGCTACAAGGCCATGAGCGGTTATTACGCTCCTTACGTTCCCGGTTGGGATAACCACGGCATGCCCATTGAAAGTGCCATCATTAAAAAGAACAAGCTGGACCGCAAAAAGATGTCCATCCCAGAGTTCCGGGATGCCTGTACCAAGTTTGCTTCCGACTTTGTGGACCGTCAGCGCAGCCAATTCATCCGCCTTGGCGTGCTGGGCGATTGGGATCATCCTTATCTGGCCATGAATCCGGAATTCGAAGCCGAAGAAGTTAAAGTTTTCGGCGAAATGTTCAAGAAAGGTTATATCTACAAGGGCTTGAAGCCGGTTTACTGGTGCCCCCACGATGAAACCGCTCTTGCCGAAGCCGAAATCGAGTACAAGGATGATACCTGTACCTCCATCTTTGTAAAGTTCCGTGTTAAGGATGACAAGGGTATTCTGGCCCCCCATTGCGATCTGGCCAACACCTATTTTGTCATCTGGACCACTACCACCTGGACTCTGCCTGGTAACCTGGCGATTGCCCTGAATCCCTCCGAAAAGTATGCCCTGATCAAGGCCGATAACGGTGAATACTACATCACCGCCACCGCTCTGGCTGAGAACACCATGAAGGTCGGCAAGATCGCTTCCTACGAAATCGTAGCCGAATTCAAGGGGCATGAGTTGGAATACATCACTGCTTCCCATCCCTTCATCGATCGGGACAGCCTTGTCGTCCTTGCCGAATACGTTACCATGGATTCCGGTACGGGTTGCGTACACACCGCTCCTGGTTTTGGTGCCGACGACTACAATACCTGCCGCAAGTATAACATGGACCTGATTGTCCCTGTGGACGATCGTGGTTACCAGACCGCCGATGCCGGTAAGTTTGCCGGTATGTACTACGAAGAATCCAACAAAGCCATTTTGGCCGATATGCAGGAAAGCGGTGCACTCTTCGCTTCCGAAGTAGTTGCTCACTCCTACCCCCACTGCTGGAGATGCAAGAATCCCATCATCTTCCGTGCCACACCGCAATGGTTCTGCTCGGTTGAATCTTTCAAGGATGCTGCGATTGAAAACTGTCAAAACGTTACCTGGCTTCCTGCTTGGGGCAAGGATCGCATCGAAAGCATGATCCGTGAACGCGCCGATTGGTGTATCTCCCGTCAGCGTCATTGGGGTCTTCCGATCCCCGTCTTCTATTGTGAAGACTGTGGCAAGCCGGTATGCACCGACGAATCCATCGAAGCGGTGTCCAAGCTCTTTGCCGAAAAGGGCTCCAACGCCTGGTATGAATCGGAAGCTTCCGACATTCTCCCCGAAGCCTTCACCTGTCCCCATTGCGGCGGCAAGCATTTTGTAAAAGAAACCGACACGCTTGACTGCTGGTTCGACTCCGGTTCTACCCATATCGCTTCCCTGAAGAAGGATCATCCCGAACAGTGGCCCGCCGATATGTATCTGGAAGGCGCTGACCAGTACCGTGGTTGGTTCCAGTCCTCCCTGCTTACCTCGGTTGCCACCTCCGGTAAGGCTCCCTACAGAAACGTTCTGACCCATGGTTGGGTTGTGGATGGCGAAGGTAAAGCTATGCACAAATCCCTGGGTAACTCCATTGCCCCCGAAGAAATCATTAAGAAGTATGGTGCAGACCTGCTCCGTATGTGGGTAGCTTCCAGCGATTATCGTGTGGACGTTCGTGTTTCGGATGATATCTTCAAACAGCTGTCCCAAGCTTATCTGAAAATCCGCAACACTTGTCGCTTCTTGCTGGGTAACCTGAATGGCTTTGAACCCGATCGTGACCTTCTCCCCTACGAAGCAATGGAAGAGATCGATCGCTGGGCACTTACCCGTCTGAATGCACTGGTAGCTAAGTGCATCGAAGCCTATGACAATTACGAGTATCACATTGTCTATCACTCCATCCGCAACTTCTGCGTTGTGGAACTTTCCAACTTCTATCTGGACGTGATCAAGGATCGTCTCTACTGCGAACCTCTCGCCAGTGACAAGCGCCGCAGCGCTGCCAGTGCCATATACCTGATTCTGGATGGTATGGTTCGTCTCCTGACTCCGATTCTTGCCTTCACCGCCGATGAAATCTGGACCTTCATGCCTCATACCAGTGATGTGAACGTGGAAGCCGCTATCTTCAATGACATGGCCAAGGTTAACCCCATGTGGGAAGATGCCGCCCTGTCCGAAAAATGGGCCAAGCTTTTGGATCTTCGTGATACGGTAAAGAAAGCCATGGAAGAAGCCAAGGTTGCAAAATCTCTGGAAACCAAGGTCATTCTCTCTGCCGCAGAAGACTATGACTTCCTGGTATCCTGTCAGGAACTCCTGCCCACCATCTTCATCAGCTCTTCGGTAGAATTGGTTAAGGCTGATGCTTTCTCCTGTGAGATCGTTGCTGCTGAAGGTGAAAAGTGCGAACGTTGCTGGACCGTTTCCGATTCGGTCGGTTCGGATCCCGAACATCCCACTCTGTGTGCCCGTTGTGCCGCAGCCGTACGCTCCCTGTAAGCTCAAACACGAAAACACCGCAGGCACCGGATTGTGTCTGCGGTGTTTCTTCTATTCTTCCACCAAAGGAGGGTTTTCCCTTGCAGCTTTTCAAAATTCGTAATCCCCAATTTTCTGCTTATACACGCTACCTACTCCCCTTCCTGATTGTTACGGCTATCCTCATTTTGGATCGCATTACAAAAATTGCCACTCTGAATGAGCTTGCCGACGGTAAAGAGGTAGTTCTCATTCCCGGTGTTTTGGGCCTCCAATATGTAGAGAATACCGGAATGGCCTTTGGTATGTTTTCCGATTCCACGTGGCTGTTGGTTGCCCTTCGCATTGTTGGCATGATTGCGATGGCTCTTTTCATTGTCTTCTTTGATAACCAGCATATTCTTGGATTCATCTCTTTTTCCATGGTACTCGGTGGCGGTATCGGAAATATCATCGACGCTTTCGAATATGGTTTCGTGGTAGACATGATTGCCACCCTGTTTGTAGATTTTCCTGTTTTTAATATTGCCGACTGTTTCATTACCGTAGGCGCTATCCTGCTTGGCATCTATTTGATTTTCATTCATAAATTCCCCGAAGACTCCAAGGAGAAATCCGATGACCACACAGAAATTGACACCTGAAGTTGATCAGATTGGCAAACGAGCCGATCTGGTAATTTCCGAATGGCTCTCCATTTCCCGGAGTGCTGCTTCTATCCTGTGTCAGGAAGGAAATGTTGTATTCTCCAATCGCCCTGTTTCAAAAAACGATAAGATCAAACAGGGAGAATATATGATCACGCTTCCCGATCCCAAACCATTGTATACCCAACCCGAAAACATTCCGCTGGATATCGTTTACGAGGATTCTCATCTCCTGGTAGTCAATAAGCCCCGGGGCATGGTGGTTCATCCCGCCGCAGGAAATGAAAACGGAACTCTCGTCAATGCACTGCTCTATCATTGCGGTGACAGTCTTTCTGGTATCAACGGGGTCCTCCGTCCCGGTATCGTTCATCGCATTGACAAGGATACCAGCGGCCTTCTGATCGTTGCCAAATCGGATGATGCTCACAGAGGTCTTGCAGAACAGATTCAGGTTCATTCTTTCGATCGATATTACGAATGTCTTGCTTTCGGCCATTTCAGAGAAGACTATGGCACTCTGACCTATCCTATCGGCAGGCATCCGGTCGACCGAAAGAAGATGGCCGTCATTGCCGGTGGGCGGGATTCGGTTACACATTTTGAGGTTCTTCGGGAATATCCCTTGAACAAGGTAACACATTTGCGTCTCAAATTGGAAACCGGACGCACTCACCAGATCAGAGTACATCTTTCCCACATCGGCCACCCTGTAATTGGAGATCCGGTCTATTCCAACCGAGCCTCCCAGGAAGTTTTCAAGTTTTTTGAGGGCCAGTGCTTGCATGCAAAATCCATTGCATTTATCCATCCCATAACAGGCGAAAAGCTTTCCTTTGAGTCGGATCTTCCCGATTATTTTACCGACCTTTTGAATAGGGCCGAAAACAGAGAACGTTGAATATAAAAAACCCGTGAAGCAAACGCTTCACGGGTTTTCGTTTTCTAATCAGCCGTTGGTACGCTGTGCCAATCCGCGGATGGAGGATAACACGAAATCGTGGTTTTCCACAGTAATAACGCTGTCACAATATTCGCATTTGGCTGTTTGATTGATATTGACAGGAGCTCCACAGTTTGGACAATTGATAACCTTCATCTCCCCTTCCGGGTCGGTGATGGTTCCGGTGGGCCGAGTCAAATCCCATTCGTAGGTCATGAACTTTTCAGCCGTTTTACTACCGGAAATCAATTCGCCGGTTTCGTCATTCACCGTGTAGTCCACGATTCTGGTATTCAAAGTTGCAATTATATGATCGTCTCCGCCGGCCTGATAATATCCGTTCAAAACGACGCTCAATACTGCAATGCGTTCGACGTAATTGGTTTGGCCATTACGACGCAGAGCGTCGATCTGGCGTTCCAACTGTGCAAACAACGCATCGGTGAAATAGGGTCGTAGACTATCCAAATTCTTATCCTGACACGCATTCTGCATCTGTACGTACAGGTTCGAAAGCTTTTCCTTCAAATCTGCCTGATTGAAATTGGGATCCAAAGCCGAATAGGCGGAAATCGGAGAAAGATTTCGCGTATCTTCGGGTCTTTGCATATTGATCGGTCTCGCTTGTTCACTTGCCGCATGCTTGCTGGATTTCGCATTCTTCATATCAAGTAGAATACGATAACGATCACGATAATAGCACCGATGGAAATCCCACCACCGCCAATGCCGTCACCGCCATCATCAAGCCCGGATCCGCTTCCGAAGAAGATGTAGTCATCGTCGTCATCGTATCCGTAATCGCTGTCGTCGTAGCCATAATCATAATCGTAATCATAGCCATAGTCACTGTCTCCCGAGAAGCCGCCCAAGTCAGCAGCTGCCGGCAATGATGTCACACCGACCAGGAAGAGAACCAGAAGTATACTACAAATTCTCTGTAACCATTTTTTCATATCATATTCCCCCTGCTATAGGGATTTTTTAGAAGAAAATCAGTCTTCAAAGGTATAGGTTCTGCTCCATGTCATCTCTTCACCCGGAGCCAGATCGATATCAATGAAAGCTTCGGGAGAAATGACATACTTTGTGCCCCAAACCGCCATGTAGGGCGCATCAAAGGAGTCGGTTTCAGAAACCGACACACCGGTGGTTTCTTCGGTCAGCTTCCAATGAGCACCACTTACCGGCTTCATATCATATCCCTTGGCATAGAAGGCGCGACCTTCGAAGGTCTTATTGAAGGTGATTACGTTGTTTTCAAACTCCATCTCGCTCTGGCGGGCTTTGGAAGCTTCATACATCGCCTGGTCCGGAGAGAAGGCCACTTCCGCTTTGTAGTTGGGCCCAATGTATTTCCCATCGATGCAGCAGAAGTTGTGGATGTATTCTTCGGTAACGATGGTCTTGCTACCCGTATTGACCAGGCGATAATCGATGGTCATGGTGTTGCCCTCCACCGACACCTTCTTATAGAGTTCGGATGCATAACCATTGACTTCGGGATTGACCGCCTTGAAGGAAGCGTAATCTACACCGGCTTCATAGGTGATTTCGGCCGGATCGCTGATCACATGGGAAACCATGTGAAGACCGCCCTTGTGACCACCCTGCTTGATCACAGTACCAATACCGATTTTCATGTAACCTTCGCCAATCTCGGCTTCATCGTAGCCAATGGGGGTATTCAGGCCAAAATCGTTGCAAAATCCGATACCACCTGAACCAAGACCGGGAACCACATCTTCATAAGCACAGAAGGTATGCTTACCGTCCAGATAAACCTGAGTGACAAAACCAGTCCAGTCAAATCGGGATCCGGCATATACGGTGCCGGGCTTTGCGATTTCAACCAACAGGCGATCGCTCTTCAATCCAATGTAAGCTTCAGTCAACATTTGTTTTTCCTCCGATATGTGATTTTATAATTTGATACTATAAGCCTTTTCGGCTCCCTTGATTTCACCGGAAAGGGCAAATTTACCTTCATAAAGATGAATCATAGTTCCATCATCCGCAAAGATTTCGGCAGACATTTTATCAATCAAT
The DNA here is from genome assembly GCA_015068345.1 of Oscillospiraceae bacterium. Classification (GTDB taxonomy): domain Bacteria; phylum Bacillota; class Clostridia; order Oscillospirales; family QAMX01; genus RUG11797. The sequence continues at coordinate 40,999 of SVKS01000004.1, forward strand.
ACCGATACCCTGGTGGATTTTGTCTTGTACTCCTTGTCATCTACTGCAATGCCGCCATTCGCTGCCCGGAAGATATGACCGTCCACCTCTACCGGGTTTAGAAGATCACTTTCAAACCAAATGGGAAGCTCCTTTGTAAGTGCTGTCCTCCTGTCGGTATACTCCTCTGCCAGTGAAGCCTTCAGTTTCAAAATTCCTTTATCATCCCGCACCAGAGACAAAACACAAGGAATCGACATTTGGCTTGTGAAGGGAGCTCCTGCAAATTGAATCGTTTCCCAGAACAGGATAATCCTTCTCCCCTTTGGATCGTTATAGAAGGTTTGGGCTGCATAAAGTCTGGGGGATGCTTCTCTGGGAGATATTTCCCGTTCTATATCATCAAAAACAAACCGATTTCCATCGAAGTCCCCAAGTAGGTACTTGTTACCTGCTTCCCAGAACACCCATTTTTCCTCCCCCTCAGGGGTAACCAACGGGAAGAAGTCGGGGCATTCATTGGCATTGGGGAAGGTCAATCGCTGGATTTCTGTCCAATCCTTCAGGTTTTTCGAGGTAAAGATTGCGTATTCTTCCCTAATCAGATAAAGGGCAAGAACCCATTTTCCACTCTTTTCGTGCCAGATCACCTTGGGATCCCGGTTTCCCTTGGCAAGATTGCCGATCACCGGATTTCCTTCGTATTTATGGTAGTTTAACCCATCGATGGACCAAGCCAGATTCTGGCTATATCCCGCATCCCCATTATCTGCACAGGTGTAAATGAGAACATGAGCTCCTTTACCAAACCCTGCTGTGTTATGGGTATCCACTACAGCCGATCCGGAATACATGGTCGCATCGATCCGGTCGGGATACAGTGCATCCTTCACCCAGGACCATTTTACCAGATCTTCGCTTTCGGCATAGCCCCAGTGCATATTGCCCCATTTTTCGCCAAAGGGATTGTGCTGGTAGAAAAGGCGATACTTCCCATCATAGTAGGATAATCCATTGGGATCATTGTGCCACCCCCAGGGTGAGGTAAAATGTATCAGAGGACGCATATCTTCCCCTATACTATTCTCAGGCTTTTCCACCAGGATAAGCTCGGTAATTTCGTTTCCACCATACTCCGCCGAAATTTCTTTCCCCATCCAGGGATGCAAATCTGCGTACATGAAGAATTCCGGTGCTTCCGGTTTGTAATCCAGCCGGAACGAATAGGTTGGAACACCATTCATACACAGGGTCATCTCCTGCGGTTCACCGGTTCCCACTCCAAGCTTCAAATAACGGGATTGGATCTTCATCCATCAAGTCCCCCTTTAACGTCCCTTTTGGGAATCTTCTTGTTTTCATTATATCAAATCATTTCCCACATTGCAAGAATTTCCTTTCATTCATGATTTAATCTTTTCTCCGCATACTAAGTAAATCATCATAAAGAAGGATTCTTCCATGAATATATCACGTCGCTTATTTAAAATACTCTACCAAACCTTCACCAGCGAGCACGTAGGCCGGGCGGGTGCTGCCGCAAGCTATTATGCACTTTTTATGATCTTTCCTCTGATCATATCGGTTTCTGCCCTAACTTCCACCTTCCATTATACCGATGCTATCCTTCGGAAACTGCAAGCACTTCTTCCGAACCAAATCCGCGAAAGCATCATATCCTACTTTGAATACGTCTCCGGAGCAGGGAATACCCGCTTTTTTCTTTTTGGCTTCGTCATGTTCCTTTATAGCTGTTACCGCCTGGTGGATTATATTCAATTCAATCTTTCCGAAATCTATTCTCCCGGGCATATCACTCCCTTTTTCCCTCGATTATGCCGAAGCCTGTTTACGACATTGATTTTGGTCCTCCTGATTCCAATTTTATTCTTGACAATTTTCCTGACTAAGAATATAATTTCAATTGTGTGGGATAGTTTTGCCCTACCGTTGGAGGGAATGATGATCTGGTACATCCTGCGGGTTCCGCTTGCCGTATCTTGCATGTTGCTCTTGGTGATTCTCTTTTATCGCTTCGCCACCCGACACGTGCTCTCCTTCCGGGATGTACTTCCCGGGGCCGTGATCGCTTTTCTTCTTTGGCTGATAACTACCCTATCCTTCTCCTTCTACCTGAATCATATTGGGGATTACTCGGTTCTGTACGGGGCTATGGGCACCGTAATTGCACTGATGTTATGGTGCTATTTCACCATGTATTCCCTGTTTTTCGGTGCAAGGATCAACGTTGAAATCAGAAATACACAATAGAGAGGTATGCAACATGAGCATCAAAAAAGCAATTGTTACCGGTGGCAGCCGCGGTATTGGCCGTGGTATCGCCATCAAGCTCGCTGAAGCCGGTTATGACGTAGCCATCACCTATGCCACCGCAGCCGCTTCCGCAGAGGCTGTCAAGGAAACGATCGAAGCCATGGGTCGTAAATGCTACATTTACCAGGTAGATCTTTCCGATTGCAGCAAAGCACAACCCTTTGTCCGCCAGGCAGCGAAAGATCTGGGTGGTCTGGATCTTCTGGTCAACAACGCCGGCCTGACCCTCACCGGTCACATCGCCGATATGCCGGTGAAAAAGATTGATACCCTGATCAATCTGGACTTTAAGAGTTACCTGCTTTGCACCCAGACTGCTGCCCGTTACATGGTCAAGCGGGGTATCAAGGGTAATATCATCAATATTACCTCCTCCCGTGGTGAACGGGCGTATCCTTTTGATTCCATCTACGGCGGCGTGAAGGCTGCCCTGAACCGTGCCGTGCAATCCATGGCCCTGGATCTTGCTCCCTACGGCATCCGCATCAATAACGTTGCCCCCGGTGCTACCCAGGTTCGTACCAAGGAAGATTTGAACATTGACCATGATCCCTATGCCGAACTCGCCAGCCGGATTCCGCTGGAACGTGTTGGCACCCCCGAAGATATCGCCGAAGCCATTCTCTTCCTGGCCTCCGAAAAAGCAAGCTACATCACCGGTATCACCCTGCGGGTTGACGGCGGCCTTATCCTTGCCGGTATGCCCGAACGGATGCCTCCTGAAGGCAAAATCACCTACGACGTCAATTGGGGCGGCGCTGGCAGAAAAGAAATCGAATTCACCGATGAAGACTAAGGAGTAAGAGTATGTCCAAGACTATTCTGTATGTTGGCAGTTATACCTTCCCTGATAAAAGCGGCAATGCCGCCAAGGGCGTTTACGTTTATGATTTCGATACCGTAACCGGTAAGATTACCCTTCTCCAGACGGCAAGCGAAGTTGCTAATCCTTCTTACGTTACCGTATGCCCCGAAACCATGCACCTGTACGTAGCCAGTGAGGGACGCGAAACCAAGGTTGCCTGCTACAAGATCTGCCCCGAAACCGGCCTTCTGACCTACGAAAACAGTGTGGATTGCTCCGGTTCTGCCATGTGTCACGTGGCCACTAACGGCAAGGCAGTTTACACTGCCCAGTATGGTTCCGGCCATATTTCTGCCGTTTCCATCGAAGAAGATGGCAAGCTTGGCAAAGTTCTGGTGGAATTCGCCCATGAAGGCAAGAGTGTGAACCCCCGCCGCCAGGAAAAGCAGCACGCTCATTCGGTCACCATTTCTCCGGATGGCAAGTACGCCTATGCCTGTGACCTGGGCATGGACAAGATCATGATCTACAAGATCGAAGAAGACGGTTCCCTCTCCCCCAACGCCGTTCCCTTCAAGGAAGTGGCTCCCGGTGAAGGTCCCCGTCACATGGAATTCCATCCCAACGGAAAGTACCTCTATCTGGTTACCGAAATGGGTGCCAAGGTTGTCTTCTATACATACGATGAAGCTACCGGTGCTCTGGAGGCAAAGCAGATGGTTGCAACCCTGCCTCAGGGTTACGACAAGCCTAACACCGCCGCCGATATCCACCTGACCAACGATGGTAAATATCTTTATATGTCCAACCGCGGTATTGATGAACTTGTTTGTTTCCAGGTTGCCGAGGACGGCATGCTGACCAAGCTTTGCTCCTTCTCCTCGGTGGGTGGATTCCCCCGCTCTTTTGCCCTGTCCCCCGACAATCGCTTTGTTGCCATTGGCAACCAGGATGGCAGTCTGAACATCCTTTCCCGGGACGCTGAAACCGGTGTGTGCTCCGCTCTCTACGAGGAAGCCATTCCCATGTGTGTCTGCGTCAAATTCTTCACACTTTAATAAGGAGAACAATATATGGAACCCAAAAAAGCCATAGTAACCGGTGGTAGCCGCGGTATCGGCAATGGTATTTGCCTGAAACTCGCCGAAGCCGGATATGATATTGCAACCAACTACTCCACCGCTTCGGACGAAGCCGAAGCTCTTGCCAAAACCATCCGCGAAAAATATGGCCGCAAGTGCTACTACTACCAGGCTTCCCTGGATCAGCCCAATGCCGGCGAAGAACTGATGGAAAAGTGCATTCGTGACCTTGGCGGACTGGATCTTCTGGTCAACAACGCCGGTGTCACCCGTTTCTTTAACATTCTGGAAACTCCAATCGAAACCTTTGACATGCTCATCAATCTGGATTTCCGCACCTATATTCTCAATGCCCGTTATGCAGCCGCTTACATGATCAAGCACGGCATTCAGGGCAACATCATCAACATCACCTCCTCCCGCGGCGAACGTGCCTACCCCGGCGACGCCGTTTACGGCGGATGCAAGGCCGGTCTCAACCGTGCCATTCAATCCATGGCCCTTGACCTTGGCCCCTACGGCATCCGAGTCAACAACGTTGCCCCCGGCGCCACCGACGTACGGGATCCCAAGGGATATATTGAACGCATGAAACAGCATGGCATCATCATTGACCCCAATGCTCCCAATCCCCGGGAAGTCCTTGGCAAGAAGATTCCCTGCCTGCGCACCGGCAAGCCCCTGGACATTGCCAATGCCGTTCTGTTCCTTGCTTCTGAGGAAGCCAGCTACATCACCGGTTGTACCCTGCGGGTGGATGGCGGTTTGATCCTTGCAGGTATGCCCGAATGGAACGACCCCGCCAACACCGTCACTGACGACGCTGGTTGGGCCGGCAGAAAGTATGATCTGGACAAGTTGGATCTGGATTACGTTCTGTAACAACTAAAATACCACCCTGCGCCACGGGGTAACCCAATATGGTGCAGGGTGGTTTTCCTGTATCAACTTATAGTATGCCGTCTTCTGCCATGGATATATATTCCGACAGGGGCGAGTCGCTTCCCAATCCATAGGAAAATATCAGGTGATCCTCCAGCTTCACACCAATGCTTGCCAGAATCTCCCGGATACGCTTGGTGCATTGCAGATCCTCTTTAGAAGCCAACGCTATAGACCTTGGATGGTTGTGCGCAACAATAACCTTAGTTGCCTTATACTGCAGAGCAATCTCTACAATCTTCCGTACGTCTACCACTGCATAATTCAAGGTGCCTTCGTTAATCAAATCGACTCCCAGTACTTTGCCAGCGCTATCCATGCTGACCATGTAGAATCGTTCCTTTTCCAGGCCGATAAAGTAGGGGCTTAAAAACTCTCCCGCGTCGGCACAGGAACCGATTACCTTAATATTTCTCACCTTCGACAGATGATAGGCCCTTGATATTTCTGGAATCAGTCGGATGAAGGTAGCCGCCGCTTCTCCGACTCCATCCACCTCACACAAACTCACCATCGGGGCTTCACAAACAGCATTCAGACTACCGAATTTCTTGATTAGCCGATGTGCCAGCTCGTTGGTGTCCTTTCTCGGGATAGCATAAAACAACAACACTTCCAGAATTTCATGTTCTTCCAGCCCTTCAAATCCATTTTCTCTCACTTTTTTCATCATTCGACTGCGGTGTCCATCGTGGGTTCCTGCCAAGCTATCCCCTCCTTTTTTGCTTATTATACACTATCTTCTTCCTCATTTCAACTATTAACAGGATTGCTTATGAAATCTATCACCATTGGAAAAAACGATGCCGGACAACGGTTGGATCGGTTCCTTCTGAAGGCCTTTCCTGCCCTCCCCTCCGGCATGTGCGCTAAGTTTATTCGGACGAAAGCCATCAAACTCAATGGCAAGCGAGCCGAGGGGAATACCCGTCTTGCGGAAGGTGACGAAATCTCCCTATATATTCAGGATCGTTTTCTGACAACCGCCGGAGATAAAGATGATTACCTGGTTTCCGGTAAGCTTCCCAATATTCTTTATGAAGACGATCACATTATTCTTGCCGTGAAGGAAGCCGGTCTTTCGGTCCACGAAGACGAAACCAAAAATCCGGATACCCTGATCAATCGAATCAAATACCATTGCCTCACCACAGGCTCTTGGAATCCGGATGCAGAAGCCTCGTTTTCGCCCGCCCTTTGCAATCGTATCGACCGAAACACCGGGGGTATCGTCATTGCGGCAAAAACCGCAGAGGCTCTTCGGGATATGAATGAGATTATTCGTATTCGTGATATTGATAAGTATTACCTCTGTCTTGTTCATGGGGTTCCAAATGAAAAGGGAACCTTAAAAGGTTATCTAAAAAAACTGGAAGATGAGAACCGGGTCATTGTCCGGGATAAACCATTTGAAGGTGCCAAAACCGCCATTACTGAATACCGCCGCCTCGCAACAAAAAACGGGCTCAGTCTGTGCGAATGTCATTTGATCACCGGCCGCACCCACCAAATCCGTGCACAAATGGCCCACGCCGGCTTTCCTCTTTTTGGGGATGGAAAATATGGTACCGAACGCAGTCGAAGAAAGCACCAGGCGCTCTTTTCCTATAAGCTTGTTTTTACACTTTCGAATTACGATGGTGTTCTGTCCTACCTGAAAGGAAAGGTATTTACTGTTAACAACGTTGATTTTGCCGGAGAATATTTTCCCGACATGAAATATTGATCACCTTTACAAAGGAGAAACCCATGAAAGATCTTGAAATTTTGCGGGAGCTTGCCCGCGAGTATGCCGTTTACGCTCTTGATGGGCGTTCTGCCGCACGAAAAGAGAGCTTCCGTGCACATAATGCTCTTGAAATTCATCGTCCTCCTGTGCTTGTTTTCGAGGTTCCCTGGGGTGAGTATGACGATAATCCTGAGCTGATTTTGAAGACCCAGGACCCCAGAGCCCGCGCCATGGAAACCGAGCTTCGTCGTGCCATATTCCAGTTCAAGTACTTTGAGGGCGATTATGCCCTGCACGATTACTATCGTGTTCCTGTCGTTCTTCATAACAGTGGCAACGGTCTTATCTCCAGCGAAAATATTATCGAAGCAACTACCGGAACCGATATCGTAGCCCATCAGTATTTGGACATCATTCCTGATGCCGAAACCTTCCTCTCCAAGATCAAAACTCCGGTGATCACCTACGATAAGGAAGCAACCAACCAAAACCTGAGCTTTACGGACGAGGTATTCCACGGCATTATGCCGGTAAAAAAAGCCGGTGTTGGCCTCTACTTGGCCTCTTGGGACCAGATTCCCCGCTTCCATGGAATCGAAAACAGCCTGATGGATCTCTACGATGATCCCGATTACGCCCATTTGCTCATCAGCCGCTTTACCGACAACCACATTGCGGTTATGAAGCAATACGAAGAACTAAACGTACTGGACACCGACCCCCTCTACCTCCATTGCACTCCCGCCGCCACCAGAGAACTTCCCGTCAAGGACATGGACAAGGATGATATCACTCTAAAGGATGTATGGGCCCGGGCTATGGCACAAATCTTTGCTGTGGTTTCTCCCGAAATGCACGATGAGTTTGACCTTCAGTATTCTCAGAAGCTTTTCGACCTTTGCGGTCTTTCCTACTACGGATGCTGCGAGCCTCTGCACGGCAAGATCGAACAGCTGAAGCGTTTTAAGAATCTGCGCCGCATTTCCATCACCGCATGGGCCGATGTGGACATTGCCGCCGAAAAGATAGGTAGCAACTACATTCTTTCCTATAAACCCAATCCGGCCTTTGTTGCTCTTCCTGATTTTGATCCCGCTCCCGTGGAAGCTGAGATTCGCCACGTGCTGGAAGCCTGCAAGCGTAACGGTACCCCCTGCGAATTTATTCTCAAGGATATCAGTACCACCGCCTCCAACTACACCAACCTAACCAAGTGGGTCGAAACCGCAAATCGCGTCATCGACGAGTATTTCCCCCGCTGACATCCCCTCTTTACGAAATAAGAGCAGCACTTCAACGTGCTGCTCTTTTGCTTTTGAATTGATTTATTCGCCGCGGATTCCGCGAATGGCGGCCGCCACGTCGGGTGCCTTGAACACCGAGTTTCCCGATACCAATACAGTGGTTCCCGCATCCCGGAACATTTTTGCATTTTCTGTACTAACACCGCCGTCTACTTCAATTTCGAAGGAAAGCCCAAGCTCTTTACGACGCTGATCAATCTTACGTACCTTTTCTGCCACGATGGGAAGCATTTTCTGTCCACCAAAGCCGGGGTTTACCGTCATACAGAGCACCAGATCGGCTACATCGTAAACGTATTCCAGCGTCATTTCACTGGTAGCAGGATTCAGTGCCACACCGGCTTTCACGCCGCAGTTCCGGATGGCCTGCAGGGTACGCTGAAGATGTACCGTAGCTTCCTGATGTACGCAGATCAGGCTGGCCCCCGCCGCCGCAAACTCTTCCACATAACGTTCTGGTTTTTCGATCATCAGGTGCACATCCAGGAAGGCATCCGGCCCCAGGTTCTTGCGAAGATCCCGTATCATTTGAGGGCCAAAGGTAATATTGGGTACAAAGCTGCCATCCATGACGTCGCAATGGAGCCAATCGGTACCGCATTCAATCATCCGCTTGGCATCCTCTGCCATGTGGGTAAAATCAGCGCTTAACAGGGAAACAGATACTTTTGCCATAATACTCTCCTTATATTTTCACAATCAATGATACAACTCGTCCCTTTTCAACCGGAACAATAACAGTTTTACCCGAAACAATGGCTTTTTCTACGGGCTTTTCATGAAGGTCACACAGCCACGCTTCCTTCACGTCCATAGCAAAACAGAGTTCCGCCTTGCCGCCTCCCGCCACATCGTAAAGACGAAGCAGGAATCCCTCTCCATTTTCCATGGGTTTCAAGGCCGACACTACATAGCTTTCCTTCTTTTCCGCAAGATCGGAAAGCAGAGAACCGCACAGGGGCAAACTGCCTTGGTGCACCGTGCCGGAAAGGTAAATGGGACTGCGATCAATTTGCTCCCTCAATTTGGCAAGCGATTGCGCGTCGCCTTCTTCGGTAATACCCAGCTTGAATTCCAGTTCGTGGTCACCAAGCTCCGGGAACCGATCGGGATTGCCGCCGCTGCGCAGGAGGGTCAATGCAAGCTCTTCCCCATTGCCACGGAAGCCGTATTTTCGTTCAGAATACAGGAAGGGACGACAATCCCCTTCTGCAGCCACAAAATTCAGGGCAGGAAGGTCGATATCCACCACATCCCGTTTCACCATACCAAAAGGAATGGCGTACCAGTAGGCTTTTGCAGTCTCCTTGATGGGGGCAACAAAGTTCAACTGGGAAATAAACTGTCCATCACTGGCTTCCAACCAATCCAGATTCAGCTTGTAATTCAATGCACAATCATCCTTGCCCAGGGTAACCTTTACGATTACTTTCGATCGTTCCCCAAGAAGTGCGGTGAATTTGAAGTTTTGTTGTACCGGGTTTTGTAAATCCCCGGATACCAGCCGCACGTGGTGAAGATCCCGGATTTCGGCGTATTTTCCAACACGCCATGCCTCCATGCCCTTGTTGTCCTCCAATATCACCCGCAATCTTGCAGGACCGGACAGCTGTTCTGCCCCGGTTTTTTTATCGAGCAAAGAAATCAGCGCAAAATCGGTTGTGCGGAATTCTGCACGGAGCAGGTCGTTTTCCAGGCAGATCTTGTAATCAAAATCCACCTGTTCCCGTTTGATGTTTTTGGGAGCTTCCGTGAGGAAGGGTTTCATCACCACTTCCCTCTCTCCCAGTGAATAGGTGCTGTATCCAAAGGGAGGTACGTCTGCCATGAAGGCAATTTCGGTATAGGTATGGCCAAAGGTACTTCCCCGATCCACAACGGTCACGGGAGTCTCATCCCCCGTGGGACCCGTCACCATCATCCACTGTTCATCTCCGGTCCAGTCCCAAATTTTAACGTTCTGTACCCGATGAATCATCACGTCAGAGGGATTGAAAAGATGCATTACACGATTCACACCCCGTCCACGTTCCACCATGGTATGACCAAAGCCGGTAACAAACTGACCCACGCCGCCCCCTTCGGAGCGGGATTCCAGGGGACCGATATATTCATCGGGAAGGTTAGAAGTGTCTATTTCTCCTGCAATCCTCCTCATGGCCTGGCTGATGTAGGAGTTTGCTCTGGCGATGGCTTGCTGAGCGATTCCGGAGGCGTATTCTCTGGTATCTACAATGCCGCTGCCCGGCAGAATATCATGGAATTGATTGAAGAGCACTTTCTGCCATTCTTTATCCAACGCTGCCGATTCAGGTTCCCCCTCCACCATCATGGCCATGGCCTGCATAGCTTCCGCTTCTCCAAGGCGTTTTTCACCCATACGGTTGAATGCCTTGATCCTGCTCTGTGTGGTGTAACATCCGGTGAAGCGCGGATTGCTTTCGGCCCGCTTGAGTGGCAGAAGTTCCCGTACCTTTTCTGCCTCGGCATAGAATTCCCGGTAGGTACCAAAGGTAATTTCGGGGAAAATGGGCCAGGTTGCCATATCCAGGATTCTCTCGATGTCTCTCCTGGTGGGTCCGCCGCCATGGTCCCCCACACCAAACACCGAAAGGGCAAAGGGCATTTGATAGGTTTCACAGAATTCCGGTATCCACATCAGGCAGAAGGGATCCGGATCCATATTATACCATTCGGTATCCCGATAGGCAATCACTTCGGCTCCGGAGGGTGACATCCAGCGATACAGGAAATAGGGCTCGTCCAAACCACGGCAATGGTAGTAGTATTTTACACCCGCCTGATTCAGTACTTCCGGCACGTTCTCACTATGTCCGAAGGTATCCGGTTCAAAATCCACAAAGAAGTCCTCATCAGATAACCCCAGGATCTTCTTGAGGTAGGCCCTGGTATAAAGAAGATGCCTTGTCATGGCTTCTCCGGAGGCCATGTTTTTGTCTCCCTCCACCCAGGTGGAGGCGGTGACCTCCCATTTTCCCCGCTTGATTTGCTTTTTGATCTCCCGAAGCATTTCGGGTTCGTTTTCTTCCACAATTTTATAAACCGAAGCCTGGGATTGTCCAAAGGTTAGGTCGGGGTATTCCTTCATCATGCGAAGGATGGTACGGAAGGTCTCCAAAGTCGTATCCACCGTTTCCGGGTAGCCCCACATCCAGTTCATGTCGATGTGTGCATGGGCAATGAACTTCGTCCCGTAGCTTTTTGCAACCGACGCTGCAGGTGCCATCAGTTTCTCAAACTTTTCGCATTCCGTTTTCCCGATGCCCTTCTTCGAAAGATAACTTTCCCACAGGAAGACTGCCCCGTTTTCTACGATTTCATCATACACCCCCTTCTTCACTCTGGAAAGATGTGCCAGATATTCGCACTCACCAATAACGCGCTCGGCGTAATACCCGGTTGCTCTCTTTTTCAGATCCTGAATGATCTTCGGATAACGCATAATTTTCATTCCTTCCAAAATAAAACTTGCACGATTCTGCTTTTTACTATATAATGATACATATCTTGGGGTGACTTTGCCCTGCCTGCTTCTATTATAGCTTTTGAAGCGGCGAAATGCAATCTTTTTCGAGGTGGTTATGAGTAAAAAATATATGTTGGGGTGCGACGTAGGCACCTCCGGCACTAAAACAGTGCTCTTTGCAGTAGATGGTACCCCCATCACCTCTGCTACTGTGGAATATCCCCTTTATCAGCCCCAGAATGGCTACGCAGAACAGAACCCTGCTGATTGGGTAAATGCCACCATGGACACCATTGCCGCCGTAATCCGGCAAAGTGGTGTTGCCCCGGCGGATATTGTATCGGTTGGCCTTTCGGGTCAAATGCATGGCCTTGTGATGCTGGACGAATCCAACCAGGTGCTTCGTCCCTCCATCATTTGGTGCGATCAGCGTACCCAACCGGAATGCGATGAAATGACCCGCATCCTTGGTCGTGACCGGTTAATCGCCATCACTGCCAATCCCGCTATCACCGGTTTTACCGCCAGCAAGGTTCTTTGGGTTAAAAACCACGAGCCGGAGATCTATGCGAAGGTTAAAAAGATCATGCTTCCCAAAGACTACGTTCGCTTTGCCCTGACTGGAGCTTTTGTCAGCGACTATTCCGATGCCTCCGGTATGCAGCTCCTGGATGTACCCAATCGGGTATGGAGCAAGGAAGTATGCGATGCCTTAGGTATTGACATGAGCTGGCTCTGCGATCTTTGCGAATCCAGCGATATTTCGGGCCGCATCACCCCCGAAGTTGCCGCGCGTACCGGCCTTTTGGCAGGCACTCCGGTTGCCGGCAGCGCCGGTGACCAGGCTGCCTCCGCTGTTGGCAGCGGTATCGTCCGCAGTGGCGTTCTCTCTGCTACAATCGGTACATCTGGTGTGGTATTCGCTCACACCGACCGTCCCGTTATTGATCCCCTTGGCCGGGTACATACTCTCTGCCATGCGGTAAAGGACTCCTGGCACATCATGGGGGTAACCCAGGGTGCTGGTTTATCCCTGAAGTGGTTCCGGGATACCTTCTGCAAGGAAGAAATGGCTGTTGCCGATTCCCTTGGCGTAGATCCCTACGTTATCATGGACAAGGAAGCCGCCCTCTCCCCCATTGGTGCCGATGGGCTCTTCTTCCTGCCTTACTTCATGGGGGAACGCACCCCTCACCTGGATGCGGATTGCCGTGGCGTCTTCTTCGGCTTAACCGCCTCCCATGGGAAACGGGATATGCTTCGCTCTGTCATGGAAGGCGTTGGCTATTCCCTTACCGACTGCTATGCCATCATTCGTGAAATGGGCTTTGAAGGCAAAGAAGTCCGTGCCGCCGGCGGCGGCGGACGTTCCAAGCTGTGGCGCCAGATGCTTTGCGATATGTTCGATTGTCCGGTGACCACCACCAATTCCAGCGAAGCCGGTGCTTTGGGTGCCGCCCTTCTCGGTGCGGTTGCCGCGGGAATTTATCCCGACGTACCCACCGCATGCGATGCCACCATCCGCACCAACCCCTCCCTGACTCCGGATGCGCCCTCTGCCAACTACTACAAAGCAGCCCATCCCCTCTATCAGCACCTTTACACCTCTTTGAAGGGTGATTATAAAGCTTTAGCTGCCCTGAGACAGCAGAAAGGAATGTAATATGTCGAAAATCACTGCCCAACTCTACACCCTGCGTGACTTCTGCAAGACCTCTGCCGACCTGGCCGTAACACTGGAAAAGGTTGCAAAAATCGGTTACAAATCGGTTCAGGTATCCGGTGTCGGACCCATCGATCCCCAGGAGTTGAAAACCCTTCTGGACAAAAACGGTCTGGATCTGATTGTCACCCACACTCCCTACGCCGAAATCGATGAAAACCTGGACCAGGTCATTGCCAACCACAAGCTTTGGAACTGCAAGTACATCGGTCTTGGTTCCATGCCTGCCCAGTTCCCCCGCACCAAAGAAGGCTTCGCCGCTTTCATGGAAAAGGCCAACAAGTGGGCTGAGAAGATCGACGATGCCGGTTTGAAGTTTGTTTACCACAACCATCACTTCGAATTCGTGCGTTTCGATGGTATGACCGGTCTAGAATACATGATCGCCAACGCCGGTCGCGGATTCCAGTTTGAAATCGATACCTTCTGGGTACAGGCCGGTGGTTCCGATCCCGCCGAATATATCCGTAAGGTAGCCGGCAAAATGGATATCATCCACTTCAAGGATTTCGACGTGGACGAAAAGGCCGAACGTCGTATGCGTGAAGTTGGCGAAGGCAACCTGAACTGGAAAGCCATCCTGAAGGCTTGCGAAGACACTGGTATTCAGCAGTACATCGTGGAACAGGATAACTGCAATGGTCTGGATCCCTTTGAAGCTCTTGCCATCAGCTATAAGAACCTGAAGGACATGGGCGTCGAATAATTGCCCTATAAAATCAAGCCTGACAGCAAACGCTGTCAGGCTTATTTTTGGTTTATTTTACAACCCCTTTTTTCAGGAGGACGTTGGCATAGATTGCCTTTTCGCCGGTGGCAATGATGGCGTAGGCCTTTTTGGCCCTTTCGTAGAAGGAGAAGCGCTCCATGTATTCAATTTTTGCAGGATCACGCTTTTCGATGATTTCCTTGAATTCATCCCAAATTACAGGCACCACCGGGTCACCGGGAACCACTTCCATCAATGCAACCGGGGCTTCCACGTAGGTATCCAGGGGAAAAAGCTGCAGAATAGCATCCAGCATTTCGGGTACCCCGTGCCCGTCGGCGCGAACTTCTCGCTTTCCCATGGATGCCGTGGGAAAGTTGCCATCCGCAATGACAATTTCATCGCCATGCCCCATTTCATCCAAAATCTTCAAAAGTTCAGGGCTGATAATATCAGGAATTCCTTTTAACATATTTACATCCTCCATATTGGTTTTATAGTTTGGATTATACCTGGATTTTTTACAAAAATCAATACCCACGACTAAACAATTTCTGCTTTTTATGATATAATAAAAGAAATCCTCATAAGGAGTATTCACAATGGATCTTTTCACCGACCGAACCCGTCGTCTCATTGGAGAGGATGCATGCCAGAAACTACATAACGCTCACGTTGCCATCTTTGGCATTGGCGGCGTCGGTTCCTTCTCAGCCGAGGCCATTGCTCGTGCCGGAGTTGGAAAAATCACCCTGGTGGACGCCGATCGTGTTTCCCCTACCAACCTGAACCGACAGTTGGTGGCCTTGCGCTCCACCATCGGTCTTTTGAAAACCGATGTTATGCGGGATCGGATTGCTGATATCAATCCGGATGCCGTCGTCACCTGTCATCCCGTTTTCTTTGATGCAACAACTTTTGAAGAGTTTCCTTTTTCCGACTACGACTATATCATTGATGCCATCGATTCGGTTACCAGTAAGCTTCTTCTGATTCGTGTAGCCAAGGAAAACAACATTCCCATTCTTTGCTCTATGGGAACAGGAAACAAACTGCATCCCGATCAATTCAAAATCGCAGATATTCAGAAGACCAGCGTCTGCCCCCTTGCCAGAGTCATTCGCAGGGAACTTAAAAAATACGGCATCCAACATTTGAAGGTTCTTTATTCCGAGGAAGTCCCCATCACTCCGGCACCGGAAACCACAGAAGAGGAAACGGTTGTAAAAAAAAGAAGCTCCCCCGCCAGTATTTCCTTCGTTCCTTCGGTTGCCGGCTTGATGATTGCCGGTGAAGTCATCCGCGATCTTACCGACTTAACATAAAAAATACCGGAACAGTACACTGTTCCGGTATCATTTTTATTCTTCCCCTGTCTGATTCTGTTCCTTGAGCGCAGGCTGAATCATATACTTATCGATGGGTTTGTATACCATAAAGCCCGAAATGAAATTGACCAGTGAGAGGTCAAGGAGGGGTACCAAAAGAAGGGAGGGCAGCGGCAGGTAGAGATTGGCCAGTACAACAGCCGCCATGGTGAACCAGATCACCAGAGAACGGGGCAGATGAGAATAGGTCAAAAGAATTGCCGCCTTAAAGATTTCCTTCAAGGGCATATCAAAGGTGACCATAATGGTATAAACATACACCCGAATCACCAGATAGAATACGTAAATCAGCAGAGCAAAGTACTTCAGAAATCCCATAACTTGTCCGTAACCGTAGTTCAGGTAGGAAAAGTCGGTGGTGAAGTAAATCAATACGGCAAAAGAAGCCGCCACATCCAAAAGCCCCACAAGAATGGCCTGTTTCCGGTTTTCCCAGGCTTGTGAGAAGATGTCCGACGTAAAGACGTGTTCTTCCCTGGTTGTATTCCGTGCGGCATAGAAGAATCCTGCAGAAAGCGGGCCAACGCAAAGCACCGCCGCCACAAACAGGATCATACCAATGGCCTGGATAAATGCATTTTCGGAGAAGAAATAATATACGTTGATGCAAATCATTACCCAGGGATAGGACTGGTTGAAGGTTTGGAAGCGATCTTGTGCAATGAGTTCGTTAATGGCTTCACTGCCCATCATGATCACCGCCATGGCAACCATTACAGAAACGATCGGCAGAAGATTCACAAACTGAATCACATTATAAAGGGTCATTTTCCAAAAGTAACGGAAATAGAGGATGAATACTTGAAACACCCCAAGGGGCTTCTTTTCATCGACTTCGACGCCTTTTCCTTCTTTTTCGAAATTATAGAGTTTTAAGTTAAAATTCGGCATAGAGTAACATCCTTACGTAAATAAAAGGGGAATCAGCCAAAAACGGCAACATAGCAGTATCACAATCGATGCCACGATGCCAAGCATCACCTTGGCTGACGTAACACGAATCAACAGATGAAAATTCCGAAGATGAATACCGGCTTCTCCACGGTATAAACGAATGGCATTATAGTGAGCACAAGCGCCGCACCAGGCAACCACCAGAAATGAATAAAGCAACTCCGGACCTATGGAAAGAAATATACGGTAAAGCTCCTCGCTTCCCCTGTTTTTCATGATGGAGGTGATAATACATCCATCAGCAAAGCCTTTCAACAGATAGAAACAGGGAATCAAAACCGTTCCCGCCGGATGCAGGGCGAAGAAAAACATCAACGATAACGGAAACAGCAACCGAAGAAGCATCGCCCCCATCGTCTCCTCCCATAGGAAGGCTCCAGGGACGGCATTTTGCAACGCATACAAGGGGGTAAACACTGCGGCAATGCCATATCCAACCAGGTAAACGATAAGTACCATGACGTAGGAGGCATTCTTTCGTGACTCTTCCAGCGAATAGAGCTTCCTGTTCACGAGCGTCTGCATGCACTCACCACGCTTCCTGTTACAGCGGATACTATAAGGAGCAGTACCGAGATGCCCATACCGACTTGAGATATTCCAAAGATACCTTTCACCAAAAGCATTACGGCACTTAATAGTCCGGCACTCAAAAGGCCGCAATAGATTCCCCGCAGGCTACAGGAACGGGTAAATACACCACCTGCTATGTATCCCGTCACCAAGAGCAACGGCACCTTCAGCCAGGCATACATTGTTATATGAGGTACCTCTTCCCAAAGAAGGCACATCCAACCGCAGGGTATTGTCATCAGCAACAAAATTACCAATGCACAGAATACCGCCCAAGAAAGGTGCAGCGCGCCAAAGAATATGGAGTTGATTTTTCGGTTTTTTTCCTGCATATTTGTTCTCTCCGCATATTTTTGTTATCACAATCTATGCGGAGAGAATCATTTTTATGTCGTAATTATTCAGCCTTCGGTTCCTCGGTCTTTTCTTCGTTCTTCTTTTCGACCTTGTCAACCTTGTCGGCCTTGGGTTTTTCTACGCTGGAAATGGCGTTCTTTACGAACTTGATACGGACCTTGTCTGCACCGGTTTCGATGGTAACAACGTCATCCTTCACGCTGCAAACCTTGCCAACGATGCCGCCGATGGTGACAACCTTATCGCCCGGCTTGATGTTGTTTCGCATTTCGGCGGTTTCCTTTTCGCGCTTGCGCTGAGGGCGGATCATCAGAAAATACATCAGGACGATCAGACCGGCGAAAATTACCAGGCTCATGTAGTTGCCTGCATTATTGGGGGTAGCGGCTTCTTCGGCAGCCAGAGTCATGGTGCTGAGAGCAGATACCGCAAAGATGGCAGCAATGGCCTTCTTGAGTACGTTCTTTTTCAATTCAGTCACTCCTTTTATGATATAGAACCTATTAAGTATAACACAAAGACGATTTCTTTTCAATCACTTTTTGCCGCAATTCGCGTTTTTCTTATACTTCGTGATGTTCGTAAAGCTCGGCTTTGGCAAGCATTTGTGGCAGGGTGTCGGTTTGAATGGCTTCTCTAATATCCGCCATCATTTTGTTGTAGAAATGGAGGTTATGGATGACACAAAGACGGAGTGCCAGCACCTCCCCTGCTTTCATCAGATGTCGGATATAGGCCCGGGAGAAGCGACGGCAGGTGGGACAATCACATTTGGGATCAATGGGATTCATGTCAGTTTCAAACCGTTTATTCTTCAAATTGATGCGTCCTTCGCTTGTATAGAGATGTCCGTGCCGGGCATTGCGGGCAGGCAGTACACAGTCAAACATATCGATACCACGCATAACCCCGTTGACAATATTGGTGGGTGTACCTACCCCCATCAAATAGCGGGGCT
>SVKS01000098.1 GCA_015068345.1 Oscillospiraceae bacterium
TGCTTTCACCTTGCTCGTGAAGTTGGACAAAATCAGCGAAACACCAGTGTTTTCAAGGCTTTCTGACCTTGCTCCTATTATAACCTAATCGTCGATTCTGCGAACGATTCCAGTGGCTTTCATATATCTTTCTCCTTATTTTACAAATTACGCTGTTAGTATCTGTAAAGCAAGGAGATTTATGCGGAAAAAATTTTGCGGCTATATATTTTCCGCAAATTTGGAATAGATGTTAATGCAAACATGTGTTAAAATCAAAGCGGAGGTGGGGACATTGTATGATATTTTAAAGTATGTTCATGACAATATTAAGGAGCCTCTGCTTGCCGGAAATGTAGCAAAAGAATTTGGTTATTCCAAATGGTATTTTTGCGATCGATTTAAAAGTTTTACTGGCAGAACGTTTGTGGAATATGTCCGACATTACCGTATTCAACTGGCTGCCTTGGATATTTTAAAAGGTACGAAAATACTCGATATTGCCATTTCCTATGGATACGACAGTATCAGTGGATTTAACAAAGCTTTCTTAAAAGAATACGGCTGTTCCCCCACCGAATATCTTAAGCAAGTTAAAGAAAGTCAGTTTTATTACGAGAAAAGGAGAATTTCTATGTTTCAATTATCTGACCGTTGTGCCGCACTTCGTGAAGAGGCAGTAAATGAGAAATCTTTCATGAAACAATACTTTGCTCAGGGAAATGTATATTTTACCATCGGACACTTAAAAGCATTGAAAGAGGGTTACTCCACCACTGAGAGTATAGCTGCCGGCATATCTTATATCTTAGAAAAATTCACACCTGTAATTATTCCTGGTGAACTGATAGTTGGTTTTAATTTCGGTGAGGCAGAATGTGATGAATACTATCGTCCAAGAGATAACGATAACGGTTGGCAAGTGATACGCAAGAATCATATAAGCGATGCTGATGCACGGCTTTTTTTCGAGCTTGTAAAGAATCCGCCTGCCGCTGATACTGAATCACCTGCGGTAAACCTTACCGAAGCCGAAACACAGTCAGAACAAGAATGGTCGGCAATTGGACGGTGCATAGACAGCAATCATACTGTTCTTGGTTATGAGGCTGTTTTGAAAAAAGGATTTTTAGGTCTTTTAAGAGAAGTTGAAGATGCGGAACAGAAAAACGGCAAAAACCCTCTTTATGAGGCAGCTAAAAAGATTTGTATTTCTGCGGCTTGTATGGGAGAAAAATACGCTCAAAAGGCGAAAGAGTTGCTTGAAAGCGACAACGACAATTATCAAAAAGAAGACCTTGAACAGATTATAGACAATTGCTCCCGTGTACCGCGTCATCCTGCAAGCAGCTTTACGGAAGCTGTGCAGGCGATATGGTTCGCACACATAATTAACACATGGGAAGACCACATCAATGCGAATTCTATCGGTCGGTTGGATCAAATACTATATCCATACTATGCCGCAGATATCGAAAAAGGGATCCTCACAAGGGAGAAGGCGTTCGAGATCCTTTGTTGTTTGTGGATAAAGCTCTACCGTGACTATGACGTACAGCAATCCTGCATAGGAGGAACGTCTCCCGACGGTAGTTCAGATGTCAACGAACTATCCTATCTGATGTTGGATGTGACCGAGCAACTGAATTTCATTCGTTGTCTTTCGGTGCGTTATTCCGGCAAAACCGAAAAAGCCTTTTTAAAACGTGCTTTAGAGGTTGTAGGTCATGTGCAAAAGGGAGTTCCATTCTTCTTTAACGATGATATTATGGTCCCGGCACTAATGGCAAAAGGGATTTCCCGCGAAGATGCCTTTGACTACACTCAGATCGGCTGTGTGGAAACGGTTATCCCCGGAAAATCCAACCCCCATGCCGTTACAGGCGAAACCAATCTTTTGAAAGCGATTGAATATGCTCTTTGCAACGGAGCAAGTATGATGTATCCGGAATTTAATCCCGGCGTTAAAACAGGAAATATCAGTTCTTTTAAAACCTACAAGCAGTTTTATGAAGCTGTCCTTGCCCAAATTCAAAATATACTGGATCTGAGCTGCTCGAAAATAGCAAAACACCGCATTGCTTCTATTGTTAATTCTCCCAGACCGTATAAATCGTTGCTGACAGAAGGCTGTCTTGAAAGCGGAAAAGACTTTAATGATGCGGGTGCAAGATACGACTATTATCAAGTGATGCTGGGAGGTATACCGAATCTTGCCGATTCACTGGCGGTTATTAAAAAGTTTGTTTTTGATGAGAAAAAGTATAGCCTTGGCGAGCTGAAAGAAATTTTACTGAATAACTTCCCCAATGAAGCGGTGCGGGCGGAATTCATAAACAAGGCACCGAAATACGGCAATGACATTGACGAGGTAGACGATATCGCTGTGGATATTATGGATAAGGCTTGCGATATACTGGATGTTATGTCGGAAAAATATGGGCTTTCCTTCCATGCCCAACCTTTCACCTTCTTATGGATGATCGAACACGGTCAGCACAGTGCCGCCTCTCCCGACGGAAGGCGGAAAGGTGAGCCGATCGCATACAGTTGTTCTTCTATGCAAGGGCGCGATTTTAACGGATTAACAGCACTGCTCAACTCCATTTCCAAGCTGCCGTCCTTAAAAGCGCCCGGCACGACCTCTGCTATAGTAGAGCTTGACCCCAAACTGTTTTGCGACAGAAATCTTGACACCTTGACCGATATCTTTATTGCTGCAAGCAAAAAGGGACTTTGCAATGTACAGTTTAATATTATTGATGCTGACACCTTGATTGATGCCCAAAAGCATCCCGAACACTACAACAACCTCGCTGTTCGCGTTTCGGGATTTAGCCAGAAATTTAATTTGCTTTCTCCCGAACTACAAAATCATATTATCGGAAGGACAAAACATACATGCCTCTAACCGCAAACATAACAAATATAGCGCGTGCTTCTCTGCATGACGGTCCGGGGATTCGTACTGTAGTATATTTTAAAGGCTGTGGACTTCGTTGTTCTTGGTGTCACAACCCTGAAACGCTGACAGTTGAAAATGAAATACTTTGTGCACCCATCAAATGTGTGCATTGTGGAAAGTGCGTTGAGGTGTGTCCGGCACACCATATAATAGATGGCAACGATATGGCCTTTTTGCGTGAAGGTTGCCAAAAATGCGGGCGTTGCGCCGAGGCATGTCCTTCCGGGGCGTTGTCAGCTGCAGGGAAGCAGATGGAGGTAGCGAATGTCCTGCGTGAGATTCGCAAAGATGTCCACTACTACACACAAAGCGGTGGAGGGGTTACTCTATCCGGTGGCGAATGCCTGTTACAGGCAGATTTTTGTGTTGAACTGCTCAAGGAGTGTAAAAAAGAAGGAATTCACACAGCGATTGAAAGCGCATTATTTATTCCCTGGAAGAATATCGAAAAGGTGTTGCCGTTTTGTGATTTCATTTTTGCAGACTTCAAAATAGCCGATGCCGAAAAACACAAAAAATATACTACGCAAGACAATCGGCTGATATTGGATAATTTGCAAAGATTGCTTTTTGCCGTCAAAAATAAAGTGACAGTTCGTATTCCGCTAATACCGGGCGTAAACGATACTCCCGAAGATATTGCCGCTTTTGCCGAAAAACTAAAACCTTTTGCCGATAAGTTTTGCGGCATAGAGGTGCTTCGTTATAACGCCCTTGCCGAATCCAAATACATACAGTCCGGCAAAAAATTTACCGATTTTGGCAAAGCGCAGACGGATGAGTTTTTACTTGGTTTTTGCGAATCCTTAGAACAGGCCTTGGCGCATAAAGCAAAAGTTTATACCGTTTTATAAGTACAGCAGCGAGGTGAATTTCACCTCGCTGCTGCTATGTATATATTGTTTTGTGCAAATTGCGTTGGACAAAAATCAGCGAAAACTCAGTATTTATGCGTTTTTCGACAACTTTTGTCCTATTATAACACATTCCTCAATGCGCCTAACAATACCTGTTGCTTTCATATATTTACTCCTTTTCTCTACTCGAAAATGTGCCAAAACCCTGTATTTATGCGGTTTTTTGGGATTTTGATTTTGCGAAAAACAAGCGCTTGTTTTTTGCTTTTTGTATTATAATTTCCCGTGATATAAAAAACACAAAGAGAAAATATTGCAAAAAAACAGTGTTTATGCGGGTTTTCGGCGTTTTCGCAGTAACAACCCGTCCTAAGTCCTTTTTTGCAAATTTTCTTGTGAATTTGCTTGGTATTAGTATCACTCTTTTTATGGAAATTATGAGCCCATTTTCCACAATTTTTTCTTTTTGTCCAGAGAAAAGATAGAAATATTTATACGCATTTAGATGCGATCAATATAATAATTTATGACATTGAAAGAGACAAAATATCACCTGTGCGCTATTTACACACACAATCTCCATAACCTCGTCTATCTCACATGCTAACCTGAAACATTACATTGCCTCTTCAGAAGTCAATGGTATCCCGAATCAGCTTCATGGTACCAAGCAGGGGTTGCGGCGGTGTGGACAGGGCATCATGCTCGTAAACACAAAGGGCCATAGAGCAACCAAGCTCAATGCCCAGGCGACGGTGCAGGGAGCATACCCCGCCCGAAAGGAACAAGAATGGAGCGTCCAGCTCTTCCTTCAGCAAATTGGTGATTCTCAAATTTTCAATTTGCTCTTCCATGCTACCCGCACCGGTGACGATTTTGATCACGTCGGCTCCCCGGCGTTTTTGCTCCAGGGCGATCTCCAGTACCCGTTCGGCAGGGGTAAATTTCAAAACGTGGGAGGACATTAAAACCTCGGCACCCTGCTGATGAATGGATTCAATCAGCTCTATCTGCTTTGTGATGGCCTCTTGGTTATCGGTCATCTCTTCGGGGTGTCTTGCAAACATATCCCCCATCACGTCGCAAAGGGTCGCGCCGCTTTTGGCAAGCAATACCAGGCCTTCGGCAATCTCTTCATCGGTTTTTCCTGTATTCTTTGCCGAACGGTAATTTGTGACGTAGGAGGGTCTCCCCTTCATTTCGGCAAAGATCCGCTTGTAGGTTTCTTCGTTGTGGTATTCGGGCTTCAGAGATTCCACCTGCAGACCATAGGCATCAGCCCCCAGGCAGTTGGCGTTGCGGATTCTGCCGATTGCCGTTTCGGGGGTTTCACACTGTAGCATGACGGTAAGCAGCGGTCTTTCGTGATTCAAAAATGTGGGCTTCATAATTTTTCCACCTTTCTATTTCTTAATCCAATCCAATTGGGGCAATGAATTCAAAGCTTGCACTCTCTCCGGCGATAATGTATTCCAAACTCCCGGTCTTTTCCACGTTCTGCAGAAGGAATTCCGACGTGACATCGTCCCCGGGTTCCACCCGGCCCACGATCTCACCATCGAACACCACATAGAAGGCAAAATTGCCTTTATGAATTTCAAATTCTGCCAAACTTACGTAAATGTCCGACCCCTTGAGGATGGTGGCGTTATAAAGCCTGTGAAGACCTGTAAATTTGTTTGCGGCGTATTTTTTGCCGTTCGAAATGCTTAGATTTTCAAAGTTGAATTTAATTTCACTTTCGCTGATGGCACCCCGAGATCCCATGGACATGGTCACCACGTCTTCTTCGGTAATGGTTTGAAGGGAAAAATCTTCGGCTCCGTTGGTGTCCGCAATGTGTTCAGGCGGGGGATCGTTGATCATCCAGATGGCAAATACCGCTAAAAGCACCACCGCGAATATTCCCCACAAAATATTCTTGATTTTTGGATTCAGGTTGAGTTTCATAGAATGTACTTTTTGCCCTCCTCGTCCCCCAGGATGCGTTTGGAAATATCCATTCCCCGGCCGGCTCCCAGGATATCGATCTTAATTTTGCTCATTTCCGATTCCTCCACGGAACCCTTTATAGACCCTTTCTCACATTGTATCACACCCATCTTCTTTTTGCAACCAAAGTACCCCCTTCGCATTTACTTTTTCTGCCCCCTATGGTACAATAAATACAAGATAACTTAATACCCCCAAAACAACAAGTCTTCCCATGCGAAAGGAGCATTCTCCCATGCCTAACAACACCATCATTTTCGGCGACAGCTACTCCACTTTCCAGGATTACATTCCCGAAGGCTATGCCGTCTACTACACTCCCGCCGGACGAGCCGAAACCGACGTAACCCAGGTGGAAGAAACCTGGTGGCATCAGGTCACGACCCAGGCCGGGCTCCATCTGGTACAAAACAACAGCTGGTCCGGCTCCACCATCGGCTACACCGGCTACGGCAATTCCGATTGCTCCCACTCCTCCTCCTTCATCTTCCGTCTTCGTCAGCTGAAGGAGCAGGGCTTCTTCCAAGAAAACGAGATCAACACCGTTTTCGTCTTCGGCGGCACCAACGACAGTTGGTCGGATGCCCCCCTTGGAAGCTCCATGCCCGAAAACCAGAGCGAAGCCGATCTCTTTTCGGTGCTTCCCGCCATCTCCCACTTTTTGACCGATTTGAAGGAAACTCTGCCCGCCGCCTCCATCTACTGTCTGATCAATACCGAGTTGAAGCCCGAGATCGGTGAGGAAATGAAGGCCGCCTGCAAGCGGCTTGGTATCCAAGCCATCCCCTTCACCCGCATTGCCAAGGCCTGCGGCCACCCCACCGTCCGGGGCATGGAGGATATTGCAAACCAGGTTCTGGCGGTGATTCGCTGAGAAAGGAGGTTGCCATGCTCCAGGTTACCCATCTTTCCGATTGCTTCCTTTCGCTGGAAGAGGATATTCTGACCATAGGAAATGCTTGCATTTCCCGTGATTTTGACGTAAAAAACGGCACCCTTCTTTCGCTTACTGACCGGGTATCGGGAAGAGAATACCCCGATGCCACCCGAATCGAAAACCCTGTTATTTCCCTGACCGACGCCGCCTTTTCCATCTCCTCTGCCATTGAAAACAACTTCGGCACAAGCGAGGATTTCCTTTCTGTATCCCTCACCTACGCCACCGGAGAAGCTTCTCTTACCATCCTCTTTTCGATATTTCCGGGTCTCCCCTTCATCCAAACCGGCATGACCCTTACCACCCCGGGGGGCAACTTTGTCCCTGGCATTCAGCCACCCCAGTATTTATCGGAGACCCCCTTTGACAAAAGCCAGATTCTGGATTCGGTCACCTTCGGCGGCAAGCACCGCCGCATGACCGCCTATTCCCTTTACGATTTTTCCGATCACCGGAGCCAGCCGGTGCGCACCTGCACCTTTTCCCTCTACCATGTGGGAAAGCACGACGAATGGGGCCAGGTGTTCCACGTGACAAACCCGCTGGATGGAGCCGAGCTCCTGCTTGTGAAAAACGCTCCGGTTTGCCAATCCCACCTTGTCCAGGTTGTTCCCGACCTGCGGGTGGAGGGGGACCACTTCTACCTTTGCGGTGCCGGGGTGGACTATCGGGAGCTTCCCGCCGGGGAACTCCCCCTCTATTCCAGCACCATCGGGGTGGGCAAAAACCTGATGAAGGCCCATCGGGATCTGCTCCGTGCCATCAACCGGGGCAAAGGTACTCTGTTTACCATGGAAAACACCTGGGGCGACCGCAGTGGGGACACCAAGCTGTGTGATGCCTTTATCCAAAAGGAGATCGATGCGGCCCGATTGATCGGATTTGATTTCGTCCAAATCGACGACGGCTGGTCCAAGGGCACGGTGGATACCAAGTCAGGCTTTTTGAACCACGTATGGGAGGGGTACTATACCGCCGACCCGGAATACTGGTCGATCAGCAAGAAAAAGTTCCCGGATGGCTTCCGCCAGGTCTGTAACTACGGCAAAGAAATGGGAGTGGAGGTTGGCCTCTGGTTCTCTCCTGATTCGGAAGACGAATTTGCCAATTGGCAACGGGACGCCGACACCCTCTTTGATTTTTACACCAAATACGGCATCCGCTACTTCAAGCTGGACGGCATCCATTTGGATACCAAAAAGGCAGAGGGACGCATGAAAGCCCTGCTGGACGAGCTGACTCGCCGGAGTAAGGGGAATATGATGTTCCAGATGGACGTCACCGCCGGGCGGCGCTTCGGCTTCCTCTACCACCGTCAACACGGGACCCTGTTTGTGGAAAACCGCTACACCGATTTCGTGAACTACTATCCCCACGCCACCCTGCGGAACCTGTGGCTACTTGCCACACTATTACCCACCAGGCAACTGCAATTTGAATTCCTAAACAACCGCCGAAACCCCGAAAAGTATGGGGACGATCCCCTGGCCCCCATTCACTACGATATGGATTATCTTTTTGCTACCGTTATGATGTCCAATCCCCTGGTTTGGATGGAGCTGAGTGAGCTGGATCCCAGGGATATTCCGCCCCTCCGGCGCATCGTTTCGGTGTGGCGTGCCCACCGGGATGCCCTTTACAAGGCCGACATCTCTCCCATTGGTGAGGAACCCAGCGGCTTTGGCTTCACCGGCTTCTTTGCCGATGGGGGCGAAACCGCCTATGCCCTCCTGTTCCGGGAAATGACCGAAACCAATTCCTTCACCTTCGCAATTCCGGCCCTTTCAGGCAAGGATTATACCATTGAAGTGCTGGACGCCACCGGCAGTTCCACAGTTTTCCCCGCCCAGAACGGCTTACAGGCCACCTTCCCAAGGGAGCGTAGCTTCCTTTTCGCAAAGATCGTTACAAAGTAAGGAGTTTTCTATGGAACACGTTTTTTCGGTTTCCGCAAAGGTACGTGAATATGACGTGGTGGTTTCCGGCGGTGGTCTTGCCGGGGTTGCCGCCGCGGTGAGTGCCGCCCGCCAGGGAGTAAAGGTTGCCCTGGTGGAGTCCGGTGGCGAGCTCGGGGGGGATATTACCAAGGGCTTTGTCCCCCAACTCCTGGATTGCCAGGACAAGGGCGGCTTCGTGGCGGAAATTTTTGATCACCTGAATGCCGGCGGCCATACCCGAGCCCGACGTGGCCCCCGCTACGATGAAAAGGGCACCAAGGTTCCCGGCACCATGATCGAAACCGAGTATTTGAAAAGCTTTTTGGATAGAACCCTCCGGGATTTGGGTGTGGATGTGTACTACCACAGTCTTTCCTGCTTCGCAGAGCGGAAGGGAAGGCGTATCACCGCCCTTCTGGTAACCACCGAAGAGGGAAATCTTTGCCTGAATGCCCCGGTTTACGTGGATGCCACCGGAAACGGTCAGCTCTCCGCCCTGGCGGGATGTAAATATGAATTCGGGCATCCAAGAACCGGTTCCCCCCAACCCGCCAGTATGAATATGCTGGTCACCGGGGTACCGGAGGATTTCGCCCAAACCGAAAACAACGCTGACAAAGCCAAACTGAAGCAGAAATTTGATGAAGCCGGGATCCACGTTTCGGCAAACGAGGTATTTCTGATTCGTTCCGCCATCGACGGCTGCTGGGTGCTTTCGGCCAATTACCAGTACAACGTGCCCCCCGATGATCCCCTGGCGCTTTCCTCTGCCACCCGGGACGGACGCATTGAATGCACCGAAATTGTGGATGCCATGCGAAAACTACCCGGTTTTGAAAAGTTGGACATCCTTCTGATCTCCTCCCATCTGGGAATTCGGGAAGGTCGCCGCATCCTTGGCAAATACCGGCTAACCTTCGAAGATATCACCCAGGGCCGCAAATTTGAGGATGCGATTTCCCTGGTGCGCTTTTCCATTGACGTACATGCCATTGATGCCACTGACAAACGGGATCACGGTCAGGGCAGGCGGGCTGTCCCCTACCACATCCCCTACCGCGCCCTGTTGCCCCTGGGCTGCGACAATCTGCTGCTTGCAGGCCGGTGCATTTCGGGTGACTTTTACGCCCATGCCTCCTACCGGGTGGTAGGCAACGTGATTCCCACCGGGGAAGCCGCCGGCTTTGCCGCCGCACGCTGTGCCAAGGCGGAAATTCTTCCCGGCGATGTAGATGGAAAGACCGTCCGGGAGTATATGGAAAGTCTTGGCTACAAATTATAAGGAGAACTTATGAATACGCTGGAAACCAAACGTCTTCTCCTTCGGGATTGGAATGAGGACGACTTAGGTTGTGGAGTGCATAACGATGACACCATCCGCTACCTGATAGCGGTAAAGAACAACTACGCCATGGTACTGAAGGAAACCGGGGAGATCATCGGCACCATCGGCTTGAACGAGGACGCCGACAATAACCCCAACCGTAGGAACGTGGGAGTTCGTGTTATAGAGGCTTATCGGAATCAGGGGTATATGCAGGAAGCCCTGGCGGAGGTGTTTTTGCACGCCCAGCTTCCCATTGAAGCATTTTCCTGGTTCTGCGCCACCGATAACGCCCCAAGCCTGCACCTTGCAGACAAATTCGGCTTCACATACGTGAAAACCTTCTCCAAGGATGACTTCAATCTGCCCACCCCCTGCGACCACGTATACCTGATTCGAAAGAGGAGCTAACCGTTTTTACGTTTTTCTCCCTGTATAACAATCACGAAAGGAAATCATTATGACCTCCGTTTCATCCGTCCATTTTCCCGAAATCAAGCGATTTGACACCCTTTCCCAGGTCTTTACCTGGCAACGGCAGACCTTTGCCGAAGACGGCAGCTGGTATAACGGCCCCACCGAAAATGCCATGATCATCAGCCCCTACGTGGGCATGAAGCTCAACGGCACCTATGTTCCGGTGTACGCCGCCAGAGCCG
>SVKS01000099.1 GCA_015068345.1 Oscillospiraceae bacterium
CAGACCGCCCTGGGTGTGAAACCCGGTTGGGGTACCGTTGCGGTGGATAAGTCGGTTATCAAGCTCCGCAGCAAGGTGTACGTATGCAATAAGTACTTCACCTGGCAGTACCAGGAGGGCCTTTCCACAGCCCAGGACGTGGGCGTGAAGGGCAATGCCATCGACCTTTGGATGTACAACAGCACCTTGAGCTACAAGTTTGGCAGAAGACCCTGCTGGGTCTATCTCATCAGCGAACCCTAATCTCAAAAGCCGCCGAAAGGCGGCTTTTTTTGTATAAAGAATTGACTTTGTCCTTTTTCTTATGTAAAATGGTGGTAAGACAAAAAATAAAGGAGGGCGCAGTATGAAAACCGATTTCACCTTTGGTGTAGACTATTACCCCGAGCATTGGCCAAGAGAACGGTGGGAAACCGACGCGGCTATGATGCACGAGCTGGGTATCCAGGTGGTGCGTATGGGGGAATTTTCCTGGCACAAAATGGAGCCGGTGGACGGGGAGTACCATTTTGAATGGCTGGACGAAGCCCTGGAGGTTTTGAAAAAGCAGGGAATCAAGGGTATTCTGGGAACCCCCAGTGCGGCACCTCCCAAGTGGTTGGTGGACAAATACCCCGAAATTCTGCCGGTGGATGACCATGGTCAGCGTTATCACTTTGGCGGACGGCATCACGATTGCCAGTCCAATCCCATCTACCGGGGGTATATCCGCCGTTTCGTCACCGCCATGGCGGAGCATTTTAAGGACAACGACAACGTGGTGGGCTGGCAGATCGACAATGAATTTGGTAACGCCCACGCTGGTTTGTGTATGTGCGAAAGCTGTGCCGCCCGGTTCCGGGAATGGCTGGAAGCCAAATATGAAAAGGTGGAAGCCCTGAACGAAGCCTGGGGTACCTATTTCTGGAGCCAGGAATACGATACCTTCGGCCAGGTGGATCCGCCCTACGTCACCACCGTGGGCCGCAATCCCAGCCACATGTTGGATTGGAAACGCTTCTGCTCCGATCTGATCGTGGATTTCCAGGCCATGCAGGCCGATATTATCCGGAAGATCTGCCCCAACCACTTCATCACCCATAACTTCATGGGCTTTTCCTGGAAGGTAAACTATTTCGATCTGGCAAAAAAGCTGGATTTCATTACCCACGACCAGTATACCATGCTTTCCACCGATGAATGGCCCGCTGATGATAAGATTCTCCAAACCCCCGATTTTGCGGCGGCAACTCTGGAACTCATGCGGGGTACCAAGAAGGCCCCCTTCTGGATTATGGAACAGCAGTCCAGCATCACCGGCTGGACCCACATGGCCCCCGCGCCCCGTCCCGGACAGATTCGGCTCTGGACGGCAAAGTCGGTGGCTTATGGTGCCGATACCATCGTCTACTTCCGCTGGCGCTCCTGCCTGGGGGGAACCGAGCAGTACTGGCACGGAATCCTGCCCCACAGCGGCATCCCCAGCCGGGCCTACCGGGAAATCGAGGGCACTATCTCTGACCTGGCCCCCGTTATGGAAAAGATCCGGGGCGCCATGCCGAAGAATCGGGCCGCCATGCTCTTCTCCTACGACCAGGAGTACGCCATGCAGATTCAGCCCCACCACCCCGACCTGGATTACGTGGGCAACGTGGTTTCCATCTATAAAGGCTTCTTCAGCCATCATACCGGCATGGACTTCATTTCGGATGAGACCGATTACAAGGACTATAAGATTCTGGCGGCACCCCTGCAGTATTTGATGACCGGGGAACGGCTTTGCAAAATGGAAGAATTCGTCAAAACCGGCGGCATCCTCCTCTTGAACATGCGGGCCGGAGTCAAGGACGAAAACAACATTGCCATGTCCCATCGCCGCCTGCCTGGGGATCTTGCCGACCTGGCAGGATTGGAGGTGCCGGAATACGATTGCCTCCGGGGCTTTACGGTGCCCATCAAGTGGCAGGATGGGGAAGCCGGTACCGCCCGGAAGTGGTGCGATATTCCAGAACTTCAAGGTGCCGAAGCCATTGCCGCCTACGATGGGGAATTCTACGCCGGTTCTGCCGCCATTGCAAAAAACAGATACGGCAAGGGGTGGGTGTACTACCTGGCCACCGAACCGGATGACGCCACCATGGCCCGCCTGGCCGGGGAAATCCTGGCGGAGGCCGGTATTGTGGACGACTTTGCTGCTCTGCCCACCGGGGTGGAGGTGGCTTTCCGGGGAGACTATGCCTTCCTGATGAACCACGATGCCGCCGAAAAGCATCTGGATCTGCCTAAGGGATGGGAAGCCATTCTGGGCGAAACAGAAGCAATTGCCGGGTATGGCGTGGTGGTTCTGGAAAAGAAAGAAGCGTAAATACACCGGATACGCCTATAAAAGCGTGATATATTGACTCTATAACCCAATCAAAATACAGGAGGAAGAAAAATGATCCGTTTTAACCGAGAAACCCTCAGGGATAAGATTTACGCCTGTTGGGTGGGCAAAAACATCGGCGGAACCATGGGTACCCCCTACGAAGGTACCAAGGATATTCAGGATATCCAGGGCTTCGTCACCGAACCGGGGGTGGTGCTTCCCAATGACGACCTGGATCTGCAGTTGGTATGGCTCCGGGCGGTGGACGAGCAGGGCATTGAAAACGTGAACGAACAGGTTCTGGGTGAATATTGGGTCACCTACATTGGCCCATCCTGGAACGAATACGGCAAGGGCAAGAGCAACATGCGGGAAGGTCTTGTGCCCCCTCTGTCGGGCGAGGTCTACAACGACAACTGGAAGCACTCCAACGGGGCCTGGATCCGTACCGAAATTTGGGCGTCCCTCTTCCCGGGGCTTCCTGAACGGGCGGTTCGCTACGCTTTCTACGATGCCTGCGTGGACCATGGGTTCAACGAAGGCAGCTATGCCGCCATCTTTGTGGCTGCCCTGGAAAGCGCTGCCTTTATCTATAACGATATCAATACCCTTCTCAACATCGGTCTTTCCAAAATTCCTGCCGATTGCCGGGTGGCCAATGCGGTAAAGCTGGTGCGGGAAGAGTATGCCAAGGGCACCGACTGGAAGACCGTCCGCCAGATGCTGGTGGAACAGAGCGCCGATATCGGCTGGTTCCAGGCTCCCGCCAACGTAGCTTACGTGGTGTTGGGTCTCTTGTATGGCGAATGCGATTTCAAAAAGAGCATGATCCTGGCTATCAACTGCGGTGACGACACCGACTGCACCGGCGCTACCCTGGGTTCCATCCTGGGCATTATGTATGGCTCCGCCGGCATTCCCCAGGATTGGGCCAGCTACATTGGCGACGCCATCATCACCAAGTGCAACCTCCAGGGGCATGGCAATTGGCCCGCCACCAACACCGAACTGACCGACTACGTCATGGACATGATCCCGGTGACCACCCGTAAATTCCGCTACTACAATCCCGAACACGGCAACAGCCGCTTGTCCTATTTCTATTCGGGTGTTCGTCCTGAGCATCAGATTGTCATCGGTGATACCGACGATTTCTCCGAGGTAACCCCCGAGGACTACGTGGGTGACGTTTTTGTGCGGAATATGTTCGACCGTTCCCACTACTCCTTCCGGGCCATGGGCATCATGACCGAGGTGTGGGTGGAGCTGGATAAGGCCCCCGAAATTACCGAAAACGGCACCATCAGCGGCCGCATCGTGGTTACCAACAAGGCCATGCACAACCAGATGCACTATCACCTCCGCTGGATCCTGCCGGAGGGCTGGAGTGCCAGCTACAAGAAAAACGTGTCCTGCGACTATCCCTGGTCGGATTACGTGGCAGAATCGGTTTCTGCCTTTACCATTACCGCCGGCGAGCGGGTGGAAGCCACCAACCGTCTTGTGCTGGAAGTGACCTCGGTGGGACGTCCCACCTGCGTGTACCTGCCGGTGATTCTTTTGGGATAAGAAGCGTCCCTGGTATTTTGCAACCCCGAGGCAAAGCGAAAAGATATACGTGCCGCCTGCTGGCGGCACGTATTTTTTGAGCTTTTCGGAATTTTGATTTTTTTCTTGACAAAATCAAAAGTTGTGGTATACTAATAAGCAGTTTTACATAGAAAAACGCTGTGAAGAGGAAAGTATATCGGTTTCGTGCTCCAAAGAGAGCCTGCGTATGGTGAAAGCAGGTGAGACGGGCCGGGGGAAAATGGCCTCGGAGTGATGCACCGACCGTCCGCAGGGGCATAGGCTGCATTGGGTGCGCCCATTATCGCGCAGGGGTATCGGCGGGGAAGACCCGACCTGTACCTTTTAAGCCTGCTCCTGTGAGGGGGTGGGGAAGTAAGGTGGTAACACGGGAAGTTTTCTCGTCCTTTGGTGGACGGGAATTTTTTTTCGGAAAAAGGCAGGAATATAGATTATGGCGGAAATGATTCGAATTTCGGGCCTTTCCAAGGAATTTGGGGAGGAACCCAACCGGTTTGTCGCCCTGAAGGACATCAATTTGTCCATTGAAACAGGGGATATATACGGTATCATCGGCCTTTCGGGGGCCGGAAAAAGCACCCTGGTGCGGTGCATCAATTATCTGGAAATTCCCACCCGAGGTGAGGTGGTTTTCGATGGAAAGCACATGGATGCCCTTTCCAAAAAGGAGCTTCTGGCGGTTCGCCAATCCATGGGCATGATCTTCCAGGGATTTAACCTTCTGGCCCAGCGCAACGTTTTGGCAAACGTCTGCTATCCTCTGGAAATTGCAGGGGTGCCCCGGGACAAGGCAAAGGCCCGGGCCCGGGAGCTTTTGGCCCTGGTGGGTCTGGCAGATCGGGAAAAGGCATACCCGGCCCAGCTTTCCGGCGGACAAAAACAGCGTGTCGCCATTGCAAGAGCCCTGGCAACCAAGCCAAAGCTTTTGCTCTGTGACGAAGCCACATCCGCCCTGGACCCCAACACCACCCAATCCATTCTGGAGCTTCTGAAGGAAATCAACAGGACCCTTGGGGTAACCATCATCGTGATTACCCACGAAATGAAGGTGGTGGAATCCATCTGCAACAAGGTGGCGGTATTGGACGAAGGGGTCATCGTGGAGGAGGGGGCTGTGAAGGACATCTTCGTGGCACCCAAGTCGGATATTGCCCGGGATCTGATTCTGCCAAAGGGTGCGGCGGTCAGCGAAATGCCCAAGGGACGGGTCATCCGTCTGGTCTATCACGGTACCGAATCGGACGAACCCACCATTTCCAACCTGACCCTGGCTTGCCGGGTGGCGGTGAACATTCAGGGAGCCAACACCAAAAAGATCGGAGACAAGGTTTACGGACAGATTCTGCTCCAGCTTCCCGATGATGATGCGTCGGTCAAGCGGATCTACAACTATCTCAACGAGCACGGTCTCACGTTTGAGGAGGTGAACTGAGGATGAAAGAGTTCTTTGCGGAAGCCTTCGCCGAAGGCATGCTTTCCATGTATGGGGAGGCCATCCTGGTCACCCTGAAAATCACCCTCATTAGCACCGCCATTGCTTACCTGATCGGCATTCCTTTGGGCGTGCTGCTCTACTGTACATCCAAGGGCAGCATTTTCCCCAACGGTCCCCTGAATGCGGTTGTGGGATTTGTGGTCAACATTATCCGTTCGGTGCCCTTCATCATTGCCCTGGTCATGATCCAGCCCCTGGCAAAGATCATCGTGGGATCCAAAATTGGGGATACCGCCTTCATCTTCTACCTGGTGGTGGCGGCGGGACCCTTCATCGCCCGCATGGTGGAATCCTCCTTGAAGGAGGTTGACGCCGGGGTGATCGAAGCCGCCCAGTCCATGGGCAGTAACAACTGGCAGATCATCACCAAGGTGCTTCTGCCCGAAGCGAAGCCTTCGCTGATTACCGGCAGCGCTATCGCCATTACCACCATCCTGGGGTATACCCCCATGACCTACCTGGTGGCAGGCGGCGGTTTGGGACAGCTTGCCATTCAGTACGGGCTCTACCGCTTCAACGAAAACATCATGTATATTTCATCCCTGTTGCTGATCATTCTTGTCCAGATCTTCCAGGAGGTTCTCAGCCGCCTGGCCAGACACAGCGATAAGCGCATCCGCAATAAATGAGATAAATAAAAAAGGAGAGTTCTAAAAATGAAGAAGATCATCGCCCTCGTTCTTGCTCTCGTTCTGTGTGCCACCCTGTTCGCCGCTTGCGACAAGGCCGACGAAAACAAGATCACCGTAGCCGCCAGCTCCACCCCCCACGCCGAAATTCTGGAGCAGTGCAAGGAAGCCCTGGAAGAAGCAGGTTACACCCTGGAAATCAAGGTCATGGATGACTACGTTATCCCCAACACCTCCACCGACAGCGGTGACGTAGACGCCAACTACTTCCAGCATCAGCCCTACCTGGATCAGTTCAATGCCGAAAACGGCACCAAGCTGGTCACCGTGGCCAAGGTCCACTATGAACCCTACGCCATCTACGCCGGCACCTGCGCTTCTCTGGAAGAAGTACCCGACGGTGCTGTCGTGGCTGTTCCCAACGATGCCACCAACGAAGCCCGCGCCCTCATGCTCCTGGAAGCCCAGGGTCTGATCGAGCTGGCTGAAGGCGCCGGGCTCACCGCCACCAAGAACGACATCGTTTCCAACCCCAAGAACCTGGACATCAAGGAAATGGAAGCTGCTCTGCTGCCCAATCAGTTGGACGAAGTGGCCTTTGCCGTTATCAACGGTAACTACGCCATTGGTGCCGGCCTGAAGGTTGCCGAAGCCCTTGCCACCGAAAGCAAGGACAGCGAAGCTGCCCAGACCTATGCCAACATCCTGGTTGTGAAGGAAGGCAATGAAAACAACGAAAAGGTCCAGGCCCTGGCCAAGGCCCTGCAGACCGAAAAGGTCAAGACCTTCATCGAAAGCACCTACGAAGGCGCTGTTGTTGCTATTTTCTAAGAAAAGCTACATAAAAAATGCTGTTGCGTGGAGCAACAGCATTTTTGTTTGGGCGGGGATTGCATAATTCCCCTCGGCGTGATACACTATGGGCATGGATCTATCTGGACAAAGGAGAAACCCTTATGTATAAAATTTCCATTCCGGTGGTTATTTCCACCGAACAATTCAAAATGGAGGAAACCCTTTCGGAACTGAAGCGGGCCGGGGCGGACCGGGTCATGCTGGCGGTGGGGGAAATTCCCTTCCACAGGGAGACCCGTCGGGTGATTCTGGATAAGCTTGCCAAGTGCGTTCCCTATTACAAGGAACACGGGCTGGAAGTGGGCTTTTGGGCCTGGAGCTTTATGCGGGCTGACCGGCACAACGACCCTTGGGGCTGCGATATCCGCATCGGTCACGATGGGGTGGAAAACCCGGTGGCCTACTGCCCCCTGTCCCCGGGATTCGTGGCGGATACCCAGGAGTTTGTCACGGAGATTGCCAGGCTTGGTGTGGATATCATCCAGTTTGACGATGACTATTCCATGACCTTCTCCGGGGGAAAGAAGGACCATTGCTACTGTGACCGACACATGGAGTTGATTCGAAAGGAGCTTGGGGAGGAAATCGACCGGGAGACCCTTTTCGAAAAGGCATTTTCGGGGAAGGCCAATCGCTACCGGGACGCCGTCATGAAGGTTTCGGGGGAAAGCCTGCTTTGGTTTTCCCGGAAGGTCCGGGAGGCGGTGGATGCGGTGAACCCCAAGATTCGTATTTCGCTTTGCAGTGTGATGTGTGCATGGGACATGGATGGCACCAACGCCATCGAAACCGCAAAGACCCTGGCAGGGGATACCAAGCCCTTGATCCGCATGATCAATGCACCCTATTGGTGTGTGGGAAAAGCCTGGGGTAACCGGCTGGGCCATACCGTGGAATTGGGACGTATGCAATCCGCCTGGTGTGACGGGCAGGGAATTGAGCTCATGTCCGAAGGAGACGTGTATCCCCGTCCCCGGCATTACGTGCCCGCAAGCTATCTGGAAGGCTACGACGCCATGTCCCGTTTCGGGGGCGGCACCGATGGCATTTTGAAGTACATGCTGGACTACAATTCTTCCCCCACCTACGAAACCGGCTATATTGATAAACACCTGAAGAACAAATCTCTCTATGCCGCCCTGGAAACCGGCTTCAGTGGGGGCGAGGCAGTTGGTGTCCGGGTTTATAACACCATGACCAAATTCGGCGATGCCGACTTCACCGGGGTGGAGGACGTGATGGAATGTGGCTGGAATATGTTCTTTTCCCGGGCGGCCCGGGTGCTGGTGGATAACACCATTCCCATTACCTATCGGGGTACCGGCCTTTGCGGCATTGCCTTCGGAGAAAACGCCCGGCATCTGCCCCCCGAGGCCCTGGAGCATGGGTTGATTCTGGACATCCGGGGAGCCAAAATCCTCACCGAGATGGGCGTGGACGTGGGGCTGGATGGGGTAGGGGAGTGCATCGCTCCCAGAAGAACCCCCAGCGGATGCGCTACCCCCCAATTCCTCTATTATCCCGCAGAGGATGAATACACCGTCACCGGCTATGGGCCGAAATCGGCCTACGAGGTGAAGCCCAGGGAAGGGGCGGAGGTGATTGCCACCGTTCGGGACGAGCTTGGGGAGAAGATCGAATCCTACCGCTACGTGAACGCCGCCGGGCAGAGATTTGTGGTGTATGGCTTTGACGCCTATTTCACCGAGGAGGGGCGGTACCGCTCCTACGCCATGCAGCGCCAGCTGACCGACGTTGTGGAATGGCTTTCCGGGGAAAAGCTTCCGGTTTCCTGCATGGGTCACCCCGATCTGTACGTCCAGGCCAAGCGGGACGGGGATACCCTCCTGGTGGGTATGTGGAACACCTTTGCGGATGCCATTGACCAGCCGGTGGTGAAGATGGATCGGGCGTATGGCAAGGCGGAGGTGCTGAACGGCACCGGGGTTCTGTCGGGAGACAGCCTGACCCTTTCC
The DNA here is from genome assembly GCA_015068345.1 of Oscillospiraceae bacterium. Classification (GTDB taxonomy): domain Bacteria; phylum Bacillota; class Clostridia; order Oscillospirales; family QAMX01; genus RUG11797. Next base: position 8,893 of record SVKS01000099.1, read on the forward strand.
ACCCTGCAGCCCTTCGACGTGATATTCTTCAAATTAAGCTAAAAAAGACGGCGAAAGTCAATGCTTGCGCCGTTTTTTCATATTCTCGCAAAGCTCAGGTAACGGGTACCCTGGAAGGTCAGGTTGCCCCGGTCCCCTTCGATAAGAAGACCGTATTCGGCGTCGGGGACCATAAGCTCCATCCGGTCACCGCTTTCCACCTGGAAGGTGACGTAGTAGGTGGTGGAATGGTGATGGTGATGCATCTCCCCGGCGTGATGGTGGCTGGTGGTGTGTCCCCGCTTGGCAATCACCGTGGCGGGTACCGTAAGCCTTGGGGAATGATTGTTCTTGTTCCATTGGGAAATGATTTTGATGAAAACGAACAGAAAAATTCCCAATACCAAAAGGGACATGATCACAAAGAAAATGCCGAAGATGCCGAAGCCAAACGGAACTGCCAGGGAGGGGGAAAAATCAAAACTCATCAGGAATCTCCTTCCGAATCAGAAACGCTTTTTTCTGGCGCCCAGCTTGTCCAGGTATTCGCCGCAGATATCCGGGTGGTCGCAGGTGAAGCCGATGGCACCCCGTTCCAGGGAGAGGCGGTAAACCTCCTCGTCGGTGTTCATGGAGTGGTAGACGCAGGGCTTGATACCCATCAGGGTGAATTCCTTGAATCGGGCTTCATCGGCTACAGGACCGGTGGAGGCCATAGGGAAGCCCTGATTGTCCTTGTTGCCGTGGTTGAAAAGGCAGACCTCATCGTAATACTTATAGGGTTCGTCGGTTTCGTGCCCCTTCATGAGGACCTTGGGATAGAAGCCGTGGATGTAGAAGTCATCTTTATTGTACCGGGCCCGGAGCCAGGCACAGATGCCGGTGGAGAAGGTGATGATGGTGAGCCGATCCTTGCCCCAAAGACCGTATTCCTGGCAAAGGGAGAGGGTCAGCCCGGCGGAAGCGTAGGCGAAGTCCCCCAGAACTTCGGGGTAATCCTTCAGCTCCAGAAGCAGGCGGATGTCAGGACGGGTGGAAAGCAGTTCCAAAAGCTCCACAAAGGTGGGGACCTTTTCACCCTTGAATTCTTCGCCGAAGCGAATGCCTGCGTCGGCCTTCCGAACCTCCTCCAGGGCCATGCGGCAGATCTCGCCCTTGGTGTCGGTGGTGCGATCCAGGGTGGGGTCGTGACACACCACGATCTGATAGTCACTGGTCATGTGTACGTCGGTTTCGATGGCATCTATATCAATCTTCAAAACTTCCCGGAAGCCTCGCATGGTGTTTTCGGGGTATTTGCCACGCCATCCCCGGTGGCCGGTGAGAGTTACTTTGGTATCCATAATGGTCGATCCTTTCGTATGTTGACGTTGGTTTTATTATACAGGAAGGATAGGAAAATTGCAATGAAAAAAGACCAAGTCATCGACTTGGTCTTTCTCCTGTATTATAGCATATTGAATGAAATATTGCTACGCAATATGAAATAATCCTTTGGATTATGAAATATTTTGCCTTAGCGGCAAAATGTGAAATAAAATAAATCCCTCATACGCCGCAGCGTATTTCATAGCGTCAGCTATTTCA
>SVKS01000100.1 GCA_015068345.1 Oscillospiraceae bacterium
TCGGGCAAGCGCTCGGTCAAGACTGCCGATTCCACCCTGTCTCTGCGGCTTTCTCTTTGCAAGGGGGATTCCTTTGTTCGGGCGGCCTATACCCTGACCAACGCCTCCAAGGATCACCGACTCCGCATCGTATTTGCTACCGACGTATTTGCCAAGCGCAATATTGCCGATATTCCCTTTGACATCGTATCTCGAAGCAACGATGACTTCTACCCCAAGACTCCGGCCCGCATTTCCCCCAACAGCTCCTTTGCCGCCCTGGCAGAGGATGGCAAGGGCTTTGCGGTCTTCACCTGCGGTGCTCACGAATACGAGCAGGTGGAAAATGTCCTGTTTTTCACTCTGGTCCGAGCCAATGGCGTTATCAACCGTGGCGGCACCGAAAACTGGGTCGTTCCCGGCAACCAGTGCCTGCGTACCCTGTCGGGTCGGTTGGCCTTCTGCCCCTTCGTGGGGGACGTGATCTCTGCCGGAATTCCTTCCCTGTCCCAGGCATTCCGTGCTCCCCTGATTGCCGTTGGGTATGCCGCCGACAGCCGCAAATTTGCCGGTGGCCGACCCTGCGTACAGGATACCAGCATTCACGAATACTTCTATCTGCCCGATACCCACCCCGCCGTGGCCATTCCGGACAACACCCCCGCCCTCACCGTTTCGGGAGAAGGCATTCTGGTTTCGGCCTTCAAGAAGAGCGAAGATGGAAGCGGCCTGATCCTGCGTGTGGTAAACCTGGCCGAGAAGACTTCCACCCTCTCCCTCACCTGGTCGGGCAAGATCTTCAAGACCATGCTGGATGAGGAAAAACACGTCTTCCTGGGAAGGGACAAGCTGACCCGTGAAATGGGTGCAAAGGAAATCCTTACCCTTTACCTGAGTTGATCGATCGTACAGGAGAATTTTTATGAGTTACAACCAACTCAAAACAAACTACATCCGTGGCTGGCACACCTGGAACGTACGGAGTGTGTTATCCCACGTACACATGCCGGATGGCTTTGCGTTGAATATTGCCCTGAAGGAATTTCGAAACGGCCACTACCTGAAGGAAACGCTGGTAGGTCGCTTTACGTCGGTGAGTTCCGCCGAACAACCGGAGGTGGCCTTTCCCGGTGTCCATGCCTTTGATGAAAGCTACACCGAAATGACTGTCCGTTGGTGTGGTATGGAGATTCGGATAGAGTCCACAATCCGGGATGATGAACTAGTTTTACTGATCACCCCCGTGACCATGCAGGAAAAACCGGCTTTATTGATACTGGAAAGCGGTTTTCTCTGGGGTCGCGACGGTTATGTGACAAAGAAAGAGAATACTTTGATCGCCCACGCTCCCACCGGGGAACGCCCGGTTTATACCACCGGAACCCCTGCAGCCGAGTTCAACGTACCCACCCAGGCCGCTTACCTTTCGGTTTTGTTAGATGGCCCGGTGGCAGTTACCACCGGGAAACACCTCACTCTTCCGCAGGCGCAAGCCCTGATCGCCCAAAGTAAAAAGGATCATACCCTGCAGGTGGAGCGCTACGGGGACATGAAACCCATGTACGAAGCCCTGGAATCCGCCCTGATGTGGGACACCATTTACGATCCCAAGCACGACCGGGTGGTATCTCCCGTCAGCCGGTTATGGAGCATTGCCAGCGGCGGCTACGTGCTTTTCTGTTGGGACAACTTCTTTGCGGGATTCATGGCTGCCCTGGGCAGTAAAGAGCTTTCCTACAGCAATCTGCGTGAAATACTGAACGAGCAAACTTCCAAGGGCTTCGTACCCAACTTCGCCTACGCCACCGGTCAGCGCAGTGAAGACCGCTCCCAGCCCCCGGTGGGTAGCGCCATGCTTTTGGAAACCTACCGCATATTCCGGGAAAAATGGATCGTGGAAGATATGTTCGACGGGCTTCTGGAATGGAACCGTTGGTTTTTTGCCCATCGGGCCAATCCATCCGGCGCACTGTGCTGGGGCAGTGAAATGATTCCGGTTCTATATGGCAATCTATGCGAGACCCTTGGGGTTCACGATCGTTTCGGTGCCGCCCTGGAAAGCGGATTGGACAACTCTCCCATGTACGATAATATCCCCTTCAACAAGGAAACTTCCCGGCTTGAACTGGAGGACGTGGGTCTGACCGGCCTTTACATTCTGGATTGCCGGAGCCTCCTGGAGCTTGCCCGGCTGATTGGCCGGGATGAGGTTCTTGCCGAGCTTCAGGAACGCATGGATCAGGCATGCCAGGGAATGGAAAACCTGTGGGATGAGGAGTTCGGTTTTTATTGCAACCGCCACACCGATACAGGTAAATTCTCCCACCACATTGCTCCAACCAACTTCTACGCCCTGTTCTCCCCAAACGTTTCCCCCGAACGTCAACAGCGCATTGCGGCCCATTACTTCAACCCGGATGAATTCTACGGTGAATGGATGTTACCCTCCATTGCCCGCAATGACCCCGGTTTCCCGGATCAGGAATACTGGCGTGGACGTGTTTGGGCTCCGCTGAACTTCCTGACCTATCTGGCTATGGTTCGATGCGATCTTCCCGAAGTGCGTCACGATCTGGCTGAAAAGTCGGCCCATATATTCATGAAGGAATGGACCGAGCACCGCCACATACACGAAAACTATTCTGCTATCACCGGCGAAGGCTGTGATTCACGCAACAGTGACAAATTCTACCACTGGGGTGCTTTGCTCTGCATCCTTCCCATGGTAGAAGCCGGTTTGATTCCCGGCTTCGGCCTTCCCCTGGAAGAGGATTTTGAAAACAAATAGTAGAAAAAAGCAGGAGATTTGATCAACAATCTCCTGCTTTTGATTTAGTTTTTGGGAATCAGCGATTTTTGCTCCTTCAGGAATTTACGGATAGCCTCCTCGGCAGCCTTCACCTCGTCATGAAATTCGCTGGCGGGAACCCGCAGGGCTCCGTGGCTTAATATAATGATCTGCTCCAACCCGTCGGAGGTGGCAACCCGAACCCGGTGGCGTTTACCAAGCTCCCGGGTCACTTTTTCGATGTACATATCGGCGGTTTCGGCTTCCTTGGTATAAACCACCGCCACATCTCCATAATGCTCCACCGATCCGTGGTTTCCCTTCACCTTGTAGGCATCGAACACCAGGATCACCGGAGATTTTTTCACACCCTGGTAATTCCGCATCCGGTCGATCAGCACCTCCCGGGCGTGTTCCAGGTTATCCCTGGCAAGCTTTTCCAGCTCCTCCCAGGCGAAGATGATGTTATATCCGTCAATCAACAGATATTCCGGTCCGGTGGGTCGGACTTCCCCCCGGTATACCGGGCCGTTGGCCCTTTCGGTGGGGCGCATGGCCTTTTCCCGGGCGTCCCGGATGGGACCGTAGGTCTGCTCGAAAATACGCATCAATTCCTCGTCTCCGGCGGTCGACAGACGTCGCAGGGGGGCATTGACAGGTTCTTCCTCAATTTCCTTTTTCTTTTCAAATACCGACGGCAGGTGCATGTATCCAGGCACCTTGTTCCACTTCACCGGGAACCCGGCACCGTGGGCGCAGAAAATGCTGTCGGCTGAGTTTTCCACATCTCGCTCGGCTTCGTAGCCAATTTCGGCAATCACCCGTTCGGTGTCGTGGCAGGGTTCATAGCCCGCAAAGCGGGTAGTAAAACGACCCATGCCCCGGGAATAGGCGGTGAGTTCCCCCGCATAATCCCGCATACTCTCCGCCGGAGCCCGACCGGTGATGACTGCCATGCCATTATTCATCTCCGGCGGATCAAAGCTTGCCCCCCGGCGATCCAGATCGGTCAGAGCGCGGCCCAACAGATTTTCGGGAAGCTCAATCCGGAAGCTGTACCAGGGTTCCAGGAGCACACTTTCAGCGCTCATCAGCCCCTGCCGCACTGCCCGGTAGGTGGCTTCCCGGAAGTCGCCCCCTTCGGTATGCTTCAGGTGAGTCCGTCCCGAAACCAGATGGATGTTGATATCGGTAATGGGCGAGCCTGTCAGGACACCCACGTGCTGTTTCTCCATCAAATGGGTCATGATCAATCTTTGCCAGTTGCCATCCAGGTCATCCTCCCGGCACAGACTGTCGATGGTAATGCCGCTTCCCCGGGCGGCGGGTTCCATGAGAAGGTGTACCTCCGCATAGTGGCGAAGGGGTTCGTAGTGCCCCACCCCTTCGACCGGGGCGGCGATGGTTTCACGATAGAGGATGCTTCCCTGGTCGAAGCTGACCTCATAACCAAAGCGTTCGTGCACCAATTCGTGCAGCACTTCCAACTGGACCTCCCCCATAATGCGAACCCGAAGCTCTGCCAGGCGGCTGTTCCAGTCCACGTGAAGCTGTGGTTCCTCCTCCTCCAATTCCCGGAACTGCATCATAGCCCGATGGGCATCGATCTCGGGTGGCAGAATGACACGGTAGGTCAACACCGGTTCCAGGGTGGGGGGCATGCTTTCGGCCTCAGCGCCCAGGGTCATGCCCGGCGCAGTGCGGGTCAACCCAACCGCCGCCACCACGTCTCCTGGATACGCCACGTCCACCGTTTTGAACTTTGCTCCGGCGTAAACCCGCAGGGCGGTGATCTTTTCCTCAAAATCGGCACCGGCGAGGGTTTCCCTCACCTTCAGAACACCCCCTGTGACCTTCATGTGGGTCAGACGGGTTCCCTGGGGATCCCGGGTAATCTTATACACTCTGGCGGAAAAGGCTTCTTCTTCCCGGGTCTCCGGCAGATATTGGCCCAGTCCGTCCAAAAACTCGGTCACACCCGAAAGCCGCAATGCCGCCCCAAACCAACAGGGGAAGAGCCTCGCTTCCCAGATGGCCTGCTTGATCGATTCCTCTTTCAGAGTACCGGTTTCCAGAAATTCCTCCAACAGGAATTCATCCGCCATAGCCTTTTCATCCACTCCGGCATGAATATCGGTACACCCCTCCCCCAGGGAGGATTTCAATTCTTCCATCACTTCTTCCCGGGTTTTGCCGGGGAGATCGGTTTTATTGACAAAAATAAAGGTGGGAATGTTGTGTTCCCGAAGCAGCTTCCATACGGTGATGGTGTGGCTTTGCACCCCGGCGGGGGCACTGATGACCAAAATGGCGGCATCCAGCACGTTCAGTGTCCGCTCCATTTCGGGGGAAAAGTCCACGTGTCCCGGGGTATCCAACAGGGTTACCTGCAACCCCGGCAGATTCAGACAGGCTTGTTTGGAAAATATAGTGATACCCCGGGCCCGTTCCAGGTTAAAATTATCCAGAAAGGCATTTCCGTGGTCTACCCGTCCCATGGTCCTCAATTCTCCTGCGGAATAGAGCATGGCTTCCGACAGGGTGGTTTTTCCGGCGTCCACATGGGCCAGGATGCCCACCACCGAGCGTTTGATTGTTTTGTTTTCCATGGTTGCCCCTCCTTCCCTTTCGATTTTTTCAAGTCTTATTATTGTACCATATCTTTGGCTCTCTGTCGAGGGGCAAAAGGAAAACCGGAGACCCTGCGGGTCCCCGGCAATTTATCTTTATTTTAGATCCACCGTAAGCAGGATGGCATCCCGTCCCTCCTCCTCTTTGAATCCGGCGGTAAGGCTGACGTAAAGCTTTCCATCGTGCTCTGCGACGCAGGGGTAGTGCCAATTTCGGCGATGTGCCACCCGGTCATCCGACCAAAAAAGGATGGCTTTTTGTGTGAATTCTTTTTCCCCCGGATTGGCCAATAGCAATACCAGTTTGCTCCGTCTTTCCGGCGGGTTGGGTGCGTTGTAAACCAGATAGCTTCCCCCATCCGTCAGGTTCCCCCCGAAGGGTTTGGATGCTTCCATGGGAAGATCCACCTCAAAGGGGCCGGTATAGTGTAACCCGTCCATGCTTTCATACATCCAGAAGGGGCCGGCATCGTTCCTTACCAAAAGTACCCACCGATCCCCCAGGTGGAACAGGGTCGATTCGGGGCAACGGGGATGCTTCTCCCCATCCGGAAGGGGCATGGGAATCAGCTCGGTTTTGGCGGGGTCGTTGGCGTCGATTTTCAGAATTGCCGCACGCTCGGGTTTTTCACCCGGTCTGTCGGCCACACGCCCGGGGGCAAGTAGGGTGAATTCATCCAGCTTTTGAGGCGTACCGTTGACGATCATGGGATCATCCAGAATGCCGATTTCCTGCCAGATCTCCCCCGCACGCTTCATCACCCGAATATCGGTACAAATGTCTGGTCCGGTCATGCGGGTGACGTAGGCGTAAAGCTCCCCGTCTATTTCAAACAGCATGGGAGGTACGTGAAGCCCGGACTCATCTCCCGGAGCAGACAGGATGGTTTCGGGACCAAAACTTACGCCACCGTCATGGCTGACACGCTCATGAATGAGGGTATGGCCGATCATTTCGGATTGTCGGCAATGATAGTAGGCCACATAAAGAGACTCTCCATGCCAGGCCACCGCCGTGTCGTGCAGAAACCAGTACTCCCGGGTGGCTTTGTGTACCAGTGTTGTATGCTTTTGGGGATGCAGATAGGTAAAGGAATCGGCAAGCAATCTGCGTTGTTCCATGATAATTTGTCCTTTCGCTTGGTATGGCTCTATTATATCACAGTCTCGGTTTCATTACAAGAAAACCCGTCCCCAGGCATCCGCCGCCACAACATCTCTTCCATAGAGGAGGTTTTGTGCAGAACGTGGCCTGTCCCCACCGGGCCGATGTGGGCATCGGCCCCTACGGTAGATACGGTACCGCCCTGGTTGTAGGGACGCGCATTGCGCGTCCGCGGACGGCCAATGGCCGTCCCTACATGATCGATCGCATATGACCATTTTTTCGGGCCCCATCGGCTCGGAAGAGGGCCGTCGAGGACGGCAGGTTGCCGCCCCTACGACCGCACCCGGCAGATTTCCCCACTGTAGGGGACGGGTTACCCGTCCCGCCACCCGCACCCCGGGTGCGGCGAAGACGGAGAGGGCTATCACAGGGCCGCCCCCATAACCGAATCCTTACCTCTCTCCCCCAGTCACCTTCGGTGACAGCCCCCTCCCGGAGGGGGCCATTGCAGTCGGTGCCCCAGAGGAGGTTTTGTGCAGGTTGCTACAGACCGTCCAACAAGCGCAAAAAACCGGGGGTCATCACAGACCCCCGGCATTCATCCTATCTTTTCTGCCAATTCGCGTCATTTTGCTTTTTTCTTTTTCCCGATGATGGCTACCACCAGGATCACGCCACAAAGGCCCATCAGGCCCATATACAGGCCGATCTGCCGGTCATCCCCGGTATCGGGGGCAGGGTCATCGGGTTCCACGGGGAATTCCTCCACCATGAACTGCCAATCGATATACCCGATTTCATGGGCAAAGTCGTTCCCCATCTCCGCCGGCACCGTGAGAGTCACATCCAGGGTGATCTCCCCACCGGAATAGATAGTACCAAGATAGGTCCATTCGGTGAGTCCTGCCGTCTGGTCCGCCGGGGCATCAAACAGGATGGAATCTCCCCGCTGGGTCACGGTCAAATTCATCTGGTTTAGAAATTCGTCGGTGCCCTCCTGGGCCCCCAGGGAGCGCATGTAGAGCTTGATCTTCACGTTGTTTTTGGCTTCGTTTACCACCGTGATCTCTTCACTCCGGCTGTCCCCGGGCATGACGTCCTTGAAATTCTCAAACAGGTCACTGACACTGTACACACTGCCGGGGGCAAAGGCAAAGCCTTCCTCGTGGCCCAAAAAGGTCACGGACGAGCCCGCCGCCAGAGCGGGTACCCCCAGGGTCAGACACAGCACCGCAACCAGGAGGATCGAAAGAATCTTTTTCATTCTGTTGCCCCTCCTACTTTCGCCACAAGCTGACCCCTGGTCGCTTCCGCTTCACTCACTTCAACCGCAGGCCATGCGGATTCCACAGCAATATCTGGAATTGCCTGAATAGCCGAAGCTGCCACGTTCACCTGCATCTTGCAACTGTCATCTTCTTGTATCAGAATGATTGGCGCACTAAGCAATTCTTTGGAGCTGCCCCCCGCCGGAATGGCATTCTTGCAGTAGTAATATCCATCACTGCCTTTGAACCAATCTTCGGAAACCGAGATCGTCGGTTCGTCATGAGCCATACAGAACCCACCATCGGAGGTTTCCCAACTGGTTACGATGGCAACCCGGGCATACACATCTATATTGCTTCGGGTGTTGTCGATCTTGATGGAGCTTTTTTTCTCCCCATCAAAATCCTCATCTACCGTAATATCAATGGTCGACGGGGTGAATTTGTTTTCCACCGTGTCGGTGGAGACCATCACGAAAGCAATGGTCCCACCCACCACGGCACAGAGGATCGCCGTCAACGCCAGGATCAAGGCAATCGGCTTCTTCGACTGCTTCTGTTTCATGCTACGCATTGTCGTGTCCCCTTTCTTAGTTTTTGATAACGCTGTACCGATTCAGTACGCTGAAGTCATCGGTCAACCAGGTATCCTTAATCTGGGTATTGACGAAGGTCACTTGATTCTTTGTCGAACCGGGTACGTCCATGGTAACTTTCAGGGTATCAACCTTATTCTTCGGTTCAAACCTCCAGGACCAGGAAGTCAGTTCCTTCACGGTGTATTCAGTACCGACAGTCAGATTCTTGATCGTCACACTACCTGCACCCATCGTGCTGACCGTACCAAGCTTTTTATCTCCCTCATACACCTCAAAGATAAAGGTCTGCTCCCCTGCGAAATAGGGGCTCCCTTCAATCCCCTTGGTAATCACCAAATCGGCCAGATTGTACTCGATAATGGCATAGAAGGTACCGCCGTGGTATAACCCATCGGTTCCTCTCTGGGGCGTTAAGGTCGAAGTTTCGGTGATCCAGGGTGTATTGGTAATCGGATCCGTTTCACCCTCCTTATACCAAATACCACTTGCCGGGAACCGGAATTTTTCATTTGCCAGCATCGCCGTAGCACTGCCGGGATCGCCGGTCGCCTGGCCGATGGTGATGGTGTACTGTTCCTTCTTTTCGGTGCTATCTCCGATATTCAGCCAACCGAAATCGGGATAGTCGACCTCTTCCGGCCCTATGACTTCGTAGATATAAGTCACAGGATCTTCCCTAAACATAGCAGTCATCTTGATATCGCCAAAGTTACGGTCGGTGGTAAGGATAAACTTACCATCCTCGTACTTGTAGTCATATACCTTGATGTCACCAACAAGTGTCGTGCCATCCATATAATCTCCAGTCAGCATTGCTGTGCCGGAGGTTGTTGCCAGATACGGATACTCAACTACTTCCTTATCAACTTCATCCTTCTGCATTGCATCATTTACAATGCTCCAGTTGGAGATTTTCGTGGTATCCGGCGTAATCTTCCATCCTACAAAGGTATATCCCGGGATGGAAGGATTGGTCATGCTGATTGTTGCAGGAGTGTCATGACTGAACTGATAGCTTGTCGTGTAACTATCGTCCAGTACTAATGTCACTCCCGATTCGTCCGCAATCGTCCCATAGTTATCCTTATAGATGTCGTATGTAACGTTGTTAGTCAGCGGAGCCCACACCGCATAGAAGTCGATGTAGTATCCTACTTTTCCATTCGCATCAACAGACTCTTTCCATTGAACCTTCTTGATCTGTACAGGATCACCTACCGCTTTATAGTCGCCCTTATCACGGATAAAGTCCAGCGGCACCGAAGGACCAACATCATCTTCAGAATCTGCACTTGTATCAACCGTCCAGCCGATGAAGGTTAACGGCGGATCCAATTTCCCTTGGGCTTCTTCCCATTCATCAGGGCAGTAAGGAAGATTCAAATAGTAGGCTTCAAGAGCCTCACTACTCCAAATCTGCACTGTTTGTTCTGCACCGTTTGCGTGATACTTAATGGAAATCATATTCCCATTATCTCCGGGAATTGTCATTTCACCGCCGATTACAACCATACCATGGTCGGTTGTTTTACCAACGGTACCTCCATAATGATTCAATTTACCGCCACCGGTCGCTCCTGTAGTACCGCTGTCGTACATAAATACGTTCATTCCGGTACCATTGTTCAGCGATGTGTTGCTGACAATCTGTCCGCAGTAAATATCGACAACACCACCATCAACCGCAAGACCGCCGCCGAATTTAGCGTTATTGCTGGATACAATCGGGTGAGGAAGCGTCGTGTGTGTTTCCGAATGGTTCGTATTCGTCCCATCACACCCATTTACACCAATCACGATGTTGCCGCCATGAACGTACACACCACCACCGTGCAAACTTGCTTCATTATGAATCAGGGACCCGGAAATCATGTTGAAGTTACCGCCGGTAACATAAGCACCACCGCCATTGATAGCCGTATTAGCTTCACCGCTATCCTCCCCGCCGATG
>SVKS01000101.1 GCA_015068345.1 Oscillospiraceae bacterium
ACTGCCAAGCAGGGGTGCACCGGCACCGGCCTTGGTCACGGCGGCATCCCGGAAGATCATGGCAAGATCCCCCAGGAAGTGGTTGGCAGATACGCCACGCTGGTACATGGCATCCAGGGCATCCATGGCTTCCCCGGTGTCGCACCGGGCAACCGCCGATGCCACCGCCAGAAGCTTTTCGGATCCCGCAAGACCCAAAACCTCCGAAACCACCGCCTCATCAATGCGTCCTCCGGCACCTGCCAGCTGTTCCAGGGCGGAAATGGCATTTCGCAAAGCCCCATCCGAAAGGGAGGCAATCTTCATAGCCCCGTCGGGGGTCAGGTCGATGCCCTCCTCCCCTGCCACGTAGAGACAGCGTTTGGCAATGTCTTCCTCCCCAATGCGGCGGAAGTCGAATCGCTGGCACCGGGAAATGATGGTGGCTGGAAGCTTTTGCACGTCGGTGGTGGCCAGAATGAAGACCACATGCTCCGGCGGTTCCTCCAAAAGCTTCAAAAATCCGTTGAAGGCGGAGGTGGACAGCATGTGCACCTCGTCAATGATGTAGACCTTTTTTCCCCCGCCGGAGGGGTTGTAGATGGATTTCTCCTTCAGGTCACGCATATCCTCGATGCCGTTGTTGGATGCGGCATCCATTTCGATGACGTCCAGGTAATCCCCGTTTTCGATGCCCCGGCAAACGTCACAGACCCCGCAGGGGTCTCCGTCCACCTTGTGGCGGCAGTTCACCGCCTTGGCCAGGATTCGGGCACAGGTGGTCTTACCGGTGCCCCGGGTGCCGCACAGAAGGTAGGCATGGGCAAAGCGATCGGTGGCCGACTGGTTTTTCAAAACCTCCACCACCCGGTTTTGGCCCACCACGTCCCGGAAGGTGCGGGGTCTCCATTTTAAGTACAGGGTTTCGCTCATAACACACCTCCGTGACAGAATAAAGAAGATCCGACTTTCTGCGCACCCCCGCAGCCGCCTTTGAAACGACTGTATAAAGGGAGCCGGCACGCGAATACCTCGCGGGCGGCAGCCCCACGGCACACGAAAGACACCTCTTAATGCTGCTCGGTTCCCCGCCTGACATGGTTCGTGGGCTTTCGTTGCGCGGGACCGCCCGGTCATAAGCAACGCGGGACGGACGCTATACACAGTACGCCCCGAGGGCGACGGTCTCCCCCGCTATAGCGGATTGCGGGTCGAGGGCACCGCTACTTCCCCGGACAGCGGAGATGCGCACAAAATCGGATCGTCCATATAGTATACCCTATTTCAGGTCATTTTGCAAGAGTTTTTTTCTTCTCTTTTCCTCCCAGTCGATAACTTTCCGAAAGCTCCTCCGCCAAATCCTTCATGGGCACGCTTCCATCCAGAAGCAGAGTCACCCAGGACTTTTTATTCATATGAAAAGCCGGAAAATGCCCCGGTTTCAAAAGCAGCTCCGGTACTTTCCCTGGGTCGGCGTGCAGATTCACCACCCGAAGGACGCCCCGGCCGGTAAGCCCCAGCTTTTCCCCTGCCACGTTCAGGAAAACGGCGTACCATTTTTTCGTATCCCCCCGGCGTAGCACCGCCGCATCCGAATCGGCCCACGGATATTCCGGTTCGGTACCGAAGCGTTCCTTTGCCAGGGCAAATACCTCCCCCTCCCGAGTGGGTTCCGACTTCTTTTCTCCCTCCCGAAGCTTGGTAAGGACCTCCTCCACCTCCTCCCGCACCAGGTCCGAAAAGGCGTTGCTGCCCCCCGGAATGGCGTGGAGACGGTATTCCTCCCCCATTTCGATGTCGGTGACCCGGGAAACCATTTTCCCGTTCACCAGGCTCACCTCCAGGGTCAGTCCCGGTACCCGCAAGGGTTCGGAATAGATGATATTTTCTTTTTGCTTTTCCATTGGCACCTCCCCTTTGCTTTTCGATCAATCCTCCGACAATGATTCCTCCATACCATCCAGTCCCAGGAAAAAGTCATCGTATTGGCAATGATAAATCTTTTTCAACGCTACGATTACACTGGCACGAATGTTTAGTTCCCCTGCTTCATATTTCGCATAGGTCGTTCTGCCAATATCACACCCCCGGCGTTGCAGTTCCGCACACAGCTTTTCCTGGGAGATTCCCTTTTCTGTACGCAACCGCCGCAGATTGTCTCCCATATTCAAGTCTCGCCTGATTTTCTGTTCCATTATATCATACCTCACATCGAATTGACTTCACTACACCAATCAAACGGCGGGACCAAGGCCCCGTCCTACGACAAAGTGGTCGATCAAGCCGCCGTAGGGACGGGGTGCCAATTTTCCATTTCAAAAAACCGGCACGCTTTGGCGTGCCGATTTTTGATTATACCGCGTACATCAGGGGGATATAGGTAATATGGAAGGCGAAGGTGCCGATCAGAAGGGCAATGACAAAGGCCACACAGGCGGGGCCGGTATTGCCGGTTTTGATGCGTACCGCCGTGAAGGAAAGCACCGTAATTCCCAGCCACAGGGCGGAAACGGCGCCGCCGATGGCCCCGAAGATCACCATGGCAAAGAGGGCGGGCACCACGTAGGAGAGCCCCCGGCCCAGCTTACCGGGCAGGAGGAAGCGCACCGCCGTGGGCAGGAAGCCGGTGCAGATGATGAAGATGAGGGTGTAGATCACCGTCATAATAATGAAGGCAAAATAACCGGTACCGGTGACCTCCGAAAGGGTGACCAATTCGGGGAAAATCCCGCTGTCGGCCAGCATAGCCCCAAAGAAGAAGAGGGCAACCATTTCCACCAGTACCCCAAGATTGATCACCGTATCATTCCAGGTGAGGTAGTTCCCAAAGCCCATTTCCAGCTTGGGGATTTTGCCCACGATGAACCACAGAGCGATCAATCCCACGATACCCAGGTAATAGACAATGATGGCTCCCAGGCCGATCCCTTCGCTTCCCGCCACCACCGTAAGCATATTGCTATAATAGGAGGCAAAGAAGAGGAGAAGCAGAGCGAACAGGATGCCCTTGGCCCCCCGTTCCTTTTCGGCGTTGCGGGTTTCGGTTTGCTTGAAGTCGCCGTCATATTTATTGAAGAGACAGTTGGAAAGATAGACCGAAAGATGGGGGTCCTCCTCCCGCAGGGCGGTATACGCCTCCACCGACAGGGCGGCCGCCAGGAGCTTTCCCGCTGCCTTGGCGTTTTCCCCCCGTTCCTCCCCAACCTTGAAGAGGGCGTCCGCCCCAAAGAAGTCCCCGGCGCGGAGAGAGTATAAATATTTTCCCTGACGGTTGCTTATTTGGACGGTTCCGTCTATAATAATATACAGACCGTCGTCCCGGATATCGGTGTCCTCATACACCGGTTCCCCGTCGGCAAATTCGAAAACCTCGAATGCCGAAGCTACCTTTTCGTATTCCGCAGGGTGTTCTGCCCTTTGAAGCAGGGCTTCCATAATGGAATTGCCCTTGATCAGTTCGTCCATGTTCGATTCCTTTCTTTTGTTTGATTCATCCCCGGAGGGTATTTGATTATGATTGATTTTGCCGCCCCCGCCCCGGAACGGTTTGCCTACGCCCTGGAAAACTTTGCCAGAACTCAGTCCTCCATCGGCACCTACAACGAGCGGTCGATGCACGCCTTTTTGAAGCAGTATATCGAGCCCGATACCAATTATCACGAGGTACCGGTGGGTCGGTTTGTGGCCGATATTTGTAACGGCGAAGAAATTTGCGAAATCCAAACCAGCCAGGTCTTCCGTATGCGGGCCAAGCTGACCCATTTTCTGGAGCACAGCCGGGTGACCCTGGTGTGTCCCCTGATCCGGCGGCATTACACCGCAAAATACGACCCCGAAACCGGGGAGTTCCTTTCGGTGCGCATTACCCCACGCCGGGGGTACCCCCAGGATATTGCTCTTTCCCTTTCCCCCATCCGGGATCTGCTTGCAAACGACAATCTGCGGGTTTGGGTGCCCTACCTGGACGTCACCGACCTGCGCCCCTTCACCGAAAAGGGTAAACGGGGCAAAAAGACCGACACCATCCCCCGGGAGTTGGCGGATGCCTGGTATATCACCTGTCCCCGGGATCTTCTGCAGTTTTTGCCGGAGAACCTGGCGGATGGCTTTACCACAAAGGACGTCGCCCTGGCGGCAAAATGCCACCTGGACAGCGCCCAAAGCCTGATGACCCTGCTCCATCACTTTTCCCTGGTCACCCGTGAGCGGCAGGGAAACAGAGGCTACGCCTACACCCTGCCAAAGGAATAAGGGGCTTACCTATATTATACGCAAGTGGAGCTCATCTTTCAACCTTTTTTTCGCCTCCCTCTTGATTTACCCCACCGCCCGTGGTAGAATAGAACCATACAAATTCCATGCGTTATGAAAAGAAAGGATCATGCCCTTATGAAACTGGACATTCTGGAAAGCTTCCGTAAAAAGATCGCCGAAGGCCCCGTATTCGGCCCCTTCTGCAAAACCGGCGACCCCGCCTTCATCGAAGCCAGCGGCTACGCAGGCTTTGACTTTGCCATTCTGGACACCGAGCACGGCCCTGTCACCTACCAGGCCATGCAGAATAACATCCGCGCCGCCGAAGTGACCGGCATGCTGCCCGTCATCCGGGTGCAGGACTTCACCGAACCCAGCATCGGCAAGGCTCTGGATATCGGTGCCCTGGGCGTTCAGGTTCCCCAGATCACCTGCGCCGAAGACGCCAAGACCGCCATTGCCCACGCCCGCTTCTTCCCTGCCGGTGAACGCGGCGTCTGCCGTTTCGTCCGCGCCGCCAACTATTCCTCCATGGAACGGAGCGAATACTTCAAAAACGCCAACCAGATCCTGGTGATCCTCCAGCTGGAAGGCCAGAAGGCCATCGACAACCTGGACGAGATCCTGGCTGTTCCCGGCATCGACATCATCTTCATCGGGCCCTACGATCTGTCCCAGTCCCTGGGCGTTCCCGGCCAGGTCACCCACCCCACCGTCATCGCCAAGATGAAGGAAATTGCCAACCGTTGCGCCGAACTGGGCATCATCGTTGGCACCTTCGTGGACACCCCGGAAACCTGCGCCATGTGGAAGGACGCCGGTGTCAAGTACATGTCCTACTCGGTGGACGTTGGCATCTACTACGAAGCCTGCAAGGCCATTGTGGACGCCTCTAAGTAAACCGTTTTCGAACACAAAAGAGCCGGTGGCATTCTACAGTTGCTCATAAAACAGTCAAACCGACCTATGCTATACTCATAGGTCGGTTTTTGTTATGCATCGGCGCGGTAGCACCCAAGGCTCTCTCCGGGAGGGAGCTGTCACCGAAGGTGACTGAGGGAGATTGCGTTACCATCAAGTTGATCTGGACTCAAAATCACGCAGACTCCTTCCACCGCTAACGCGGTCCCCCTCCCTCTCGGAGGGAGGCAAAGGGGCCGCTTTTTGTTTGCTCCTTTGCGGATACCGGATTGCACCAATTCTCCCGGGAATCACGACGTGCCCCCGGGGGGCTTGCGTCATTTCCAGTGCCCGACGCCCCGCCTCCGATTCCCCTTTCTCCGGATTTTCTCCCTTGCAAAACATGACACAATATGATATAGTAATATAAAATATTGTACAATTTTGACTCCAATCGGTTTTTCTTTCCACAAGTGGCAAAATTTTCCATATATGAGGTGTCCCCGTGTTCAAACAAGCCATTTTCGATATTAAAAAATATTTTCCCTATTCGGTGAAGGCCGCCCGCTTCCAGCTCAAAAACGAGGTAGCAAGCTCCTTCCTCAACTGGGTGTGGTGGGTGCTGGATCCCCTGTGCTTCATGCTGATCTACACCATCGTCTTCGGCTACATTTTCAAGTCCAAGGAGCAGTATTTCCCTATTTTCATCTTCATCGGTATCTCCCTGTGGGACTTTTTCAAGCGCACCCTGGCTTCGGCGGTGCGGGTGGTGAAGGCCAACAAGCCCACCATTTCCCGGGTGTACCTGCCAAAATACATTCTGATTTTCATCAATATGTGGACCAACGCCTTCAAAATGGCCATTTCCTTTGCCATTGTCTTTGCCATGATGGTGGTGTGGTGGGTGCCCCTCAGCTGGAACATTCTGTGGTTTCCCCTGATTCTGGTAGTCATGGTGGCGGTCACCTTCGGTTTTTCCTGCTTCCTTCTTCATTACGGGGTGTACGTGGACGACCTGACCAACGTGGTGGATATTGCCCTGCGGGCCATGTTCTACGTCACCGGCATCTTTTACAGCATTGAATCCCGTCTGGCCCACTACGGCCCCATCCTGGTGCGGCTCAATCCCATGGCCTGCGTCATCACCGCCGCCCGGGATGTTCTGATCTACGGGCAGGCCCCCGACCTTCCCGCCCTTGGGGTGTGGTTTGTGATCGGGTTGCTCCTTTCCATGCTTGGCATCCGGAAAATCTACAAAGAAGAAAACAGTTACGTTAAGGTGATTTAAGTTGAGTAACATCGTCGTTGAAGTGAAGGATCTTTCGATCCGGTATCGTCTTTTGAAGCGCTATTCCATCAAGCGCAACCTCCTTCATAAGGGAGAAGCCCCCCTCAAGGAATTCGAGGCAGTGAAAGGGGTCAGCTTCACCCTGGAGAGAGGAGATATCCTGGGCCTGGTGGGCAAAAACGGAAGCGGTAAATCCACCCTGTTGAAGGCGGTGGGCGGCATTTTTGCCCCCAACGAGGGCAGTGTGGATCTGCACGGCAACACCGTCAGCCTGCTTGCGGTGGGTCTTGGCTTCCAGCGGGATCTTTCCGGCCGGGAAAACATCCTGCTCACCGGTATGCTCATGGGCTTTACCGAGAAAGAGATCCAGTCCAAGATGGAGGATATCATTGAATTTTCCGAGCTTGGGGAGTTCATCGACCGGCCGGTGCGGACCTATTCCAGCGGCATGCACTCCAAGCTTTCCTTCGCCATTGCGGTCACCATGGAAACCGACGTCATTCTGGTGGACGAGGTTTTGAGCGTGGGTGACGCCAAATTCAAGAAAAAAAGCTTCAACCGCATGAAGGAAATGATCGGTCACCAGGACCGCACCGTGATCCTGGTATCCCATTCCTCCAGCCAGATCCGGGAGCTTTGCAACAAGGTTCTGTGGCTGGATGCAGGGGAAGCCCGTATGTTCGGCGACACCAAAACCGTCATGGACGCCTACGACGCCTATATGTCCTAACCAATCCATACCACGAAAGTAGTGTTATTTCATGCCAAACCCCTTTATTTTTGACGAAATCAACCGCATCTCCGCCGCCTGCCGGGAAGATATTGCCCTGGCACTGGAGGAGCGGGAGCTTTGTATTGTAAACGACCTTTCCCCCGCCCTTGCTCCCTTTGCCGCCATTTTGGCCCATGGGGTGCTGAAGACCGGGTTGGTTGCCAGGGTGCACCTGGTAAAGGCCGGTCCCATGACCCCGGCGGAGGAAGCTCTGTTTGCCGAAAGCAAGTCCCTGACCCTTTCGGATACCTTCCCCCGGGAGGGGGACACCCCCTGGGTCATGCTCTATCTTTCGGACGACCCCTCCCCGGCCGCCCTGCTGGCCCCGGCCCTGAAAGCTTTTACCCAGCTTACCGACAGCGTTTTCCTCTTCACCCCCATTTTGGGTGCCATGAACCCCTTCCCCACCGGGGCAAAGGCCCTGGCAGAGGGGGAATTGACCCTGCTTTTGGCGGAGCATCCCGAGGACAGCCCCGAAGGCCGCCTGTTTATGCGGGAAGAACTGCTTCGGGCACTGCTTGCCAAAGCTGCCTACGACCTGCGGGAGGTTCGTATTCCCGGTCTCTACGGTCCCGGTTTAACCCCGCCGAACCACATGAAGCTTACCGAGCTTTTGGAGATGGGCAAACAAAATGGTATTCTTGCAACCGAAAACAGCCGCCGGGTGGAAAGCTTCACCTCCATCACCCAGGCCGCCCTTTCGATTTTCAAGGTTATGGCAGAGGGAAAGCCGGGCAACGTTTACCACGCCCTTTCCTCCCATGCTGAGGTGGGAGATATCGCCTATCTGCTCAACAAGACCTATTTCCAAAACGCCCTTTCCCTGGGCATTAAGGCCGGCAAAAAAGGAGCCACCTACCACGCCCTTTCCTTCCACAAGATTTCCTCCCTTTTCAAAGCCACTCCCCAGACCGATTTGGAAGACGAGATTTACCGCACCGCCTGTTCTCTTTCGGGCACAAGCGACTACGACATGGCCCGTAAGCTTGAAACCTATGATGGCAAACTGGCCTCCCTGCAGACCCTGCAAACCGAAATGCTTCTGGAAGTGGACCGGATCTGCCGGGAAAACGGCATTTCCTACTTTTTGGTATCGGGAAACCTTTTGGGCGGGGTGCGCCACGGGGGTCCCATTCCCTGGGATGACGACGTGGATATTGCCATGCTCCGGGAGGACTACGAGCGCTTCCGGGAAATCTGTCCCGATGCCCTTTCGGATCAGTACGAATACGCCTCCCGGCACTACGATCGGGACTTCGGCTACATTTTCGACAAAATCCGCCTGAAGGACAGCATTTTCAGCACCGAATATTCCAGCCATTTTGAAGGGCTTTCCGACGGGGTCTTCCTGGACGTGTTCGTTTACGACAAAACCAGTGCCTCCCCCAAAATGCAAAAGCTCCACGGAAAGCTCCTGCGGCTTCTGGCCCGGGCTTCCTACGTGCGCTGGTGGAACGATCCGGAAGGGATTCGCCACGGTTGGGTCCTGCCCCTGATGCGGCTCTTCCCCCTGGGCTTTTACCACAGACTTTTGGATTTCGTCGCCAAATTCTACAATAAAAAGGATACCGGTTTTCTTTTGGATTCCCTGGGCTACTACATCTTCAAGGGGGCCTTCCCCGCCGAATGGTTTGACGAGGTTTGGGAACTGCCCTACCAGGGGACCAACCTTCCGGTGCCCCGGGGGTACGATGAATTCCTCCGCTTCCTATACGGCAAGGATTACATCCAAAAACCCCCCATTTCCAAGCGGCTTTCGGGCCACAGCATGGCCCGGCTGGACCTGGGCCCCCATCTGCCGGGGCTTTCCGGGGGTCTGGTTTGCGACCGGGAAGGGGAACTTTATCCCATTCAGCGGACAAAAACCCCGGAAAAAGTGCTTGACAAAACCGAAGCTCTTTGATATACTTTGAAAAAGAAACATATCGTTACATGCAGTGAGCAAGAAGAGTACCACACTTCCGCGTCAAAGGGAGCCCCTGTCGTGACTGAGAGCGGGGAGCGGCGGACGGGGTATGGGAAGTCACTTGTGAGCAGAGGGACTGAACTTCAGTAAGTTCCTACGGCCGCCTCCGTTACCATGGGCTACGGCATGATTGTGCCGAAACAAAGTGCGTCTGTCCCCTGTGGCAGACGAAACCGGGTGGTACCGCGTGAGAAATCCTCTCGTCCCAGTTTGGGGCGGGAGGTGTTTTTATTTTCAAACAACCTCTCAAGAACATTTTACCGAAAGGATGATAGAACAACATGGCAAAAGAACTTTCCAAGATCTACGATCCGAAAGCAACAGAGGATCGTATTTACGGCGAATGGCTCGCTTCCGGGGCTTTCCACGCCGACGAGAAGAGTGACAAGGAACCCTTCACCATCGTGATCCCCCCTCCCAACGTCACCGGTAAGCTCCACATGGGTCACGCCCTGGACGAGACCCTCCAGGACATTCTGATCCGCACCAAGCGGATGCAGGGCTACGAAGCCCTGTGGATGCCCGGCACCGACCACGCCGGTATTGCCACCCAGATCAAGGTGGAAGCCGAGATCCGGGAAAAGGAAGGCAAGACCCGCTACGACTACGGCCGGGAAGCCTTCTTAGAAAAGGTTTGGGACTGGAAGAACCTTTACGGCAGCAACATCGTCAACCAGCTCAAAAAGCTGGGCTCCTCCTGCGACTGGGAGCGGGAACGCTTCACCATGGACGAAGGCTGCAGCAAGGCGGTTCGTGAGGTTTTCGTTTCGCTTTACGAAAAGGGTCTGATCTACAAGGGTGAGCGTATCATCAACTGGTGCCCCAACTGTACCACCGCCCTGTCGGATGCGGAGGTTGAATACTCCGAGCAGGAAGGTGCCTTCTGGCACATCCGCTACCCCTTCGCCGATGATCCCACCCGCTTCCTGACCATTGCCACCACCCGCCCCGAAACCCTGCTGGGTGACACCGCCGTTGCGGTCAACCCGGAGGATGAGCGCTACACCGATATCATCGGCAAAAAGCTGATTCTGCCCCTGTGCAACCGGGAAATCCTCGTGGTTGCCGACGAATACGTTGACAAGGAATTCGGTACCGGCTGCGTAAAGATCACCCCCTGCCACGAC
>SVKS01000102.1 GCA_015068345.1 Oscillospiraceae bacterium
CCGTTTTTTCGGGCCCCACCGGCCCGAAAATTTCCCTCACGGGAAACCAGGTCATTATGCCCTACCCGGCAGGTTTTCCCATCGTAGGGGCGACCTGCGGTCGCCCGTGTTGGCAGGTTCGGCGGGCGATCACAGATCGCCCCTACATGGGGATTTTGGTATTATGTTCGTAGGGGTGGCGGTTCGTAGGGGTGGCGGTTCGTGAGTTTTTCAAGGGTGGTAGGAATGGGTGTATATGCCATCTTTCTCCCTCCGTCTCGCCCTTTTACAGGCAACTCCGTGTATTTTTCTTCATTTTTCTTCCATCAGGCTCTGCATGCCCATCTTCTCGACCAGGTCACCAAGACTTTTTTCGTACTGCTTCCGGGAAATGGCGCCCCGCTCCAGAAAGAGGTCCAGGGTTCGCTTCTGCCGCAAAAACAGGTCCTTCTTCTTTTCCTCAGGGTTCTTTTCCTTCCGGGTCCATTCTTCCATAGCCGTTTTCCTTCCTGTTGCTGTTTTTTCCATTATACCACCTCCCCTTTTCCCGGTCAACCGTCCTGATTTTTTCGGTTTTTTCAAACCGGGAGGCTTTTCTTTTTCCCAGTCTTTTGCTATAATGGAGAAAACAGAGAACCGAAAGGAGACTACACATGCATTGGGAATCCATTTTGAAGGAATTCGTCGCCCGGGCGGAGGCGGAACAGCTGCCCATCGAGGGGAT
The DNA here is from genome assembly GCA_015068345.1 of Oscillospiraceae bacterium. Taxonomy (GTDB): domain Bacteria; phylum Bacillota; class Clostridia; order Oscillospirales; family QAMX01; genus RUG11797. The sequence goes on from SVKS01000102.1 coordinate 704, forward strand.
CGCCCTGGCAGACGGGGAAGCCCTGCTTTTCAAGCACTGCTTCATTCCCGAACTGCCCCGGAACATCTATTCCCACACCAAAAGCTACATGGCCACCGCCGCCGGAATCGCCATTGACGAAGGGAAGCTTTCCCTGACCGACCGGCTTGCCGACTTCTTCCCGGAGGCCCTCCCCTCTTCTCCGGATGAAAGACTGCTTCGCATCACCCTGCGGGATCTTTTGACCATGTCCAGCGGCTTCGGCAAGCCCCTCCTGATGGGGGCCGACCGCCGAAAGGGTGCCGGTTTCCCCGACTATATGGCCTACATGCTGGGTCAGCCCATGTTGGACGAGCCCGGCAAGCACTTCTTATACTCCACCGCCGACAGCATTCTGGCCGGCCGCATGATCGAAAAGGCGGTGGGAATGAACCTGGGTTCCTATCTTTATGAGAAGGTCTTTGCTCCCCTTTCCCAGGGTTGGCCCATGTGGGAAAACTGCCCCATGGGGCATCCCATCGGCGGGGGCGGCATGTTCATGACCCTCTCCGATATGCTCAAGATCGGCCAGGTGTACCTCAACGGCGGTACCTTCGGCGGACGGCGCATTGTGTCGGAGGATTGGGTCAAGGCGGCTTCCTCCCTGCAGATCGACACCGGCGACAACCCGGAGGGGAACATCTGGAAATGCGGCTACGGCTATCAATTCTGGCTCTCCCCCTACCCCGGCGCCTACCGGGCCGACGGGGCCTACGGCCAGGTGACCACCGTTCTGCCCGAAAAGGGGCTGGTGGTGGCCTTCCAGTGTCCCGAAATTGGAGATTTCGAACGGGTCAAGCTTGCCCTGCATCAGCAGGTTTTCACCCAATTGTGACCCTGCGGCCATTTCCCCGCACCATAACCACCATGCAAAAGGGCACCCTGAACCGGTGCCCTTTGATCCTATCCGATTTTGCAAACCGGCTTTTGGAGAGCTTCCAGCCGGTGCTATTCTCCGGGATTTCCACCATATAGAGGGTTGGGGTGCCCGGCGGCAATATCTTTCTTTTCGCCGGTTGACAAGCGATTTGGGGTGTGTTATAATACCAAAGTTATGGAGGGTTATCGAAGCGGTCATAACGAGGCGGTCTTGAAAACCGTTTGGGGCACACCCACGTGGGTTCGAATCCCACACCCTCCGCCAAAAATCGACAAGTTTCGACAGAAGCTTGTCGATTTTGCTTTTTCACTCTTAACTCTTCACTTTTCACTCTTCTCTTTTTTTAAACTTGTCGATTAGGTAATAAGTAATAGTGAATAGTGAAGAAGTAAAGGTATCCGCTTTGCGGATGATTTAGAATTTATTGCGAGAGTTCGAATTCATACGCAAAAATGGCATAAATATCTTTTTTGTAGCCCATAGACAAAAATCGACAAGTTTCGACAGAAGCTTGTCGATTTTACTTTTTCACTCTTAACTCTTCACTTTTCACTCTTCTCTCGAAACTTGTCGATTAGGTAATAAGTAATAGTGAATGGTGAATAGGTGCCGAAGGTATCCGCTGCGCGGATGATTTAGATTTATATGTGAGAGTTCGAATTCATACGAAAAACTGCCGAAAATATCTTTTTCGTAGCCCATAGCCAAAAATCGACAGGTTTCGACAGAAGCTTGTCGATTTTACTTTTTCACTCTTAACTCTTCACTTTTCACTCTTCTCTCGAAACTTGTCGATTAGGTAATAAGTAATAGTGAATGGTGAATAGGTGCCGAAGGTATCCGCTGCGCGGATGATTTAGATTTATATGTAAGAGCTCGAAATGATACGAAGAACGACCGAAAAACATATTGTTTCGTTAGCCTGGTTGTTTTTCCATTTTTTGCATGATGGTCTTCCACTTGCCGGAGCGGTAGCGCAGGTACAAAAGGAAGAGCCGCACCAGGATTTCCACACTCATAAAGACGAAGGCGGCATAAAGATCCAGATGGAAGACCCGGATGGCCAGCACCGAGAAGAGGGTTCGGATGCCCCAGTTGGTGAAGGCACCGATGTAGAAGATGGATTTGGTGTCACCGGCACCCCGCAGAGCACCGCCGTAGACCCATGCCATCAGCTGGGGCGGCTGGATCAGGGCCATAAGCCGCAGACACCGGGCGGCAATAACAATGACCTCCTGGTCGGGAGTAAAAATCCCGATCAGCTCCTCTGCGAAAATATACAGTCCCAAACCGGTCAGGCACATAACCGCAATCCCCATGAGCTGGGTGGTGCGGACGAATTTTTCGGCCAGATGCGGCTTTTTTGCCCCAAGGGCTTGACCCACCAAGGTGGTGATGGCCATTTGGAAGGCGAAGGCGGGCATGTAGGACAACGATTCGGCGGACAGACACAGGCTATTGGCGGCGATATTCAGGGTGCCCAGGGTGGCCACACTGCTGGTGACCAGAATGCCGGAGGAGGACATGCAGATTCGTTCCAGCATGGCGGGCAGGCTGATTTTGAATACCTGCCTGGTCAGAGCCTTGTCGGGCAGGAAGTCCGCCTTGCGGGTGATGCTGACCCGGTAACGGTTGGATTTACGGAAGGCCACGGTAAGGGCCATCACACCCGAAAGGAACATACCCAAAGCGGTGGCCACGGCGGCACCGGCCACGCCCCAGCCCGCACCAAACATGGTGAAGGTCACCCCCAGCACCGAGAGCTCCCGAGTGGGATAGATCAAAAGGAAGTTGAAGATCACGTTGACAATGTTCATCACCAGATTCAGAATCATGGGGGTTTTGGTGTCGCCATAGCCCCGGAATGCCGAATTCAGAATCATGGAGATGATCATAAAGGGACGGCCGATCGAAACGATCAGGTTATAGGTGGCGGCGCTGTCCAGAATGTCCGCACCCGCACCCATCCACAGGGGGATCGCCCGGTAAAGACAGAGAATCAGCACAGCCAGAGGAAGACCCACGTACAAAAGCACCAGGATGGCGTGACGCATGAGGGTTTTCACCTGCTGGGTATTGCCCGCACCGGTGGCCCGGGCCACCAGGGCGGTGATGCCAACCCCCAGAGACATGATGATGCCGTTGATCAGGAAGATGGGGGAATTGCTGATGGAAACCGATGCGGTGGCACCGGCTCCCAGGGAGCCCACCATGGCGGTATCGGCAAAGCTGACCAGGGTGGTGAAAATCTGCTCCACCAGCACCGGCCAGGCCAAAAGAATGATGGTCATGGCGGCACTGCGGGATTCGTCGGTTACGTTGAGGGGTTTGCCGGAACGAGCCATAAGAGAATCCTCCTGCATTTGTGTTTTTTCTTATATTATAGCACAGGAGGATTGCAAAGGCAACGGAAGGCGTCAGGTTTTCCCGTGGAACATGGGCCATTGAGGACGCCCGTACCCGGTAGATTTTTCGCACCGTAGGGGACGGGTTTCCCGTCCCGCCGTCCGCACCATCGGTGCGGCGGATTTGGCTCTCCCTTGTCAGTAGGGGCCGATGCCCACATCGGCCCGCCGACGCACCGCAGGTGCGGCGGATTTGGTTTCGCACAAATCATTCCCCCAGGCCGCAAGCGGCATGGGGGGCGGGCCGACATGCGGGCCTTTCGGCCCTTAGTACGGCCCCTACTTGATCGCTCCGCAAATGCGGATCGATCGCATATGACCATTTTTTTGGGCCCCACCGGCCCGAAAATTTTGCTAACGCAAAACCAGGTCATTATGCCGTACCCGGTGGATTTTCGTATCGTAGGGGACGGGTTTCCCGTCCCGCCGTCCGCACCGCAGGTGCGGCGGACCGGGTTTTGTACGGTTTTCATTTCCCAGGCCGCAAGCGGCATGGGGACGGGCCGACATGCGGGCCTTTCGGCCCTTAGTACGGCCCCTACGACATACCCGGTAGGTCTTCGCACCGTAGGGGGCGGGCGATTCGTGAATCGCCCCTACATGCGGATCGATCGCATATGACCTACCCGGTAGGTTTTCGCCGCAGGGGTCGATGCAAAGCCTGCAATTTCCGCCGCCATCATTGAAAAACCTCCTGCTTTGTGATATAATTCCTGGATAAGGGGACAGGATGACTCCTGCCCCACCCTTCCCAAGGAGGAAAATAATTATGTTTCGGATTTTAGTTGTGGAGGATGACCCCGATCTGGGGCGTCTTTTTGTGAAAGTGTTGGAGCGGGCGGGCTATACCGCCATCCTCTCCCCAAGCGGGGAGGACGCACTCCAAAAAATAGAGGACGAAAAAGTGGACCTGATGCTCACCGACGTGATGATGCCCGGCATGGACGGCTTCACCCTGACCCGGGAGGCCCGGGATCTGATTCCCGGGTTGCCGGTGATGGTGATTACCGCCCGAAGCGCCTTCCTGGACAAGCAGGCAGGCTTTGCCAGCGGCGCCGACGATTACATGGTGAAGCCGGTGGACGTGAACGAAATGGTTCTCCGGGTGGGGGCGCTGCTGCGCCGGGCCAAGGGCGGCTTAGGGCAAACCCTGACCATCGGCAGTACCACCCTGGACTTTGCCTCCCTGGGGGTCACCGTGGGAAACAGGGTTACCGACCTGCCCCAGAAGGAATTTCTGCTGCTTTTCAAGCTGCTTGCCGCACCCGGCCGGATCTTCACCCGCCAGCAGATCATGGACGACATTTGGGGGGTGGACAGCGCCAGCGAGACCCACACGGTGGACGTGCACATCAACCGCCTGCGGGACCGATTCCGGGACAATCCGGATTTTGAGATCGTCACCGTCCGGGGGCTGGGATACAAGGCGGTGAAGAAATGAAGCGCCGTCCCGAGCCCTTCGAGCCCCCCTCCCCCAGCTATCCCCACCTGCGGGGGCATTTTGCCTACATCATTTTCGTATGTCTGGGCTTTTCGGTGCTTTTGGCGGGAACCCTGTTGATCTGCTTCCGGGGACTTGGTATTTTCTCCCTGATGCTCACCGCCAACCCCCTGATGTTCATCCTGGTGCTCTATCTGGTCAGTGCGGGGGTGGCCTCCATCCTGACCTATTTTGTGGCAAACCGGATCCTGAAGCCCATCGAAACCCTGTCGGAAGCCACCAAGCAGGTGGCAAAGGGTGACTTTTCGGTGAAAATTGAAACTGCCCCCCAGATTGAGGAAATCGACTCCCTTTACAAAAACTTCAACAGTATGATCGTCGAGCTTTCGGCCACCGAGACCCTCCGGGAGGACTTTATTGCCAACGTGTCCCACGAATTCAAGACCCCCCTGGCCTCCATCGAGGGCTACGCCACCCTTCTTTCCGACCCCGACCTGACCGAGGAGGAGCGGGCGGAATACGCCGGACGCATCCGGGAGGGGGCCCGCCGCCTTTCCGACCTGACGGGGCACATTCTGCTGTTGTCCAAGCTGGAAAACGGGGCCTACGTCCCGGAAAACACCCCCTTTGATATGACCGAAACGGTGCGGTGTGCCATATTGGACCTGGAGCCCATCTGGGGAAAAAAGGAGCTGGAGCTTCTCCCCGAGCTTGCCGAGGTGACCTACACCGGCCCCGAGGGGTTGGTGCGGGAATTGGTGCAAAACCTGATCTCCAACGCCTGCAAGTACACCCCGGCAGGAGGGCGGGTTACCATTACCCTGGAGGAAAACGCCGCCGGGATGGTGTTTTCTGTGGCCGACACCGGCATTGGCATGAGCGAAGAGGTGCAAAAGCGGATCTTCGATAAATTTTACCAGGCCGACCGGTCCCACCACGCCCAGGGGCACGGACTGGGCCTGGCTCTGTGCCGCCGGATTGCCGAAGCCACCGGGGCGGTCATCACGGTGGAAAGCGAAGTTGGGGTTGGCAGTCGGTTTACCGTGTCCTGGCCGGGCACTTCCCCCATGGAGGAAGCATGACCTTGCCGTCTGTTTGGCAAAAAACTTCAACCCAATATCAACCAAAATTCCTCAAAACTTGAGGATGATTTGAACTTACCCGGGTATAATGGTATCATCGGAAGACCAAAAAAAACAAGAACTCTCTCTCGTTTTGTCTCTGATGCGCCGCCCCTCGTCTTCTCTGCTTTGGGCGGGGGGCGGCGGGTAAACCCGGGGAGCGAGCAATAGAAAGGATTTTTTATATATGTTTGCACGCCTTCGGGACTCGCTGGCCCGCTTTATGATGGGCCGATACGGCATGGACACCCTGAACCGGGTGTTGTTTGCCGCATCCATGGTGCTCTATTTTATCAATCTCCTGGCAGGGTCGGTGACCCTGGTGCTTTTGGAGATGGTGATGCTGTGGTGGATGTTTTTCCGCTTCCTTTCCCGCAACACCAACAAACGGAGCGCAGAAAACTACAAGTTCATGGTGTTTTTCGGGCGCGTCAAAAAATGGATTCTCCTCCAAAAAAACAAGATCAAGTACCGAAAGACCCACGTTTACCGGGCCTGCCCCAGCTGCAAAACCGTGCTGAGGCTTCCCCGGAAGAAGGGTGAGCACCAGGTGAAATGCCCCGGTTGTTCCTCGGTTTTCCGCGTGAAGGTTTAATATAACAGGCGTGGCCATTCCTCCCGGCCGCGCCTGTGTTTTTTGTGGAGGTGGGGGCTGGGAGGTTTGTGCAAATGGTCGGTTTCCCGTTCCCGCCGTCCGCACCATCGGTGCGGCGGATTTGGCTCTCCCTTGTCAGTAGGGGCCGATTCACGAATCGCCCCCACGATAAGGATAATCCCCTGTGACGCACCCGCCTCCATGCCTCCCCTTGTCAGGGGAGGTGCCCCGAAGGGGCGGAGGGGTAGTAGGGGACGGGTTTCCCGTCCCGCCGACGTACCGCAGGTGCGGCGGATTTGGTTTTGCACAAATCCCATTCCCCATGCCGCAAACGGCATGGGGCGGGCCGATGTGGGCATCGGCCCCTACATTTAGGCACGCAAAATACAATCGTGTTTTTTTATACTCCAATGGAGTGCCGCAAGGCGCCTGCAACCATTGTCCATTGCTCATTTTCCATTGCTCATTGTGTTTCCCGGGGGAATGTGGTATAATGCAGGAAAATCACCCAAGGAGGCCGATTCTATGTCTATTTATGCCCCCGGCAGTGCCTACGCCACCCGGGAAAAGTTCGATACCCTCTTTTTGGATCCCGCCGCCACCATGACCCTTTCCGGGCGTGTGGCCGAGACCCTGGATTTCATCACCGAATTTCAACTCCTGCACCCCGATATGTGGGCCCGGTTCGTGCGCCAGTTTGTGGAGCACACCGATGTTTCCGACCGGGGCTGGCGGGGCGAATACTGGGGCAAAATGATGCGGGGAGCCACCTTTGTTTACGAAGTGACCCGGGACCCGGCCCTGTTTGCCGTGCTGCGGGACACGGTGGCCGATATGATGGCCGCCGCTGACGCCGACGGGCGCATTTCCAGCTACACCCGGGAGGCGGAGCTTTCGGGATGGGACCTGTGGTGCCGGAAGTACGTGATCCTTGGCATGCAGTATTTTATGGAGATTTCCCCCGACGAGGACTTCAACGCCCAGGTGCTTGCCTGCGTGGAGGGGCAGATCGGCGCCCTGATGGCGATCGTTGGGGATCGGGCGGAGGGCAAGACCCCCGTAACCTACACCAGCAACTACTGGCGTGGTCTGAACGCCAGCTCCATCCTGGAGCCGGTGGTGCGTACCTACAACCTGACGGGGAAGCAGATCTACCTGGATTTCGCCGCCCACATCGTGGGGGAGGGCTTCACCCAGGTGGATAACCTGATTGAGCTGGCCCTTACAAATCAGGCCGCCCCCTACCAGTACCCCATCACCAAGGCCTACGAAATGTCCAGCTGCTTTATGGGGCTTTTGGAATATTACCGGGTAACCGGCGTGGAAAAATACCGCACCGCCGTGGAAAATTTCGCCGCCAAGGTGTTGGAAACCGACTTCACCATCGCCGGCTCCGGCGGGTTGGAGCATGAGCTTTTCGGCCACTCCACCGTGCGCCAGGCCAATCCGGATATCGGCGCCACCCCCCAGGAAACCTGCGTCACCGTAACCCTGATGCAGCTCTTCTCCCAGTTGGCCCTCTTCACCGGGGAGGCCAAGTATCTGGACGCCTTTGAACGGGCCCTTTACAACGCCTATCTTGGGGCAGTGAACACCGAAAAGATCCTTTCCCCGGTGGCCGCCAAGGACGCCCCGGAGGCCATTCAGGAACCCCTCCCCTTCGACAGCTACTCCCCCCTCACCGCCGCCACCCGGGGTACCGCCGTGGGCGGGTTTAAGGTAATGCCCGACGGGCATTATTACGGATGCTGTGCCTGCATCGGCGCGGCGGGGATCGGCCTAGCGGGCAAGATGGTCCTGCTACGCACCCGGCAGGGGGCGGCCCTGGCCCTGTATATCCCCGGAGAATATCAGACCACCCTGCCCGACGGCACCCCCCTGGCCCTGAGGGTGGAGACCGGCTACCCCGCCTGTGGCAAGATCGACCTGCAGGTGAATCTGCCCGAAGCCCGGGAATTTACCCTGGCTTTGCGGATCCCCGGCTGGTGCGAAAAGGCCGTTCTGACCGTTTCGGGCCATAATGTTCCGGTGACCCCCGGTATGACCGACCTACGGCGCATCTGGCAGGATGGGGATCGGGTGACTCTGACCATGGAGATGCCGGTGGTGGCCCACCGTCCCATCCCCTTCGGCCGGGACCTTTTGATGAACAAATACAACGCCGACCTGCACATTATGGCCCCCCACCTGGAGGTGGAGCACCCGGATGCCAAGCGCCACGTGGCCTTCACCCGGGGTCCCCTGCTCCTGGCCGCCGACCAGGCTTTGGGGGTGGATCCCGCCGGGGTGGTGGATTTTGACCTGCAAAACCTCACCGCCGCCCCCGCCGAAGCCCCCTACCCCACCCAGATCGCCCTGGCGCTGCCCCTGCGGGACGGAGGTACCGTCACCCTGGTGGATTACGCCTCCGCCGGGAAAACCTGGGAAACCAAGATGGCCGCCTGGATCAAGTGTGAATGATGGCATAGCGTGAATCCTTTGGATACGCCGCCCCTTTTGGGCGGCGTATTTTTTGTGTGGGTGACAGACCCGATCATCAAGCCATACCCGGCAGGTTTTTGCATCGTAGGGGACGGGTTTCCCATCCCGCCGTCCGCACCATCGGTGCGGCGGACCGGGTTTTGTACGGTTTTCATTCCCCATGCCGCAAGCGGCATGGGGGCGGGCCGACATGCGGGCCTTTCGCCCCTTAGTACGGCCCCTACATGATCGCTCCGCCAATGCGGATCGATCGCATATGACCATTTTTTCGGGCCCCACCGGCCCGAAAATTTTGCTAACGCAAAACCAGGTCATGATGCCCTACCCCGTACATTTTCCCATCGTAGGGGCCGATGCCCACTGTCAAGAGCAAGATTGTAAACAGTTGTGCAAGAGGATGGTATACACATTTTATGTTCAGTTGTAATGCTTTTGGAAGCCGAACGGAGCGTATCGAAGAGAGGCTTCCAAAAGTGGCGCGCAACTCACGGCAGTCGCGAAATACGACGATTGATCAGTTGTTCTGTCCAAAGATCAATCTCTGCTATTTTGTAATTGCGGTAGCAAAGCCACGCACACGTTCCTTCAGATGGGCGTAGTTCAAGCTCTGCTCCG
>SVKS01000103.1 GCA_015068345.1 Oscillospiraceae bacterium
TGTCTGCCGGGTCAATATGGAATTTAGCGTTTTCGGTGGGGGAGAGGAAGGACTGGATGACAGCGGCACCCTGGTAGCAACCCACAATGCCGATGGGAACCTGCCGTTCCCGGCGGAGAGCCCGGGCCAGGTGAAGCCCGATAGCCGACCAGTTCCCGGCATTTTCTTGGGTCATGGATGACCAGCAGTTATCGAAAGGGTTATCGCACTCCAACCGGGGGACGTGGAAAAAGCGGGCTAGGGAATCGGTGGGATCGTCAGGGAGCTGGTATTCGGTTTCCGATAGGGTGAACTGCATGTTGCTCTGACCGGAAACCAGAATCACATCCCCGATATAGAGGTCGGAAAGAGTGTGGGTTCGAATCCCACACGTAAACTCCATTACGTAGGGACCACCGGCAGACTGAGGCGGGAAGGAGAGTTCAAAGGAGCCATCCACCGGAGTGACGGTGAGGGTGGTCCCCAGGAAGGTGGCGGTGACGGGGGCATCCGCCGAGCCGAATATGCGGATTTCCCGGCCCCGTTGGAATACAGCACCGTCTGACAGAATGGGAGCAAGCTTGAACATGGAATGACCTCCCTTAAATCACCTGGAACAGGTAGAATTTCAAATAATCGGTTTCGCCGATCCCCAAAATCACCGGGTGGTCGGGGGATTGGCGGCGGGCTTCAATCAGCTTAAGCTGTACCCCGGCATCCCGGGCAGCACTCTGCAGCATATCCACGAAAAGCTCGGGTTCCATGAAGTGGCTGCAGGAGCAGGTGGCCAAAAAACCACCCCGGGGCAAAAGCTTCATGGCCCGGTAGTTGATTTCCTTGTAACCCCGGACGGCGTCCTTGACGGTCTTACGATTTTTCGTGAAAGCCGGGGGGTCCAAAATGACGAAGTCGTAGTCGTGTTTTTTCTCCGCCAGGGTGGGAAGCAGATCGAATACGTCGGTGGCGATGAAGTCCATCCGGTCGGAAAGCCCGTTTCGCTCGGCATTGCGCTTCGCCATTTCAATGGCGTCTTCCGAAATGTCCACGGCGGTAACGTGCTTGGCGCCGCCCAATGCGGCATTCAAGGCGAAGGAGCCGGTGTGGGTGAAGCAGTCCAGTACGGTGTGTCCCTTGGCAAGGCGTGCCACAGCGGCCCGGTTGTACTTCTGATCCAGGAAAAAGCCGGTTTTCTGGCCGTTTTCCAGGTCTACCGAGTAGCGGACGCCATTCTCGGTGATTTCGGTTACCGGGGAATCGGGATGGGGGATGGCCTCATACCATCCCTTTTCTTCCTTGAGCCCTTCTAACGTACGCAGATTCACGTCGTTACGCTCCATCAAGCCTCGGATGGTGATTCCCGATTCGGAAAGAAGAGATACCAGCTCTTCGTAAAGCATATTTTTGCGGATATCCATGCCATAGGAAAGCACCTGGGTGACGAGCAGATCGCCATACAAATCCACGGTGAGCCCGGGAAGACCGTCGGCTTCGCCGAATACCAGGCGGCAGGCGGAGAAGTCCTCCTGCATGGTGGCCTTACGGTAGTCAATGGCGTAGGAAAGCCGACGACGGAAGAAAGCCCGGTCGTAACGGTCGTTGGCGTTTTGGGAAAGAATGCGGATACGGATCTTGCTGGTCAGGCTCAAAAGGCCGCTGCCGAGATAACTCCCTTTTTCAGAAAGCACGTCCACAATGCATCCGTTGGTAAGCTCAGTGGGGATGGACGTGATCTCGTCTACATAGACCCAGGGATGCCCACGACGCAGGGCGGCTTCTCCCTTTCGGGTGATGGTGGCAATGGGGTAGGGGCGGTTGGTTTTCATATATCGGTCACCTTTGTCATGATTTGTCGCCTATGATAGTACCACAAAGAGGAATACTTTGCAAGGCGTTTTCTTTGATTCACAGGAAAAACCGATTTTGAAATGGGAAATTTCCGCCGAATCCGACAAAAAATCAAAAAAAGACTTTACATATTGCCCAGAGTATAATATAATATAGGATAACACAAAATGTATAGAATCGGCCCATGACGTGGTGCGGGATGGTGATTTGGCATATGGTCGACAGTTTCCCCAGAACATTGGCGTATCTGCGCAAAGACAAAAAAATAAGTCAGAAGGAAGCGGCGGCTTCCCTGGGTATATCCCAGGCATTGCTTTCCCATTACGAAAATGGACTGCGTGAACCGGGATTGGAATTCGCAGTGAAGGCGGCGGCCTACTATGGCGTGACCACCGACTACCTCCTGGGTATTACCAATGAAAAAGAGCCTGCCCCAACAATCAGGGACGACTCTGCCGGAGCCAAAATGATACACGGTGATGCCCGGTTCGATGCATTTCAACGGGTGGTTGCCAAAACGGGTAATCGTCGGTTGGCACAGCTTTGCGAAGAGTTGATGTCTCTGACCCTGTATCGGTTATTCCTGCTTCTCCCTGATAATGGAGAAGAGAAACTCCGGGGTGAAAGAGCTCTGATATGCGAAGCGGAGGAAAAACGCCGGGAAGCAGAACTTTTTACCCTGTTCCGGGACAAGCTTCTGTCCACATCCCTGTTTGAAATGTTGGAGGAGGACGGAAAACCCTTTACAAACTGGGTGCGAGGGTTTGAAAGCAAACTCTACAAATCCAACAAAGAATGATTCTGCTCCAGAGGAGCCGAAGAGACACAAAAAATACTTGAAAAAAGGCAAGAAAAAAGGTAATATATAAATGGTATTGTAGGGGAGTGTGCTCTACGTACCCTTTTGGCTGTTCAAGCCGGGGGACCCCGCAATATAGTTTTAGAAAGGCATGGTAAATTTATGTCAAGCAGACTGTTTCAGGGACTTGTGCTCCAAATCAAAGAGGCCACCGGTAAACTGGTAGGTGTTATCGATAACGAGGGGACCATCATCGCCTGCAGCGATTTGCGCAAAATGGGCGAGGTGATGGAGGATGCCGCATACGAACTGGAAACCGGCAAGAACACCTTCAGCGATGAACAATACTCCTACAAGATCCTTTCGATGCATGGAATGAAGCTTGAGTATGCCGTTTTTGTGGAAGGCGTGGACAAGGTCGCACAAAGCACTGCGGCCGTTGCAGCCGTTACCCTTTCCAATCTCAAGCAATATTATGATGAGAAATACGATAAAGGTACCTTTATCAAAAATATTATCCAGGATAATATCCTGACCGGTGACCTTTATGCAAAGGCCAAGGAACTGCATTTCAACGTGAACGTTCCCCGTGTGGTGATTCTGGTTCGTATGGTAGGCCGTGCGGAAGCTTCGGTAATCAACATCGTTTCCAGCATTTTCCCCGAAAAGCAGAAGGATTTCGTGATTAACATTAACGAAACCGATATTGCCATCGTGAAGGAAATCAAATCCAACACCGAAAGCAAGGAACTCATCAAGCTGGCCCGTGCCCTGGAAGAAACCATTTATACCGAGGCTCTGGTGCGGGTTGTCATCGGTATTGGCAAAAATACCTATCAGCTCAAGGATCTGGCCGACAGCTACAAGGAAGCCCAGACTGCCATTGAAATTGGTACTGTATTCGAAACCGAAAAAACCATCATTCATTATGAAAACCTGGGTATCGGCCGTCTGATTTATCAGCTGCCCACCACTCTGTGCACCATGTTCCTGACCGAAGTATTCCGTAAGGGCTCGGTGGAAATGCTGGATCAGGAAACCCTTCTGACTATCCAGAAATTCTTTGAAAATAACCTCAACGTCAGTGAAACCTCCCGTAAGCTCTTTGTTCACCGGAATACCCTGGTCTACCGTCTGGAAAAGATCAAGAAGATCACCGGCCTGGATCTGCGGGAATTTGACCATGCCATCATTTTCAAGGTGGCTCTCATGGTGAAAAAATACCTGAACTCCAGAGGAATCTACGATATTTATGACGACAAATAATCGCAAAACGGTCATTGAATTCAGCGGGGTGGGGGAGTCCTACCAAAGTGGTGAATTCGCCATTCGGGGTGTCAGCTTTACCGTGGAAGAAGGGGATTTCCTTTTCATCTGCGGCGAATCGGGCGCCGGAAAATCCACCATGATCAAATTGATGACCGGGGAAATCAAACCCACCGAAGGTCGGGTTACCATCAATGGCTATAACGTCAATAAGCTGAAACCCGGCAAGGTACCCCTTTTGCGGCGTACCCTTGGGGTGGTATTCCAGGATTTTCGCCTGATCAAAAAGAAGACGGCGGAAGAGAATGTGGCCTTTGCCATGCGGGTTCTGGGTGCCGGTCCGGTACAAATCCGTCGGCGGGTTTCCTACGTGATGGATCTTGTGGGCCTCAAGGATAAAATGAATAGCTATCCCACCGAGCTATCGGGTGGGGAACAACAGCGTGTGGCCATTGCCCGGGCGCTGGTGAATAATCCGTCGCTGATCATTGCCGACGAACCCACCGGCAACCTGGATCCCCAGCGTTCCTACGAAATTATTGAGCTTCTTTCCAAAATCAATCAGTTGGGTTCCACTGTGGTGGTGATTACCCACGATTATGAACTGCTACGCCGCTTTGCTAAGCGGGTGATCTACATGAATCAGGGCTCCCTTGTTATGGACAAGGTGTTGCGTCCCGGCGAGGAGGAAGCACAATGAGCAGAATGAATCGCTTCCTTTATAGCCTTGCTGATGGATTGAAGGGAATCCTGCGAAACCTGATGATGAGCTTGATGTCGTTTTCCATGCTGATCGGCAGCCTGCTTGTGGTGGGCAGCCTGTCGCTTTTGGTGGTGAACATTGATGCGATCATTCAGGATCTTGGGGATCAAAATGAAATCATGGTTTACGTCCATGAAGAATATGATGATAGTGAGTTCAACCGAATCAGCCAGACCATCATGGAAACCGAACATGTGGTGGGATTTACCTTTGTATCCCGGGAAACCGCACTGGAAGAAATGAAAACCGACCTGGAAGAATATGCCTCTATTCTGGAAGGCATGGAAGAGGATAACCCCCTGCGGGATGGCTTCCGAATCCAGGTAGACGATCCTGCAAATGTGGAGAACGTCGTGGCTGCTATGGAAAACGTGGACGGTATTGGCAATGTGGAAGCCCGTACCGACGTGGTGGATTCCTTCCTGAAAACCCGCAATGCGGTCAATTTGATTTCCATTGGATTGATGGTGCTTTTGGCGGGAATCTCCACCTTTATTATTATGAACACCATCAAAATGTCAGCCTATACCCGCCGGGAAGAGATTGCCATTATGCGCATGGTAGGAGCCACCAAGGGAACCATTCGGTTGTCCTTTGTGACCGAGGCCATGATCATCTGCCTTTGCGGATCGATCGTATCCTTCTTTGCCATTATGCTCCTCTATCAGGAGCTGATTGAAAAGGCGTTTTCATCTACAGGGCTCCTGCAGGCGGTTCCTTTTCAAGAGGTTTGGGGCGGTGTGCTCCTGATCTTTGTGGGGGCATCTTTGATGATAGGCATTTTGGGAAGTCTGCTTTCTATCAATAAATATCTGAAGGTTTGAGCATACAAAAGAAAGGCAAATATATGAAGTTGTTTTGCAAAAAGGGTTTCATGCGGGGAATATCGCTATTCCTGTTGATTGTTACCCTGCTTTGCTATCTGCCCGGTCGAACCGAGGCAGCCAAATCCCTGTCTCAATTGAAAAAGGAACTTTCCGAACTGGAAAGTGAGCAGTCGAGCATATCCAAAAAGATCAAAAACCTGGAAAACCAGGAGGATAGTGCCGCCGATAAGAAGGAATATTACGACAAGGAAGTATCCCTTCTGGGTGAACAGATTGCCGTGTATGAGGATATCATCGGACAGTACCAGGGGGAAATTGATACCATCAACGACAATATCGCCGCCCTGGAAACCCAAATTGCGGTGAAAGAACACGAGCATGACGAGCTATACGATAAGTTTAAGCTCCGCATTCGTGTGATGCACGAAGAGAATCTTTCTTCCTATGCGGGCATCCTTTTAGGGGCAGACAGCTTTACCAACCTGATTGAGCGGCTGGAAGCCATTGTCAGCATTCTCAAAGCCGACAAGAATACCATGAACAAGATTGAGTCCATGGCAGAGGATATTGAGGCGGATAAGAGTGTCCTTGCCACCGAAGTGGCGGCTCTGGAAGAAAAGACCGCCGCGGAAAAGGAAAGCAAGGCAATTTTGGACGAAAAAATGGTAGAGCTGGAAGCCAAACAGGCCGAAGCCGCCAAAGCCCTGAAGGAAATTACCGATCAGATTTCAACCAATGAAGCGCTTTTGAAGAAATTGCAGAAGGAAGAGGATCAGATCGAAGCCGATATCAAGAAGGCTTCCACCAGCAGTTCTTCTTCATCCTCTTCTTCTTCGTCCTCATCGTCATCCTCCTCTTCATCGGGAAGAGTTCCCACCGGTTTCCTGAAGTGGCCCCTGCCGGGAAGAACCAGAATTTCTTCTTACTTCGGATCCCGGACACATCCGGTTACCGGAAAAAAGCAGAGCTTCCACACTGGTGTGGATATTCCGGCTCCCGGCGGAACTAAAATTTACTGTGCCGCCGACGGTACGGTGACCAAATCCTGTTACAACAAAGCCTACGGCAATATGATCCAGGTAAAGCATTCCAACGGAATGTCCACCATGTATGCCCATATGAATAAACCTGCCCTTTACAAGGTGGGCGCCAAGGTGTCCCAGGGGACCGTACTTGGTTACGTGGGGACCACCGGCTGGTCCACCGGTAACCACCTGCATTTCTCGGTTCTCAACAGCAGCGGAAGCTATGTAAACCCCATGAATTACTTCAAATAAACAGCGTTTCTGACCGGAAAGGTAATGATTTATGAAAAATAAGCTGAATCTCCTGCAAATGGCAATGGTCGTGGTATTGACTGCGGCGGTGACCTGGCTGATCACCTATTCTGCCACCATACGGGGGGCGGAAAATGATATTGCTGAATTGCTGGGCGACAGCGAAAAGTATGCCAAGCTGGAAGAAATCCAAAAATACGTGGACCAGCATTTTGTCGGTGAATACGACGAGGCGGCGGTGATGGAAGCTGCAGCTGAGGGCTACGTGGATGGTCTCGGGGATCAATGGAGCTATTACATGAGCGCCGACCGGTATCAGCAATATAAAAGCGATAACAGCGACCGCTACGTAGGAATCGGAATCACCGTCAATTACGATGATGATGCCAATGCCATTCTGGTGTTGGACGTGATCGATAATTCTCCTGCTGACCAGGCGGAGATTTTACCCATGGACTACATCGTAGCTGTCAATGGGGAAGCAGTGGCTGATTTGGGCTACGAGGGGGCGGTCAATGCCCTGGTCCGGGATGAAGGGGTTAAGGTCAATGTGACCATGTCCCGAAATGGAGAAACCACCGAAAAGACCCTGACCTGCCAGGAAGTGGTGAAGCAATATATCTTTAGTGAGCTTCTTGAAGGCAACGTTGGCTATATTCGTATTACCGAATTTTCCTCTGGAGCCCAGGATGGATTCCTGGCGGCAGTGGAAAACCTGCTCTCATCCGGAGCGGACAGCTTTGTATTCGACGTTCGTAATAACCCCGGTGGGGATCTGAATGTGCTGATCAGCATTTTGGACCGCATTCTGGACAAAAAGGATCTCTTTATCGAAGAGTACCAGAATGGACAGCGATACACCTTCACCTCGGATGAAACCGGACTCAGTTATCCCATGGCAGTACTTTGCAACCAGCATTCCTACAGCGCTGCGGAATATTTTGCGGCGGTTCTGCAGGAATACGACGTCGCCACCGTAGTAGGGGAAGCTACCACCGGCAAGGGGTATGGTCAGTCCACCATCGAGCTTTCGGATGGATCGGCTATGGTGCTGTCGGTGATCCGCTATTACACGCCGGAAGGCCGCAGTTTGAAGGAAAGCGGTGTAACCCCGGATCAGGAAGTCGCTCTGGCAGAAGATCAAATGGCCCTGGTAGGACGCATGGATCCCACGGAGGATGCACAGCTTGCTGCTGCGGTTGCAGTGGTGCAATAAGTGTCAAATTGGACCAAAATCCGCTTGACAGAGAACAATTCTTGTTATATAATATTTGAATGGTCGTGTACATCGCTTTGGGTTACCGGCCGATAGTATCAAGCTCAGGAAAGGCAGGATAGAAATATCATGGCGAAGCTTTTTAAACTGACTCAGGATAAGTACATTGAACTCAGAGACGAACTGGAGTACTTAAAAACATATAGGGAAAAAGAAGTTGCCGAACTGATCAAAGAAGCCCGTTCCTTCGGTGACCTTTCGGAAAACGCCGAATACGACGAGGCGAAAAATGAACAGGGCAAGCTTTATGCCCGCATCAGCGAACTGGAAAGCATTCTTGCTAACTACGAAATTATTGACGAAACCAGCGACAGCGAAATCGTCCGCACCGGTAGCCGTGTGCGTGTAGTAGATAAGGAAGACGGGTTCGAGGATGAATATTATATCGTAGGCTCCACCGAAGCCGATCCCATGGACAATCGCATTTCGGACGAGTCTCCCTTCGGCAAAGCCGTCATGGGCAAAACCGTTGGCGACGTGTTCACCGTTGACGCCCCGGCCGGACAGCTGGTTTACGAAATTCTGGAAATCGGCGTCTGATCAACATTAGAATGCATGGACGGGGTAAAGGCACTTTACCCCGTCTTTTTACAGAAAGGATAACAACATGGAAGAAATCAAGAGAGAAGAAATGACCACCGAAGAGCTTGGTGAAGTTCTGCGTGTGCGTCGTGAAAAGCTTGCAAGCCTGGTGGAAGCCGGACAGGATCCCTTCCGGGAAACCACCTTTGATCGTACCAACCAGTCGGTGGATATTCTCAACGACTACGACGCTTTTGAAGGCAAGACCGTCCGTCTGGCGGGCCGTTTGATCTCCAAGCGCATTATGGGCAAGGCTTCCTTCTCCGACGTACAGGATCGTTACGGCAGTATCCAGATCTACGTCAAGAAGGATGAAGTTGGTGAAGAAGCCTTTGCCGCATACAAGAAGCTGGACATTGGTGATATCATCGGCTTTGAAGGCTATGCATTCAAGACGAAAACCGGTCAGATTTCCATCCATGTGACAAGCTACAAGCTCCTGTCCAAGTCCCTCCAGCCTCTGCCCGAAAAGTTCCACGGCCTGCGGGATACCGACCTGCGTTATCGCCGTCGCTACGTGGACTTGATCGTGAATCCTGAAGTCCGTCGGGTATTTGAAACCCGTTCCAAGATCATCAATGAGATCCGTTCCTACCTGAACGAAAAGGACTTCATCGAAGTGGAAACCCCGGTTCTCAGCACCGTCTACGGTGGTGCTGCGGCCCGTCCCTTCGTTACCAAGCACAACACCCTGGACATTGAAATGTTCCTGCGGATTTCCCTGGAACTGAACCTGAAGCGCCTGATTGTTGGCGGCATGGAAAAGGTTTACGAAATCGGCCGTGTGTTCCGTAATGAAGGCATGGATGCCCGTCATAATCCGGAATTCACCCTGATGGAACTCTATGAAGCCTACACCGACTACCACGGCATGATGCGCCTGACCGAGGATATTTATCACCGTGTAGCAAACCTTCTGGGTCTGGAAGGCGAACTGGATTTCCGTGGACGCAAGATCGACATTCTGTCCCCCTTCCGCAAGATCACCATGGCCGACGCCGTAAAGGAAGTCACCGGTGTGGATATGTATTCCTTCGATGACAGCGCTTCTGCCATTGCCGCCGCCAACTCGGTGGGTGTTTATCCCAAGAAGGAAGCAACCTGGGGCGAAGTTCTGTTCCAGATCTTTGACGAAAAGGTGGAAAGCACCCTGATTCAACCCACCTTCATCATTGACCATCCCATCGAAGTATCCCCCCTGGCTAAGAAGAGCCCCCGGGATCCCCGCCTGACCGAACGCTTCGAGCTGTTCATCAACGGCTGGGAAATGGCCAATGCCTTCACCGAACTCAACGACCCCATCGACCAGAAGGAACGCTTTATGCGCCAGGTGGAACTGCGTGCCGCCGGCGATGAAGAAGCCAACATGATGGACGAAGACTTTGTATTTGCCCTGGAAAACGGCATGCCTCCCACGGGTGGCGTTGGCATCGGCATCGACCGCATGGTCATGCTCTTCACCGGTGCGGATACCATCCGCGACGTGCTGCTCTTCCCCACGATGCGGCCCCTTGAGTGAAAAACCCTTGTGCCGCAACGCTTTTTCGGCTTTTCAGCTTTTGGTTGACAACAAATTGACAACAAATTTGCGTGTTTTAGC
>SVKS01000104.1 GCA_015068345.1 Oscillospiraceae bacterium
GCATCCACCGGAATTCGACCTGGCCCTGGCAGTCAAGCAGGAAAGCGACAACCCGGTCTACTACGTACAGTACGCCCACGCCCGCATCTGCTCTCTGCTTTCCAGACTCCGCAACGAAGGCTTCTCCACCGAGGGTGTGGAAATCGATTACTCCCTGCTCACCGCCCCCGAAGAAATTGCCCTGATCAAAAAGCTGGCCTCCCTGCCCGAAGAAATCCGCATCGCCGTCCGGGATTTTGAACCGGCCCGCATGACCAAATACCTGACCGAAACCGCCGCCCTGTTCCACAGCTTCTACAACGCCCACCGCATCCGGGAAGCCGAGCGTCCCCTGGCCCTGGCCCGTATGAAGCTTTGCGAAGAAACCCGGAGCATCCTTGCCAACGTGCTTGGCCTCCTGAAGGTTTCTGCTCCTGAACGGATGTAAGTTTATGAAATATCCTCTGATTCTTGACGGTGCCACCGGCACCAACCTGACCCTGCGGGGCCTACCCGCCGGGGTCTGCCCCGAGGAATGGATCCTCCAAAACCCCGAAGCCCTCATCGACCTCCAGCGTACCTTCGTGGCCGCCGGCAGCAACGCCGTCTACGCCCCCACCTTCGGTGCCAACCGGGAAAAGCTTTCCCGTTACGGCCTCCAGGATAAGGTGGCGGAGTTCAACCACCGTCTGGTGGCCCTGTCAAAGGAAGCGGTGGGTCCCGGGGTAATGGTGGGCGGCGACATGACCGCCCTGGGTATCTTTACCGTACCCATGGGAGATGCTACCTTCGAGGACATTTATGCCATTTACCAGGAACAGGCCGCCGCTTTGGAAGAAGCGGGCGTGGACTTTTTCGTGATCGAAACCCTGATGAGCCTTTCGGAAGCCAGGGCCGCCCTGCTTGCGGTAAAGGCTGTCAGCAAAAAGCCGGTTTTCGTCACTCTGACGGTGGGGGAAAACGGAAAGTGTCTGGATGGCACCGATCCCGCCGCCGCAGGGGCCATTCTGGCCGCCCTGGGTGCCGATGCCTTCGGATTGAACTGTTCTGCCGGTCCCGACCGGCTCCGTGAGGTGCTGGCAGAGGCCGCTCCCGCCATCCCCTTGCCCTTGATCGCCAAGCCCAATGCGGGTCTTCCCGAAATGGTGGGGAATCAGACGGTGTTCCGCCTCTCCCCCGCCGATTTTGCCCGGGATACCGCCGCCATGGCGGAAATCGGGGTCTGCATTTTTGGCGGTTGCTGTGGCACCACCCCGGAGCACATTGCCGCCCTGCGGGATGCTCTGGACGGGGTCACCCCTCCCATCCATTCGGAGGAAGCCCTTGCCGTCCCCGCCGACGCCCGGCATATCTTTGCTCCCGTGGAGAGCGATCTATCCATGGATTTCCAGGACATTGACGAGGACCTTTCGGAGCTTCTCTATGACCTGGAGGATGACGACCTTCTGGCGCTCCGCCTCCAAAACGAGGAGGACCCCGCCATTCTGGAGGAAAACCTCTACCTTTTGAAAAATCCCCTGGCCCTCACCGCCGAGGATCCTGCCCTGTTGGAACGAGCCCTTCGGGCCTACGCCGGCCGGGCTCTGATCGCATACGACGGGGATCTTCTCCCCTTCGTCACCCGCTACGGGGCTATTCCCCTTGCTATCTGAATTACCCTTTGAAAGGACGCAAATACCATGATTGAAGAAAAAGGTTCCATTTCCATTTCTACCGAGGATATATTCCCCATTATCAAAAAGTGGCTCTATTCCGAAAAGGACATCTTTGTCCGGGAGCTGATTTCCAACTGTTCGGATGCCATATCCAAGCACAAGGAGCTCTGCGGCATCGGCGAAGCCGAGCTTGCCGATGGCGAAACCTACAAGATCACGGTTCGCATGGACAAAGAAGAGGGTACCCTGAGCTTTGAAGACAACGGTATCGGCATGTCGGCCGACGAGGTGAAAAAGTACATCAACCAGATTGCCTTCTCCGGCGCCAGGGACTTCTTAGAAAAATACAAGGACAGCGCCGAAAACGCCCAGATCATCGGCCACTTCGGCCTGGGCTTCTACTCCGCCTTCATGGTATCCTCCAAGGTCACCATCGACACCCTTTCCTACCGCCCCGGCGAGGAAGCGGTGTATTGGGAAAGCGACGGCAGCACCACCTTCGAAATGGCCGAAAGCGACCGGGAGACCCGTGGTACCCTGGTAAAGCTGTGGCTCAACGATGACGGTAAGGAATACCTGGACCGCTACGTGATTCGCTCGGTGCTGGAAAAATACTTCCGTTTCCTGCCGGTGGAGCTCTATCTGGAATGCTCCGACGACAAAGAAGGCATGGAAAAGAAGCCGGTGAACGACCAGCTTCCTCTGTGGACCAAAAAGCCCCAGGAATGCACCGAGGAGGATTACAAAAACTTCTACCACTCGGTATTTGCCGATATGCAGGATCCCCTGTTCTGGATCCACCTGAATATCGACTACCCCTTCCGTCTGCAGGGCATCCTCTACTTCCCCAAGCTTCGGGATGAAATGGGCAACCTGGAAGGGGAAGTGAAGCTCTACTGCAACCGGGTCTTCGTGGCCGACAACATCAAGGAAGTCATCCCCGAATACCTGCTGCTCCTGAAGGGCTGCATCGACTGCCCCGACCTGCCCCTGAACGTGTCCAGAAGTTTCCTCCAAAATGACGGTACCGTCATCAAGCTCCAAAGCCACATTGTGAAGAAGGTCTCCGACAAGCTCACCGGCCTTTTCAACACCGAACGGGAAAGCTTCGAAGGCTATTGGGACGACATCGCCCCCTTCGTGAAGTTCGGCTGTGTCCGGGACGAAGCCTTCTTTGAAAAGGTGGAAAAGGCCCTCCTGTTCAAAACCTGCGACGGCAAGTACAAGACGGTGGAGGAATACACCGCCGATTGCAAGAGCGAGGGCGAGGGCGAAAGCGCCAAAAAACTGGTTTACTACACCAGCGATCCCGCCGGGCAGTCCACCTACATCGATCTGTTCCGTTCCAACGGCATCGACCCGGTGGTTCTCGACCACGTCATTGACAACGCCTTCATCTCCTTCTTTGAATACAAGAAGCAGAACATCACCTTCAAGCGCATCGACGCCGACGTTTCGGAAATTTCCGGTGAGCACCGGGATGACGAAGCCCTGGCTGAGCTGATTGCCCCCATGGATAAGGACATGGAAGTCAAGGCCGCCGCCCTGACCGAGGACGGTCCCCCGGCCCTGATTCTGCTTTCCGAAGAAGAACGCCGTATGCGGGAAATGATGAAGCAGTGGGGCAGTGCCGGCATGAACCTGCCGGGCGAAAAGAAGACCTTCCTCTTCAACACCGCTCACCCCCTGACCAAAAAGCTCCTGGAAACCACCGACGGAGAGATCCGTACCCTGATTGCCGAAGAGCTTTACGACATGGCGCTTTTGGGCTTCCGCCGTCTGGAAGCCGAGGAAATCTCCCGTTTCATGGCCCGCACCGCCAAGATTCTGGAACGACTGTAATATGCTTCGTGGCACACTTCGTTGAAGTGTGCCACTGCTTCATTCTGCAATATGGAGGATTCTTCATGGAATATGCCCTTTTTTTGATGAAATGCCGGGAACTTCTCCGGGAATATCCCTTCAACCTCTACGACCTGGCCTTTTACGACGGCGAGCGGGTCCATCATTACCAGCACCAGCCCGCCAATCCCGCCAACAACGGCTACAGCGTCACAAAAATGTTCACCATGACCGCCATCGGCATGCTGGCGGACGGGGGAAAGCTGTCCCTTACCGACAAAATCACCGAGCTTTTGGGGGATGCTCTGCCTTCGTCATACAATCACGATTGGGATCGGGTTACGGTTTTTGACACCCTGGCCCACAAAACCGGCCTGGACCGGGGAGTACTGGATATTTACGGGGACGATCCCCGCCCGGCAGATTTTCTTGCCACCGTCTTGAATCTCCCCCTCCCCCATGCCCCCGGCAGGGTCTATCACTACACCGACGACGCCTATTATCTTCTGTCCCGGGTGGTCAGTGCGGTCTCCGGGGAAAAGCTTTTGGACTTTCTTCGAACCCGTCTTTTCAACCCTCTGGCGTTTTCGGAGGTAGCCTGGAGCTCCTGCCCGGACGGCTACCAGCTGGGGGGCGACTGCCTTTACTGCACCACGCCCGATATGCTGAAGCTGGGTATTCTCTTTCTCCAGGGCGGGGCATACGGGGGGCGGCGGTTCCTTTCGGAGGAATTTGTCAAGTATGCCAGCGAAAACAACCTTGGAATGGCCAAGTGCGAGGAAAAGTCCCATGGCAAAACCGGCTCCAAGGGGCAAATCGTGGCCTTCTGCCCCGAAAGCCACCGGGCCTTAGCCATCCACGCCTACCAAATTGGCCCCTACGATTTCCGCGGCGCCGCCATCCGGGAACTTCTGGAAAAGGATTGAGCTGCGCTTCAGACCCCAAAGGAGGACAAAACTATGCCAAAGGTCAAGCTCACCATCACCAAAAGCGATTGCCGTTGCGGCTATTTTCGGGCTGGGCAGGAATTCATTGTGGAGGACCTGTGCCCTCCCCTGTGCCACGAATTGTGGAATATCATTTACCCCTACGTGTTTGCTTTGCAAAACGGAGCCGACCTGGACCAGGACACCACCCGGGCAAAGGCCTTTGATGCCATCTGCCCCGACCAGGGTCGGGTGGTCATCCACGGCGAAGCAGTGGAATGGCAAAAAGGCCGATGCGCCGGCCGAAAATTCGGCCAATGCATCGGCTTTTTCTTTTTACATTCAGATTTCGTAATCCACCGCCACGCTGGTTTCCCGGACGGCATGCATGTGCTTTTTCACCACACTCACGTGGTAGGGATGGCTCTGGTAGGAGTCCAGGGCGGCTCTGTCCGCCAGGGTGACCTGCAAAATCAGGTCGTAGGAGCGTTCGGAATGGAGAAAGTCCACCCCCACTTCAATTTCCAGGATCTCCTCCACATTCCCCTCCATGGAAAGCAGGACAACTTTGGCCTCATTCAGGGCTTCCGGGGTGGGGTTTTTGAGCTTGAAGCAAACAATGTGACGGATCATAAATTGACCTCCTTGAGCCAGGACAGAACCTCCTGGTGGCTGATGGGGACACTCCCCGCTTCCTTGTATTCCTCTACCGGCAACCGAAGATCGGCTTCGGCGCCGTCAAAAAACGCTTTGTCGTAGACCAGGGCAGGACCTTCTCCCCGCAGAATGCGGGTAGCAAAATCCTTTTCGTCTGCAAGAGGTGTTTCGAAGCCAATGGCCCCCACACCAGCCCGGACGTTTTTCACGTCGTGAATATCCGAACCCGCGCTCAGCACCTTGCCAAACTTCTTCCCGTAGGCCAGGGCTAACAGGTTGTCTCCGGGGCGATTGGCAGTATTCACTGCCTCGATCCCATCGGAATCATTCACCGCCAGGTGAATTCCCTTGATGTAATCCCGATCCCGGAAGGGGTGTGCCTGGATCATGATGCCGCCGGCGGCGCGTACCTCCCGGTAAAGCTCCGCCCGGGTGCAGTTTTTCATACCGGGGTAATTCTTCAGCCACTCCGCATCCACTCCGTAGAGCAGGTACTCATCCCCGGAAAAATGCTCTTCGATGCCGAAAAGCACCTGGAATCCCAGCTTTTCCCCCTCTTCCCGGGCATCATAGTAGCCCCGGCAATAGCCATCCACAAAGGCGTTCCAAGGCAGAGTACGATCCACGGCGCAGTTGCCGTGGTAGAAATGGTCGGTGATGAAGATTCCCTGGTAACCCAGATCCTGGTAGGCCTTGACATACTCCCGGCCCAGGCTGCGCCCGCAAAGGCTGCCCTGGCAGGTATGTAAATGGGTCTCGTAGAGATACATAAACTTTCTTCCTTTACTCAATACCGCCGTAGACTTCTTCCCACAGATAGCGGTAGTAGTCGGTATCCAGAATCAGCTTACCGGCTTCCATTTTGTCGGCGATCTCCTGGTTTTTCTGTTCCAGATACCATTCGGGCACCTTTTCCTCCTCCACCAGGTAGGTGATCTCCCCGGAGTTGCTGTCAAATTTCATGAGGGAGGAAATGAAACTGCGGTTTCGGAGAATGGCCACGTGCTCGCTGTCGCTCATCACGTCCACCCCTGCAAAGAGGCGGGAATCATATTCGATCCCCAGGAGGTTCAGCACGGTGGGCAGGATATCCTGGGTGGAGCAATATTCATCCACCGTGATGACCCGATCCATCCCTCCGGTCCAGCAGATGAAGGAGTTGCGGTACTTTTCAAATACCGTGTCCACCTCTTCTCCGGCCAGCTCGTTGAAAGCCGATTCCTCCTTCAAGCCATAGGGGAAATGGTCGCCGGTCATAACGATGAGGGTGTTTTTCTCCTTCCCTGCGGCAACCAGCGAATCCATCAGGTATTCCATGGCCTTTTCCACCTCCAGGTGGCAGGCAATATAGGCCTTGACCCTTTCGCTGTAGGGCAGATCCTTCACCTCGTTTTTGTTTTGCTTGGCGATGGGGTTGATCTCGAAATCATATTCATAGTGCCCGCTGAAGGTCATATAGTAGGCATGGAAACGATCCAGATTGACGTAATCGGGAACCGACTGCTCCATCATTTCCAGGTCGCTGGAAGGCCAGGCATAGGTAAACTTCATACCGGTATTCATGGCCTTCAGGGAATACCCCATGTTGGTGTGGGATTCGTTGCGGGAATAGTAGCTCGCCAGATAGTTGTGGTAGCCGAAGGCCGGAACCCCCATCCGGGTGTAGAGATTGCCCAAAGCATAGGGCAGAAAGTTTTCAGAGGAGTTTTTAAAACTGGCATCGGCTTTTTTGCGGGACAGGTCGGGGAAATTGCCCATGCAGAAGGTATATTCCCCATCGGTGGTGGTGTTGGGGAAGGTGCCGTAGAAATTTTCAAACACAATGCCCTCATGGGCCAGTTTATACAGGGTGGGCATCATATCCTGCCGTATCACCGAAGGATGCCAGCTTTCGGCACAGATATAGATTAGGTTATAGTCCTTGAATATACCAGTGTACTGATTCTTGTTGGTGGGTTCCTTTCCGGCAAAGTATTCATTCAGCCATTGGATTTCCTCATCCTCCGACCGGAGGGAGGCAAAATCGATTTCGGGCAATACCTGGGGAGAGGAATCGAACACCTGGGTTACCGGTTCCTCTTCTTCCTCGCCTGTAATATCTTCAATGATTTCCGATATGTCATCCACAAAGATCAGGGTCGTGGTTTCAGGCTCCAGATCCAGCTGAAAGGGAATCACAGCCTGCCGCAGTTCTCCCTGCATGGTGGCAAGCAGACCGATGCGGCGCACACTCTGTTCGGTTTCGGTATAGCTGCTGAAATAGGCCTGGAAGGGAGTCAATGCACCGATGCCTCCGATAACAAGCGCCAGTACAAAGACCGCGTAGCCGCAAAACCACATGATCCCCAGTCGAAGCTTTCCCCGCTTGCCGCAACGGCCCATGGGAAGCCATTTCTTTTTTGTTAGCAGACCAGCCGCCCCCAGAGGCAGCAGGAACATCAGAACAAAATGAAAGTTCTTGATAATGGCGCTGACGGTCTCCTTGAAAAAGCTGGTCACAGCAGCGGCACCCATGCGCATCATGACGATTTCCATGAAGGTACAAAACACCTTATGGTAAATCAGCTGTACTTCAAAGGCCAGGCACAGAATACTCAGTACCACCCATAATAAGGTCAGGTTGATCCATCGCTTTTTCCAAAAACTCATCCAGAAGGCCAGGCAACAGCCCACCGGAACGGCATACAGCAGATTATATAGTATTGCCCAGCTGATTTCCCCGACAATCACCAGCTCCAGGATCAGTTCCAGATACACCATGGTGCAAATCAGGAACAGCCCCAGACGCAGGCTTGCGGAAATGCGGGCTTTTTGTTTCTCCTCCTTTGCCGACTCCGGCAGGGAGGGTACGATATCTTCGATCGATGTGGTTGATTGTTTCATAGTTCTTTTTTGTTTTTCATTCTCCATTGCATTCCGGATTCACCCAGTACAAGAATGTCGCTGGCTTCCTCCACAAGGGGGATGCCCACCCGAAATTTGGCATAGGTTGCAGATGTGTTGATCAGAAAAGCGGAAAGCTCCGCCGCTTCCCTGTTGTTCATCATGCCCCAGGGCAGGGCCGCAGGAGCCAGGGGAATCTCCTCCCCATCGGCACCACGGGTATAACCGTTGGCCAAAAGCCGATTCAAAACCGACCCCTCCCCAATCCAGGTCAGACCAGGCTTTCCGGTACCCACCAGTTCCACCTTGCGGCTGTCCAGATGGAGTTTGGAGAGTTTGGGGGTTCCCTCCTCCATACGAGCCAGGAGCACGCTGATTTTCGGGGGTGCGGCGCCGAAGTGATCCATCACCATCCAACTCATGTCCTCCAGGGAAGAATCGGGGCGGATGCGGTTTTCAATCAGGTTCCGGATGGCTTCCTCCACCGGTTCCCCGTTGTAAGCGGCGGTACCGACAAAGGCCAGGGCGGCATGGTTGGGGCAAGCGAAGATCAGCTTTGCTCCATGCCGAATCAGGGGTTCCGGCATGGACGCAGAATCCCGCTTGGCGAAGGCGTGCAGACAGCCATCTGCCGCCAACACGATATTATGCTTTGTAAACAACGCCGTTACCAACGCCATACTCATCGCCTCCATTCCGTATACGACCCATATTATACAACATCTGTTCCTTTTTTTCCACCCCTGAAACAAACATTTTTATGAGCTTTTAAGAATTTTCTTTTGTCATTTTCCACTTCTGTTCATATTTTGTTCTTATTTTGCCAACTCTTTCCTTGTTTTTGGAAAAACGCAAAAAAACAAAGCTCCTTTCGGAGCTTTGTCTGTTATACTCTTATCTCTTTTCGGTGATCTCGCCGGCTTTTTTGTAGATGCTGTTTTCCGGCACCACACCCCGCACCATGGAAAGAGGATAGATATTGGCATCCCGTCCTACCACGGTACCCGGGTTGAGTACACTGCCGCAGCCCACCTCCACCCGATCCCCCAGCATGGCACCCACCTTCTTGCGTCCGGTGGGAATGTCAGGATCGGCATGGATCACAACCAGCGACTTGTCGCTTTTCACGTTGCTGGTGATGGAGCCGGCACCCATGTGGGCCTTGTAGCCCAAAACCGAATCCCCCACGTAATTATAGTGGGGTACCTGCACCCCATCAAAAAGGATGACGTTTTTGAGTTCGGTGGAATTGCCCACCACAGCCCCCTTGCCCACAATGGCGTTTCCACGGATAAAGGCTGAATGGCGCACCTCCGCATCCTCATCGATGATGGCGGGGCCTGTAATCCAGGCAGAGGGATAGACGGTGGCACTTTTGGCGATCCACACGTTTTCACCCTTCTTTTCGAATTTTTCCGGGTCCAGGGTGGGTCCCAAAGCCAGGATGAAATCCGAAATCTCAGGAAGCAGTTCCCAGGGATATTGCTTCCCCGCAAACAGCGGAGCCGCAATGGTCTTGGTCAGATCATAAAGAGAGGAGATCTCACAGTTCATAACCGCCCTCCTTGATGGCATTCACCACCAGGTTGCACAGTTCTTCGCAGATTTCCTGGGTTTTGGCTTCCACCATTACCCGCACCAGGGGTTCGGTGCCGCTCTTACGCAGTAACACCCGGCCATCGTCCCCCAGAATTTCCTCTGCCTTCTTTGCGGCGGCAAGAACCTTCTCATCCTTCAGAACCGCCGCCTTGTCGGTAACCCGCACGTTCCGAAGCAATTGGGGATAGACGGTGAAACCTTCCCGAAGCTTGGAAACAGGCTGCTTTTCATCCAGGAACACCTGCATCAGTTTGATGGCAGTGAGCACGCCGTCCCCGGTGGCGGCGTATTTGGAAAAGATGATGTGGCCCGACTGCTCCCCGCCCAGGAGATAGCCCCCGGCCTTCATAGCCTCGTACACGAAGCGGTCGCCCACGTCGGTCTTCTTGTAGGCGATCCCCTCCCGGTCAAAGGCCTTGTAAAGGCCCAAATTGCTCATAACGGT
>SVKS01000105.1 GCA_015068345.1 Oscillospiraceae bacterium
TTTTTCAATTTGGAATTTGTGAAGGCAAGCCGGATGGAAGATGCTCTGAAACGGGAGAATTCGAACCTGTTGCTTCAAGTATTGGGGCACAAAAGGAGTGTTTCCCGAAAAGAGGCCATCCTCTCCTTCCCCATGATGTTCTCCTCCTTTGTCACCATCCTGATTGTGGCTCTGCTGGGGGGAAGTTTTGTTTCCCAGGATATTCTCAGCGTCGGTGAGCTGTTTACCGCCATCACACTGGTGGATTTCATTGTAAACCCCGTCATGCGCTTTGACAACACCATCCGGCAGGTTCGCCGGGCCCAGGCAAATATTACGCGGCTGAACCAATACTTTGACATGGAGGAAGCCGATCCCCATCTCCCCCACGCCACCCTGCAACAGGGCGAGGTATGCAGTCTGGACATCCGTAACCTGAATTTTTCCTATCCAAACGGAAAACCGGTTTTCGACGGTGCCAATCTCTCCTTTGAGGCAGGCAAGCTTCATGCGCTGGTTGGGGAAAACGGTGCCGGGAAATCCACCCTGCTGA
Source organism: Oscillospiraceae bacterium (assembly GCA_015068345.1). Lineage (GTDB taxonomy): Bacteria > Bacillota > Clostridia > Oscillospirales > QAMX01 > RUG11797. Next base: position 533 of record SVKS01000105.1, read on the forward strand.
AGCTTCTTTCCGGTGTATACGCCCCCTCGGCGGGAGCCATTTCGGTCTCCCTGAACAAAACAGGGGATTCCGTGGAAACTTGTCTTTCCGATTGCATGGTTATCGATACCCAAAAAGCCGTCCTCTTTTCGGGTACGATATTCGATAATATTGCTCTTGGCGGAAATCTGTCCACGGAGGAGGTTCGGAACGTTTGCCGTTTGGTTGGGATGGATGACGAGATCACATCCATGGCCCAGGGATATGACACCAAGCTGGGAGATGACGGAAGCCCCCTTTCCGGCGGGCAAAAGCGTCGGCTGGCATTTGCCCGTACCCTCCTTCGGAAGGCAGATATCTATATTTTTGACGAGCCCACCGCCGGGGTGGACCCCAACAACGTCCGCTTGATGATCGACGTATTACAAAAACTTTCCAAGGAAAAGCTGGTCATCGTCATTACCCACGACCCCATATTGATCAAATCCGCCGACACCATCACTCGATTGGAGGGTGCCCTATGAGAAACGATTGGAAACGTCTTCGGAACTTCTTTTTGCTCTTCCAAAAACACTGGTTATCCTACGGTATTTCCACCGCCATGGTTTCCTGCCGCAACCTGTTTATCACCTGGCTGACTGCCTACATCAGCAGCCGGGTGGTTGCCGTTGTCACCGAAGGAGGTAGTTTTCACCTTTGGCGGGAGATTTCCCTTTTTCTCTCTCTTTTGATCCTGTTCGTTTTGTTTGATTCGATCGGCATCTATGCCCAGGCAATCAGCATTCAACGCATCAGTAACCTGCTTCGGGAGCGGCTCTACCACAGCTTTCTGTTTGCTTCCATTCCCGAAACCGACCGCCTTATGGAGCGTGGTGAATTGATATCCCGCACCAACCGGGACGTGGATACCGCCAGCGGCCTCCTTTCCGGGGGACTTGTGGTATTTCTCATGTCTTTTATTTCGGGACTGGGTGCCACACTGATCATTGTGAAAGAGAACGCTTGGATCTGCGTTTTTCTTTATGTATTTGGTTTTGGGGGTCTTCTCCTGCAAAACCTTCTGGCAAAATGTACCAGAGCCCGGCAGAGTCAAATGCAAACAAACTCCTCCGAAGCGCTTTCGGTTTATATACAAACGGTATCCGCCTCCTCCGATATCCGGATGGCAAAGCTTTCCTCTTTCCTGAGCAGAACCTTTGGGAAGTGCATGAAGGCATTCCGGGGGCATAGCCGCCGTTTGGGGATCATATCAGGCATTTCCTCCGGAATTGATACCCTCATCCGGTTTGCTGGCTTTCTCGGCACGGTCATTTTCTGCCTCTACCAGTATGCCAATCACAATATGTCCCTTGCGGTTGTGGTATTGGTCAGCCAAATGGCACAGCTGATTTTGAATATGGTCTTGACCATATCCTCCAGCATCACCATGATCCACGGCTCACTTGTGGGCATTGACCGTATTTTTGAAATACTGGCTTTACCCCCCGAAAACCTGTCTGGCAAGGACTTCCAAAATAGCGTTTCCCCCAATACTCCTCTGGTACAGCTCCACCGTGCCGCCTGCACCTTCGCCGACGGGACCTGTGCTTTTTCGGAATTGGATATGACCCTCCCGTCGGGTCGTGTGGTGGCTCTTGAGGGCGAGAGCGGAAGCGGCAAATCCACCCTGATGCGGATCCTTTTGAAGATATACCCATATAGCCAAGGCAGTATTGCGCTGTTCGGTCAGGAGATTCAGGAATGCTCCGCCGATTCCATCCGCAGTCAGGTTGGGTACGTCCCCCAGGAGAATCTGATATTTTCAGGCACGGTTCGGGATAATCTGCTGCTGGGCAGTAAGAAAAGCGGCATCCAGGACGAGGAAATCCAGGAGGTTTTGATGGGCATCGGGGCAGACTGGATCAACGCTCTGCCGGGTGGATTGGACACCCCCATCTCAGAGGGAGGGACCAACCTGTCCGGCGGCCAAAGGCAAATGCTGTCCATCGCCCGGGCTCTTTTAGGGCGGCACAGCATTCTGTTCCTGGACGAAGCCTTCGACGGGATCGATCGCGCACATATCTCCGGCATTGTGGCGTATATCCGCTCCTTCAATCCCAACGGGTCCACCGTCATCATCACCCACGACCGGCAGGTCTCCGACCTTTGCGACTGCCGTGTTATTTTGAAATAAAGCGCCCCTTGCGAAATCCCATAAATTCTGCTATGATGATGGTAATTCAAACCGGCAGAGGGAGCAAACGCCATGAGTATCATCGTCAATTTGTATTATACCGGTAAAAACGGGAGTGCCCGCCGCTTCGCCGAGGAAATGCTGTCCTCCGGCCTTGTGGACCGGATCCGGGCGGAGGAAGGAAACCAGCGGTATGAGTATTTTTACCCGGTAGAAGACCCTGAAACGGTCCTTCTAATCGACCGTTGGCGGGATCAGGCCGCGCTGGATTTCCACCACAAGTCCCCCATGATGGCCGAAATCGCCAGACTCCGGGAAAAGTACAAGCTTCACCTTCGGGTGGAGCGTTACCGGGAGGAATAAGCACAAATTTCGCGCCCCACCTGACAACTTGTCGGGTGGGGCGTCTTTTTTGAATGAGCCATCCACCTGATTTTCTTCTTGCGCCCCTCCCCCCTCTTTGATATAATAGGGTCAACCAACCCGCATAGTTGCGGCAGACGGAACAGGATTCCGGGAAAGGATGACTTCTATGCTGAATTATACCAACACTTCCACCATCTATGTTTCGCAGGACACCGGAAACGACTTTTACTCCGGCTACGCCCCCAGGGCAGATGAAAAGGGCAACGGCCCCATCCAAAGCCTCGCCCGCCTGGAAGAAATGCTCAACACCATGCGGGCCTGTGGGGTACTCCAGCCCATCACCGTCAAATTCATGGGGGACTACTATCTGGAAAAGACCCTGTCGGTGGGCTTCGACCTGGCTCCGGGCATTTTCGCCAACACCCACCCCATGAAAAACGTCACCTTCGAATCCTACGGTGAGAAAAAGGCCCGGCTGATCGGCGGCAAGAAGCTCACCGGGTTCCAAAAAAGCAGCTTCAACGGAGTGGATTGCCTGGCCCTCCACATTCCCGAAGTAAAAGAGGGAAAGTGGCAATTCACCGATCTGTACGTCAACGGCAAGCGGGCCGATGCGGCCCGTTACCCCAAAACCGGTACCCTGAGAGGAATTACCACCGAGCTTCCCGAACCCAGCCGTTACCTTTTCGATGGCTCCAAGTGGTTCATTGCCAACAAAGAAGACCTGGAAGGCATCGAGGGCATTGAAAACGCCACGGTTTCCTTCTACCATTACTGGATCGATGAGCATTCCCCTGTGGAAAGCTACGACCCGGAAACCGGCAGACTGGAAATGGCATATCGCTCCCGCTTCAACCTGACGGTAAGCTACGAGCCCGCCATCTCCTCCGACCTGCACTACTATCTGGAAAACATTCCCCAGGCCTTCAGCGCCCCCAATGAATGGTATCTGGATGTACCCGGCGGTATGCTCTACTACATCCCCGAGGATTGGTCGATTGCCCCGGAGGATTACGAGATCTTCGCCCCCACCCTGTCCCGACTGATCGAGGTGAAGGGAAACGTGGAAAACAAGGTCTGCGGCATCCGCTTCCGCAATTTGGAAATGCTTTGCTCCCGGGGGGATTATGCCAGTACCCAGGACACCAGCCTTCGGGAACAGGACGACCGCTTTGGTTCGGACGCCCAGGCGGTGCATGCTGCCCCCGGCGCCATCTTTTTCGAGCATACCGAAGACAGCGGTCTTTATGATTGCAGGCTCACCTGCCTTGGTCTCCATGGCGTTCAGATCCATTACGGCTGCAATGCCGTCCGGGTGGAAAATTGTTCCATGACCGAGCTTGGGGGCGGCGGTGTGAAGATCTACGGCCGAAACAGCAAGCAGGAGCCCGAGCTTGCCACCTCCCATTGCGTGGTCCGGGGGAATTTGATTCAAAACTGCGGCAAGCGTTACGCCGCCTCCTGCGGAATTCTCATCAATCACGCCGCCCACAACGAGGTTTCGGACAATGAGGTCTGCTATCTCGATTACACCGGCATCTCCGCCGGGTGGGTATGGGGCTATTCCCCCTCCACCACCTACGGCAACCTGATTCGCGGAAATCACATTCACCACATTGGTATGGGCCGGCTTTCCGACATGGGGGGCATCTACCTCCTGGGTTACCAGAACGGCACGGTGGTGGAAGGCAACCTGATCCACGACGTGACAAGCGCCCACTACGGTGGCTGGGGCATTTATACCGATGAGGGGTCCAGCTATATCACCGTGGAAAAGAATATCGTTTACAACTGCAAGAGCAACTGCTACCACCAGCACTACGGCAGCTACAACACCGTCCGGGACAATGTCTTCGCTTTCGCCGGGGAATCCCTGGTGCGTACCTCCCGCCGGGAAGCCCACCTGGGACTTTTGGTGGAGCACAATACCCTGATCGCCAACGGCACCCCCATGTTCTCCTGCCTGAACGAGGTGGGGCCCACCGTTACCCTGCAGACCAGCCACAACCGCTTCTGGGATATCAGCGGCACCGAACCCATCATGTACGAGGGCACCAGGAAGCTGACTCTGGCCCAGTGGCAAAATCTCTACGGTCTGGACGAAGAAAGCCTTGTGGAAGCCCCCTCTCCCCAACTGCTTGCCAAGCTCCCCGAAGAGCTTCGGACCCTTTTGGGATAATGGAAAGGAGAAACCATTATGAATTTCAAGCTGAAGCATCTGATTTTCCCGGTTCGACAGAGCGTCAAGCTGGTGCTCGAGCCGGTATTCCCGGTCTGTGTGGATCCGAATGGGGACTACACCATCCGCCTTTTCCCCTTTTCCGGGCTTCGGAAGTACGGCCTGCGGAATTCGGGTCACCTACCTACCGCCGCCGATGAAGCCTTTTTTACCCAGGCGCATCCCCTCTCCCCCGATGGGAATACCCTGACCCTGGAGGTCGCTTTCCCCCAGGAGGATTGCTATATCTGCCGCCTGTATCTGGGTGAAACCGAGATCAGCGTGTTGGAGCTTTACGCCCTGGAGGCGGACCTTTTTGCCAAGAACCCCTACAAGGGGGACAACCACATGCACACCCGTTTTTCGGATGGCAAGGATTCCCCCATGTATATGGCGGCGGCCGTCTGCCGCTTCGGTTACGACTATTGCGTCATCACCGACCACTACCGTTATGAACCCTCCCTGATGGCCCGGGATTTCTTTGCTCCCACCGGCATCGACTTCCTGGTGGTTCCCGGAGAGGAGGTCCACTCCCCCGACAACCCGGTACACATCATCAACTGGGGCGGTCATAAGAGTGTCAATGCCTGGTTCCGGCAGAACGAGGCCGAATACCGAGCGGCTGTTGCGGAAGAGCTTGCCACCATCACCGAACCCATGACCGACGGGGACCGTTATGCCGCCGCGGCCTGTCAGGTGATATTTGACCGCATCCGGAAGGCGGGTGGGCTTTCCATCCTGTGCCATCCCCATTGGATCGTGGCCAATGGTTTCAACGAACACGAGGACGTTACCGACTACCTTGCCGACCACAAGCGCTTCGACGTTTTGGAACTGATTGCCGGGGGTGCCTACGAGGTGGGTACCCAGATTCAGCTTTCCTACTACAAATCCCGTCCCACCATGCCCATTGTAGGAAGCTCCGACTCCCACGGTTGCTTCGGGGATGCCCTGGAGCCGGGGAATTTCACCGTTGTCTTTGCCGACGAGCTGGATCCCGAAGCTCTCAAGACTTCCATTGCCGCGGGTCTGACGGTGGCCGGGAATGACAACAAGCTCTACGGGGACTATCGGTTGGTGAAGTACGCCTACTTCCTCCAGCGCAACTATTTCCCGGAACACAAGAAAAAGCGCAATGCCCTTGGTGCCTGGATGGTACGCATGGCCTCCAGCAATGGGGAAACCGATGACCCGAACGACAAGCGCAAGGCCATTCGCCCCAGCCAGGATTTCCCCAAGCTCCGTTACACCGAATGAACATAAAAACAGCCGCCCGAAAAAGGGCGGCTGTTCTTCATTTACATAAGCCTTCCTCTATGCAGTTTGATTGAGCATACCGAAGCGTGAATAGACTATAAAGTAGGGGCGGATGCCCACATCCGCCCGGAAGGCCTGTTCAAACTTTACGGGACCCTGTGGGCAAGTATTTTGTCCCCCACCGTTACTGCACAGCAGACGGAAAAGAGGCGGATCATATCCGCCCCTACGGTACAGGAACGGTCCATTTTGCAGAGGGAGGCAGCTCGTCGGAAAGGATGAATCCTTCTTCTACAAACTTTCCTCATTCCTCGTACAGGCCATAGGCTTCCAGCATGTATCGACCCATATCATAGACCACACTGTTGAATTTCTGCCACAGCTCCAGAGGAAGCATCCGGAGGGTATCCACCGATTTCCCATCATAAACAAAGTTACCACCGAACTTCTTTGCCGGGAAAAGAGTTTCAAAATTGAAGGTACCACGGTATCCCACGTCCTTCAATGCCTGCAGGATCTCATCGAAATTCAGGGAAGCATGAACCGAAGAATAGGGCACTGTATGCATATCGATGCGATGATGTTCCCGGGGTTCGGTGAAATAGCCCGCGTTTTCGTGCACGTGAAGGGCCGCAAGCTTATCCCCCAGGGCCAGGATGGAATCGTATTGGTTCCCATCCTCCGGCCAGAAATGGTTGGCGTGTCCCACGTCCCAACAGGCGGCAAACAGGGGATGGCCCACCCGGTCGATCATTTCCCGAAGATCCTCCCCGGTCCAAAGGTAGTAGGGGTCGGCATAGTTGCCGATGTTTTCGATCAGGATCGTAACTCCATTCTCCTCCGCCGCCGGAATCAGCGAGCGGTAGAAGGAAATATTGTTTTCGAAAAAGTCTTCCCGGCTGTTGCCCTCCCTGGCACCCGGATGGATCACCACCTGGGGTACCCCGGCAAGCTTGCAATACCGCAGGGTCTTGGAAAACACCTCCAGGCAATCGATTCCCGCCGGCGGATTCAGGGGATTGTACATGGGCGCATGCCCCTGGGTGGCCCGAAGACCAAGGGACGCCAGAAGCTCCGCCATTTCGATGGCATCCTTTTCATAATCCCCCGTCAGCATATCGGCAGATATTTCCAGGTCTACACAGGAAAACCCGCAATCCCGCAGGGCCTGCAGGGCAGTTTTCAGCTCCACCCCTTCCTGCAAATAGTAGGTCAAACTGCTGCTTGCCATAGAAAGCTTCATAGATATCGCTCCTTTATCCGGTTTTCTCCATTATAGCAAGCGGGAAGGAGGTTGTCAATTGTGAAAGAAAACCTCCCCGCCGGGCTTGTTTCCGGCGGGGTTTTGTGCTATGATGATGGCATATCCGAAACGACAGAGGAGGTTCCGCTATGTCCACCTTCCAAACCGACCGGGCGATTCTGCGCTCTCTTGCCGCCCGCTACGCCGCCATTGCCGCCCTGGACGTGCAGGAGCAAAACCGCAAAAATTGGCGTTCTCTTTACGCCCTTTCCCCCACTAAGCCCATGTTTTCCATTGACCAGATCTGTTGGGAGGAACTGGCAAAGGAGGAAGCAATGCTCCTTCGCTGTGTCGATCCCTTCGCCCGCGAGCTGGAATACCAGTTGCGGATGATTCTGTACCGTTGGGCTCACTTCCCCTGCGACATGGTGGTGAATCCCTGGTTCCCCCTGGCAAAGATCATCACCAACACCGGGGTGGGTGTCCAGAGCGTCAACCAGGACGAAAGCGATTACCAAAACGCCAAATCCCACCTGTACGAGGATGGTATTCCCGATGAGGAAGCCCTGGAAAAGCTCCATGCCCCAACCATCACCTACGAAAAGGATGCCAGCGAAGCTGCCAAGGCCAGAGCCGAAGAATACTTCGGAGATATTCTGCCGGTCAGGCTCACCGGGACCCTCCTTTGGGAAGCCCTGTGGGACCGGATCGTCTTCTGGCGTGGTGCGGAGGTGGTACTCTACGACCTGGTGGATCGACCGGAATTTCTGCACGCCCTGATGAAAAAGCTGGTGGATATCGAAATGACCACCATCGACCAATACGAAGCCCAAAATCTGTTGGAGGCCCAGGGTGCCCTGTGCCATTGCTTGGAAACCTGGTGCGATGATCTGCCCCAATCCGGTTACGACCCCGCCCACACCCGTGCCGCCGACTGCTGGGTATCGGGGGCCGCGCAAATTTTTTCCGAAGTATCCCCCGCCATGCACGATGAATTTGAGATCGAATACATGAAACCCATCTACGACCGGTTCGGGCTGGTAAACTACGGGTGTTGCGAGCCACTGCACCACAAAATCGACATCATCCGCCAAATTCCCAACGTACGTGCCATTTCGGTAAGCCCCTGGGCCAACGTGAATATTGCCGCCGAAGCCATGGGCAAGGATTACGTTATGGCCCGCAAGCCCAATCCCGCCTTCCTGGCCTTCGCCTCCATGGACGAGGATGCCATCCGCAAGGAGGTCCGGGCAACCCTTTCGGCCTGCCAGGTAAACGATACCCCTGTGATCTTCATGCTCAAAGACCTGACCACCATTCAAAACGATCCCCGCCGCCTGGGGCGGTGGCACGACATTCTCCGGGAAGAAACCGAAAACTTTTGATCACCCCAAAAAGGAGGCACTCCCATGGATGAAAACCGCATGAAGCTCCCTCTTTTCGACGATTATTGGATCGACTTCCGCTTCAACACCACCCGCCGCTGGTTTGCCCCGGAGCTTTACTCCATCTGCCCGGCGGGGCCCTACAGCTCCATGTTCTACGATCCCATCCGGAAGCGTTACCGGGTATATTTTGAGGAGGTCATCCGCTGGGGGGACGACGGCCCCCGCCAGCTGAAGCTTTTGGAAAGCGAGGATTTGAAGACCTTCACCCCGGTAAAAAACGACCGGGGCGACGACGTCATCTACACCGGGGAAACCGGCGTCCACGGCACCAGCATTCTTTTTGACCCCTTTGACCCGGACCCAGCCCGCCGCTACAAATTCTGCGGTATGACCCGCATGGGACGTAAATTCGGGGATATGGAGGTGGAGGTGGCCTTTTCCCCCGATGGGATTCATTGGGAAAACGACCACAAAACCATCGCTCACCCCTACACCAGCGACGCCTTGAACAAGCTGGTTTACAATCCCCTGAAAAAGGAATATCTGCTTTTCCACCGGGCCGCCGCCGTGGACCGGCGCATCTGTGTGAAATCCTCCCCTGACCTGGTGAACTGGTCGGACTCCCGGGTCATTCTGTACCCAGGTGCCACCTACAACAACGGTCACACCGGTATGCAACACTACAGCA
>SVKS01000106.1 GCA_015068345.1 Oscillospiraceae bacterium
TCTTTTGCCCTTGTTTGACCGGGTGCTGGCGGGGTGGAAAACCGCCGAATGTCTCCGGCGGGAAGCCACCGGGGCGGCGGGTTACCGGGAACAAAACCCTCTCCACCTGCCTTATATTCGCATGTGCAAGACCCTCACCTCCTACGCACCTGCCGATCCCGAAAAGCTGCAGGGCCTGTGGGGCAACGAGGAAGCGCTTACCGAACCCCTGTGCCAGGTGGGTTTCTTCGACTTCGGGGAACTGCATTTCGAAGTGTATGAAGGCCGCGGCGGCCACTTGAAAGGGGAAACGGTACTCATCGATTACGCCCATCACCTGGCCTTTACCGGGGATATCTACGTGAATATCAAGGGCATGACCCCCAAACAGGCGGAGTACAACCGCTACGCTCCCATCCTGATGACCTCGGTGGATACCGACCCCAAGCTCTGTGCCGTCGAACGCACTGCCATCCTCCAACGTCTCGGTGGCGGCCGGTGGCAGATCTTCGGCGCCCACGGCGGGGCAAAGGAATATGCCGTAACGGTGGAAATTTGATAAGATGAACAAACCCCCTTCCCGTCATTGACGGAAAAGGGGGTTTTGTGTTATACTATATAAGCCCAAAATTCTGTGAAACGGGAGAAATTCACCCATGAAATACGTTTGTCAACTTGGCATCATCCTGGGCTTCAGTCTGGCGGGGGAACTGCTTGCCGCTCTGGTGCCCCTGCCGGTACCGGCGGCCATCTGGGGCATGGTTCTTCTGCTTGCCGCTTTGCTTACCCGATTCCTTCGGGTGGAGGCGGTGGGGGAGGTGGGCCGGTTCCTTGTGACCATCCTGCCCCTGCTTTTCGTGGTCCCCACGGTGGGACTGATGGCTTGTTTCGACCTGGTGTTTGCCAACTTGGTGCCTATTCTGGTGATTTTGGTGGTGGGTACGGTGGTGACCTTCGGGGTCGGCGGCCTTGTTACCAGAATTTTTACCCGGGGAGGTGACCGGGATGCGTGAATTGTTTTTGAACTCCACCTTCTTCGGGGTAGTCCTGACGGTGGGAGCCTTTGTCATCGGGGGATGGATCAGCCGAAAGACCAGATTCCCCCTCTGTAACCCCATCCTCATTGGGGCGGGACTGGTCATGCTGGTGCTTTGGGGGCTGGATATTCCCCTGGAGGTCTACCGGGACCAGTGCCGTATCCTTTCTTATCTCATGACCCCCGCCACCATCTGCCTGGCGATTGCTTTTTACGAGCAGCTTCGGGGCTTAAAGGGGCATCTGCCTGCCATCCTGATCGGGGTGGCGGCTGGTACAGTGGCCAGCCTGGGTTCGGTGTGGCTCCTTTGTTGCCTCTTCGGCCTGGATGACACCCTGACTGCATCCCTCCTGCCCAAAAGCGTTACCACCGCCATCGGTGTGGTGCTATCGGAAGGATCCGGGGGTGTTGGCGCTTTGACCACGGCGGTGATCATCCTTACCGGTATCCTGGGCAATGTGGCAGGCCCTTTGTTCTCGAAGCTTTTCGGTCTCAAAGATCCGGTGTCCCAGGGGGTAGCCTACGGCACAGCCTCCCACGTCATCGGTACCAGCCGGGCGGTGGAAATCTCAGGTCTCACCGGGGCGGTGTCCAGTCTTTCCCTGACCCTGTCGGGTCTTCTGACCGCCCTTTTTTATTCCATTTTTATGTAAAACAAAGCCCTCATGGACAAAAAGCCCATGAGGGATGTTTTTCATTGGTCAATAGGAATCATACCGTTCTGGTGTGTTCCACCTCGTGCCAATCGGGGGCATCGCACTCCTGCACTAAAATCCGCAGGGTGGGGGTGGTCTTCATATACTCTGCCACCGCAATGCCGTCGGGCAGATCGTCGGGAATATAGACGCCGCAGTGGGGACGGTAGGTGTCGGCATGGTAGTCCCCGCCGGAGGTCAGGATCAGGTTGTGTTCCATGGCGATCTCGGTGACATCATCCTCGTGGGAGTTTTTGTAGATGGGATGGCAATTCACCTCAATGCCGTCCAGGTAACGGGGATCCTGGGGGGTAGCACCACCCCGGTAGGGGTGCCCTTGTACCAAAATGCCGCCGTTTTCGTGGATCAAGTGGGAAAGCTCGGGGAGGGAAAGCTCGAAAATCCGGGGATTTTCCAAAACAAAGCTGGGATCTACACCGTAGATCAGCATGTGGAGCCGGGTATCGAAGTCCATGGTCAGCTCCACCCCAAAGTAGACAGCAAAGTCCGCCTCGTCGCCGCAGGCTTTGGCATATTCGTATTCCTTCACGTAGGCGGCGGCAAAGGCGGCCGCGTCGTCGTTTTCCAGGTAGCTTTTCTGGTAGTGGTTGGTGAGGATGATGCCGCCCAGACCCACCGATTTGGCGTGTTCGATCACTTCGGGGGCAGGGATGCGGCAGCAGCGGCTGATGCCGCTGGTATGGGCATGGGGATCGATCAACATATGAAATACTCCTTTTTCTGTTACATGAATTCCACGTCGGACCGCAGGGCCACCCGGGGCAGAATTTCCGAAAGCTCCCCGTGGGTGTCCCACACCATTTCGGCAAACAGGGCGGCGGGGAAGGGAATCTTGGCTTCAAACAGCCCATCCTCGATCAGGCTTGTGATCATCAGGTCGCCATCCTTGGCATCCTGCAGGGTTTGGAACATCTCCAGGGCTTTGTCTCCGTTGGCGATCCAGTAGGCCTGCAGGTAGCGCCAGATCTTGCGTTTCCGCTCTACCCGGTTTTCCATCATCCAATCGGAGCTGTGGCCCAGGGCAATGGGCCCTTCAATATGATGGAAGGCTCTCCAATCCAGTTTGGTGAGACCCTTGCTGACCACCCCGAAGAATTCGTTGTCCCCCCGGAGCCGGGCAATTTTCCGGACAAATGTCTGGGTTTCGGCGTGATTTTCAATGCGCTTTGGCACGTAGTCGAAGGGGAAGGAACCGCAGTTTTCCCACACAATGCGGATCCGGGGGTCCACCTGGGCCAGATAGGGCAGGCGGTTTCGTACCGATTCGGCGTGAAGCCCGAACTGCAATTCAATGTCGGGGTATTTTTCGTAAAACAGGGCGGCGGTGGCGTTGACAAACCGGGTCACCAGGTCGGCGATGAGGTAGTTGCCGATGGTTTCGGTGTTCACCTCGGTGAAGGATTGGAAGTAGATGCCGTCCCCCCCCAGGGGAAGGTACTCTTTCTCATAAAGAGCTAAAATCTCGGCGGAGTGGTCGAATACGGTTTCCGGATCCACCTCGGCGCATTTGGTGTCCCAAAGCCAGGCAAAGCCCCAGAATATCTTAACGTTCGCCCCATGGGCGTATTCCACCATGTCCCGGGCGTTCACCGGGGCATGGTCGTTCCACAGGATCAGGGTATTGAATTTCATCCGCACCATGTTATCGATGAAGCGGCGATAGTCGTAGATTACGTGTCCCCAGGTCCAGATGCCCCTCTCCTTCACCGCCGGGGCCGAACGGAGCTCCCGGTCAGGCAGGGGGGATTCAAAGGGATTCACCCGGTACCGGTCGTCGTCGGGGTATTCGGATGCGGCGATCACCCGGGTGATGTAGTCCACCACCCCATAAAGCAGTCCCGCCTGGTCGTACCCCCAAATATAGCTGACCCCGTCCACCACCCGGATCAGGTATTCCTCCGGAGTGGTCAGACCCAGGGCTTCCACCCCGTGGGCCAGATGAATCTCGTGGCACTCACCAGGGTACGCTTGCTCCTCCGGAAATACCAGGGGATAGTCCAGGGTATAATCCAGAAGATAGCTGGAAAGCAGGTTTACTGCCCGTTTCTCCATGGGCGTTTCGTAGGATTGGTAGTAGATGACGATGGGTTTCATGGCATGGCCCCCTTCGGTTGATTTCCTTTATCATACCACAAGCCTGGAAAAATAACAATGGAATCTGACGAAAAAAGACGGCCGAAACGGCCGCCCAACATATCCAGTATAGCAGAATAGGGATGCAAATGTCAACACTTTTCTGCATCAAAAACAACATTTCTACCCTTTGAACAGTTGAAATGCTGTATTTTTGTGAAGGTTGCGATATTGCATTTTCCTGGGAATATGCTATACTATAATCACAGCACAGAGAAACGCAAGCGAGTGCGAAGGCTTTTCATGTTGCCTCCAATGAATGGTTCAGCAGAAACGGCCACCCCAGACGGAGAGATGTGGGCGAAGCGGACCCAAAATCACCGTCGCCGAATTCGCAGAAAGCGAGGTTAACCAATGATCGAACCCAAAAGTTTTGGGAAATAACCCCTGACCGGGTATGAGGTCAGGGGTTATTTCTTTTTTGAGGGGAAGCTTGACGGGAGCGTCAAAACATGGTACTCTATAAGAAAAACCATGGAGGAAAACCAAATGCCCGCATTCATCAACGACTATACCACCGCCGCCCATCCGGCGGTTTTGGAAGCCATCGCCAGGATCAATACCGAATCCAAAATTCCCTACGGCGGGGACCATCACTGCGCCCTTGCCACCGAAAAAATCCGGGAAGCCACCGGCTGCCCCGAAGCAGAGGTGTTTTACCTGGTGGGGGGGACCCAAACCAACCAGATCGCCATCGATACCCTGCTGGATCCCTTTGAAGGGGTGGTTTCGGCGGTGTCGGGGCACATCAGCTCCCACGAAGCCGGTGCCATCGAATTTTCTGGTCACAAGGTCATCACCCTGCCGGAACACGACGGAAAGATCTGTCCCAGGGAGCTTCAGGCGCTGTTGGATGGCTACTTTGCCGACGAAAACCTGGACCACGTGGTGGAGCCGGGAATGGTGTATCTTTCCCATCCCACCGAGTTTGGTACCCTCTATTCCAAACCCGAGCTTTCCGCCATTGCCGAAATTTGCCGCCGGTATGAAATGCCCCTCTACATGGACGGTGCCCGGTTGGGGTATGCCCTGGCCTGCCCCGAAAGCGATCTGACCCTCCACGACATTGCCGAACTTTGCGATGCTTTCTACATCGGCGGCACCAAGGTGGGGGCCTTATTTGGGGAAGCGTTGGTCTTCACCAAGGGAAACATGCCCAAAAAGATGCTTTCCAGGGTGAAGCAACACGGAGCCCTGCTTGCCAAGGGCTGGCTCCTTGGGGTACAGTTTGAAACCCTGTTTACCGACGACCTTTACAAAAAGGTGGGCGAAAATGCCATTGCCCGGGCCGCTGAGCTGCGGGCGGTACTCCAAAAGCACAACCTGACCCAGGCCATGAATTCCCCCACCAACCAGATCTTCGTCACCCTGCCCGACGCCATGGTAAAGGCCCTGGCCGAGAGAGTGGATTTCTCCTTCTGGGAAAAGGTGGATGAAGAAAATACCACCATTCGTTTTGTCACCGACTGGTCCACCACGCCCGAAATGGTCCGGGAGCTGGACGAAGTCCTGAATCAAATCGGTTTATAAAGAAAACATCCCTGACGGAAGCTCCGTCAGGGATTCGCTTTATTTTGCGGTATTTTCCTGGCCCCGGTAGACCACGAATTTGGTGAACAGGAACTCGGTGACAAAGTTGGTGAGCAGGGTTACGGCGAAAATGATGTATTCATTGATTCCTGCCTGGTCCGCCAGGTGACCAAGCCAGGTGGAAAGGGGGGTGAACACCAGGTAAAATCCGAAGGTTTTGGCCATGGCAATGGGGACGTTGGCCGCCGATTTGAAGGTGTATTTCCGGTTCAGGGTGAAATTCCAAAGCACCGAAAGCACCAGCGAAATCAGGTAGGCCGGCCAGTATTGCATTTTTGCCAGCTCGTTGAGCAGGGTGAAGACCAGCGTCTGGATGATGCCGGCAGAAGCCGAAAACAGGGTGAATTTGATCACCTGAAAAAGCGATTCCCGTTTCATAAGAGATTTGCCACCCTTTCGTGAATTGTCAAAATCAGTATACACCCGATTCTGTCGCCTGTCAAGGAACAAAATTGAAAACGCAACGAGTGCCGGAAATCCGGAAAAGAAACAAAGATTTCCATTGTCAATTTGGGATGCTTGTGGTATGATAAAACCATCAAAACAAAGTGAGGTAGTTTTTCCCTATGAAAAAGCTGATTCTTCCCCTGATCGTGGCTCTGTTGGTTCTGGCGTTGGCTTCCTGCACCCTGGGGGGTGTGGTTGGCAGCTGGAAGAGCGAAACCGAAATTCTGGGATTCTCCGCCGAAACGGTCTATACCTTTGAAAAGGACGGCAACGGCCGTTACAGCACCCTTTTGGGGGTGGACGTGGACTTCACCTACACCCTGGAGGATGGAATCCTCACCATTACCACCCATGCTTTGGGTCTTTCCAACTCCACCGAATACGAGTGCTCCCGGGACGGTGATACCCTGACCCTGACCAAGGACGGTACCTCGGTTACACTGACAAAGGTAGAATAATATGACGTATATTGAATTTTTTGACCAGGATCCCCTGCTGAACGTGGCGGCCTGTTTGGCGAAGACCCCTGCCAGGGTGGTTTTTATCGGCAGTGACCGGAAGAAAATGGAAGCCCACGCCCTGCGGTATGGCAAGCTGCTTGCCGACCGGGGCCAGGAAATCGAATTTGTTACCAAGAGCGTCAACCAAAACGATCTTTCCGCCCTGGTGGATGCCTTGACCGACATCATTGCCACCGATGAATGCGTGGTGGACCTGACCGGGGGTAGTGAAATGGCCATTCTTGCCATGGGGATGCTTCTGGAACGGAATCCGAAGGCCAAGGTGCACCTGCGCCGCTTCCTGCCGGGACGGAGTATTATCCAGGAAATCACCACCACCGGCGAAAAGAACACCGTGGGAAAGGTTTCTCTTTCGATTCCCGAAGCCATTGCCCTGCGGGGGGGCCGCATTGTGTATGCGGAGGAAAAGGATGACGCCACCTATACCTGGGAGGTCACTCCGGAATTTGAAGCCCAGGTGGCGGATCTTTGGGATTATTGCCGCCGGGATCCTTCCAACTGGAACCGCCGGGTGGGGGAATTGAAGCGCTACGAAGCCGCCGGTCTTCCGGTAAGTCCCACCGTTACCCCCGTTTTCTGGGAGGACGCAAACGATCTGGAATTTCCCAGGGGTGCCTTCTGGGACTTCCTGTCGGGCGCAGGACTTCTGCGGGTGGAAAAAACCGAAAAGGGCTTTACCCTGCACTATGCCTCTCCCCAGGTGAAAAAGGCCCTGCTCCAGGAGGGGCAGGTGCTGGAGCTGGTGGTCTACCTGGCCCTTTTGAAGGCCGGGGTGGAGGAGGAACTCCCGGTGGACGTGATGACCGGGGTCAGCCTCCTTTGGGATGACGACAATGATCCGGAGGAAACCGAAAACGAAGTGGATGTGATTGCCCTGCGGGGAACGGTGCCCGTCTTCATTTCCTGCAAAAACGGCCGGGTGGAGCCCGAAGAGCTCTATAAGCTTTCTACCGTAACCGAACGCTTTGGGGGTGAGCTGGGGCGAGCCGTGCTGATTGCCAACCAATTGCCGGAGGAGGGGCGCTTTGCCCAAAGCTTCCGCGCCCGTGCGGAGGATATGAATATCCGCATTCTTGATGATTTGGAAGAGTATGCCGCATCCGAACTGCCCCACCGGCTGGCTAGCCTGTGGCGAAGCTAAGCGAAAGGACGAAAAAAGATGAAAAAAATCTGTATTTCTGCCGGATGGACCTTCCGGGACGGGGTCCACGAGAAGAAGGTTGTGGACCTGCCCCACGATTTCCTCATTGAAAATCCCCGCAACCCCGAAAGTGTGGGTTGGGCCCGCAACGGCTTCTACGATGGCGCCAACGGAGACTATACCAAATACCTGACCCTGGACGGGGAACACGTGATTCTGGACGTGGACGGGGCTTATATGTGCGCCCGGGTCTATCTGAATGAAAACCTGTTTTACACCCATCCCTACGGCTACACCCCCTTCCTGGTGGACCTGACCGATGGGATGCGCCGGGGAAAAAGCAACAAGCTCCACATCACCACCCAAAACCTTCAGCCCAGCACCCGCTGGTATTCCGGGGCAGGTTTATACAGGGACGTGTTCCTGTGGGTGGGGGGCGAGCTTCGCATGGAACCCCGTTGCCTGGCCATCACCACTCCTGTGGCTACCGAAGAGGTGGGGGAGGTGAAGGCCAAGCTGACCCTCACCGCCGACCGGGCCGCCGCCGTTACCTTGAAGACCCGTATCACCGGCCCCAAGGGGGAGGTGCTTGCCGAATCGGCCGCCGACCTTGCGCTTTCGGCGGGCAACACCACCCTGGATCTTGCCTACACCATCGAAAATCCCCCGCTTTGGGATACGGAAACCCCCAATCTTTGCTTCTTCGATGCCGCCATTTTCGAAAATGGCGAACTCCGGGATACCCACCGGGAGCGTTTTGGTATCCGCACCATCTACGCCGATAGCAAGGTGGGCTTCCTGCTCAACGGCAAGTCCATGAAATGGCGCGGCGGATGTATTCATCACGACAACGCCGGCCTTGGCGCCGCCGCCTTCCCCGCCGCCGAACGGAGAAAAATCGAAAAACTCAAGGCCGCCGGCCTCAATGCCATCCGTACCGCCCACAATCCCCCCTCCCTTGCCATGCTGGATGTGTGCGACGAGCTGGGCATGCTGGTAAACGACGAAGCCTTTGATATGTGGAATATGCCAAACACCCGCTACGACTACTCCCTGTGGTTTGCCGATTGGTGGCAACGGGATTTGAAGGATATGATTGAGCGGGATCGGAACCACCCCTCGGTGATCTCCTACTCCATCGGCAACGAAATTACCGAACGGGACGGCCGCAGTGACGGCTATCTCTGGTCCAAAAAGCTTGCCGACGAGGTTCGCCGCCTGGATGACACCCGCTTTGTCACAAGCGGCATCTGCGGCATGTGGTACAAACCCGACGAGGATGCCCCGGAGGACTACAAGGCCGAGTTTTACGCTCCCTATACCGACCCGGGTAGTGGGGACGTGGGCTCCAGCTGGGACGAGCGCACCGAAAAATTTATGGAGCCCCTGGATATCGTGGGCTACAACTACCTCTATCCCCGTTACCAGGCCGACCATGAACGCTACCCCGATCGGGTCATGTGGGGCAGCGAGACCCATGCCCTGAAATTCTACGATTCCTGGAAGATCATTATGGAAAGCCCCTACGTGTTGGGGGACTTCAACTGGACCGCCTACGATAACCTGGGGGAAGCCGGGGCCGGGAAATATGTTTGGGCCCGGGATGGTTACCTGCCGGGCATTGTTCTGCAGGAATACCCCTGGCGCAGTTGTTACCAGGGGGACCTGGACCTGTGCGGCGACCGCCGTCCCCAAAGCTATTTCCGGGATGCCATCTGGCGGGGAGGCGTGGAACCCCGCATCTTCACCACCCACCCCGAACATTATGGGGAAGGCTTCTCCGGCACCGGCTGGCACTGGTACGACGTGTGGGAAAGCTGGACCTTCGACGCCAAATATATCGGAAAGCCGGTGCGGTGCGAGGTTTACACCGACGCCGATGAAATCGTTTTCCTGCTCAACGGAAAGCGGGTGGGGGCTTCGAAGCCCGAAAAGGCCATTGCCGCCCTGGATATTCCCTATGAACCCGGGGAAGTTACCGCCATTGCCTACAAGAATGGCGAAATGGTGGGCCGCCACAGCCTGAAAACCACCGGCGCACCCTACAAGGTGGAGCTGAAGCCCGAAAAGGACACCCTGGTGGGGGACAACCGGGATCTGGTGTTTGTGAAGGTTACCATCGTGGATATGGAAGGAAACCGGGTAGCCCGGAGTGAACCCGAGCTGACCGCCATCGTGGATGGGGGCGAGCTTGTGGCCTTCTTCGGTGCCAACCCCGCCAACG
>SVKS01000107.1 GCA_015068345.1 Oscillospiraceae bacterium
GCATTCTGGACAGCTCCTGCAGCACCCTTCGCTTTGGTGGCACCAAGGTTCTGGTGGAAAACTGCAAAACGGTGGCTCCCGCCCGCTTCGGCCACCGTTACAACATGACCCTGGAGGAAAAGAAGTGCAACATCCTTCCCGGTCCCCATTGCCGCCACAACATGCATACCCCCTTCCTCTACTACTGTGACTTCCGGGCAGACATTCGCCACACCCCCGGAGATATTCTCGTCCGCAACTGCGAATTCGTGAATCCGGATACCTTCTTCCGGCTTTCCTGGGGACACAAGTGGAGCTGCAACCGCTCCCTTGCCCAGATCAAATTCGAAAACTGCCGTGCCACCGGCCTTTCGGAACCCATTGACATCCTGGCGGACGGGGAAGAGCCCATTGACTTCGAGCTTGAAAACTGCGTCCTGTCCCCAAGAGAGGGCTTTGAGGACGTGGCTTTCATGGAAGCCACCAATTTCAAGAAGATCACCTTGAAAAACCTGCGGCTGGAAGGTTACACCAACCCTGTGATCCGGACCCACACCCAGGGGGAGATCATCCTGGAAAACACCCCGGTGGTGGTGAAGGAGGTATAAATCGATATGAAACGATGGAAGATCGGCATATTCGGGGCCGGGCGGGGTGCCGACATTGCCGGCAATGCGTTGTCCGACAAGAAAGTAACACGGTACTAAGCTACAACCTTTATTGGACCAAAGAACACATAATAAGCTCCCGACCTTGTTTTCCCCCGTTTGCAACCCGTTGGTTTCCACCCACCGCAAAGCGGCGGGGGGGCGCTTCGTGAAGCGCCCCTACGACCATGTTTCGTTTGTTTTTTCTTCACCCTGAACAGAGCGTATCGGCATGGATACGCTCTGTTTTTGCATTGTTCCCCTGTTTGCAAACACCTTTGGCTCTGTCGCAGTAGGCGACTGAGAGGGCTTTTATAGCCGGTTTTCGCATAAAACCTCTTGCCTTTTTACCGGAAATCGGCTATCATACAAGATGAGGTGATTCGATATGACGCTTGCCCAAAATTTGCGTAACGAAATGAAAACTCTGCCGGAAGGTGAATTCTGCCCGGCCTATTACCGCTGGCTGGGTCTGCGGGAGCATTTGGATGCCCCCATTGCCACCCTTCGGGGGGCAGGGATTGCATCGCTTTTCCGCACGCCCGAACCCCATATTTTCCAAAATGATCTGATCGTGGGGTCCACCTTTGGCCTTTATACCACCGCGGAAAAGACGGCGGTGGAACACGCCAAGCAGACGGTGAATCGCCTGGGGAGCCGCAATTTTATCACCAATGCCGACCACTACGCCCCTAACTACCGCCATACCCTGGCGGTGGGGGTGCCGGGATTGCTTGCCGAAATCCAGGAGTCCCTGGAAAAATATGCCCATGATCCCCAAAAGGTGGAATTCCTCCAGGCAATGGGGGAAACCATGAGGGCCTTCCGGGATATGATCGGAAATTACGCCAAAAAGGCCCGGGAACTGATGGACGATCCCGCCTACCATAAGGAATATCTGGAATTTATTACAGACAATTGCGAAGCTCTGGTGGCCGGGGCTCCCAAAACCTTTGCCCAGGGGCTCCAGTTGGTTTGGTTTTGCCACACCGCTTTCCTCCACGAGGGACGCTACGCCATGGCCCTGGGAAGAATCGACCAGTATCTGTGGCCTCTTTATCGGGCAGACGTGGAAGCCGGGCGGCTGACCCCCGAAATTGCCACCGGCCTTCTCGAGAACACCTTCACAAAAATTTCCACGAGCGACGTGGTCAATATTGCCATCGGCGGCATGAATCCCGATGGTTCCACCGCTGTGAACGCCCTGAGCAAATGCGTGCTGGATGCGGTGCGAAACGGCAACGCCCCGGGGCCCAATCTGTCCGCCCGGGTGTCCCCCAGCATGCCGGACGAATTTTTGCTGGATTGCCTCAAATCCATCGGCACCGGTCTGGGCTATCCGGCACTCATGAATGACGAGGTGAATATCAAGGCCCTGCTTCGCATGGGATACGCCGAAGAGGATGTTTACGATTACTCCATGGTGGGCTGTATTGAAAACTTCATCACCGGGAAACAACCTCCCTGGTCGGACGGGCGCTTTGATGCCCCCCGTTTCTTCGACTACCTCTTCCACCATGGGGTCAGCCGGTTCCATGGCTCGGTGGGTCCCGACCTGGGGGATATTGAGGAAATCGGTACCATGGAGGAGTTCATGGCCCGTTTTGAAGCCCTGATGGCCTACGGAGCCAAGGAATACGTGGCCCTCTTTAAGACGCAGAACGAGGGAATCCACCAGGAATACTACCCGGAACCCTTCCTTTCCTGCTTCGCAGAGGATTGCATCGGCCGGGGATTGGACATCAACAATGGGGGATGCATCTACCCCTCGGTGCATGGGGCCGCCCTGATGGGGGTGGGTACCGTGGCCGACTCCCTGGCCGCCATTGAAAAGGTTGTCTTTACAGATAAGGAAACCACCCTGGCGGAACTTCGGGATGCCATGGACGCCAACTTCGTTGGCTACGAAGACCTTCAGAAAAAGCTTCTTGCCGCTCCCAAATACGGAAACAACGACGATTTTGTGGATAAATACGCCGTCTGGTACCTGGATTTCCTCTCCGGCGAGTTTGACAAATACAAAACCCGGGACGGGGGTGCCTTCTACGTGGCCATGGCCGCCAACACCAGCAACATCTGGGCGGGCAAGATCATTGCCGCCACCCCGGATGGCCGTTTGGCAGGGGACCCCCTGTCGGACGCCGCCTCCCCCACCTACGGCCGGGACACCCGCGGGGCCACCGCCACCCTGAACAGCGTGGCAAAGCCCAACTACACCCTGGCGGCCTGCGGCACGGTGGTGAACCAAAAGTTCTCCCCCAGTATGTTCGAGGGAGAAAAGCTCAAAAAACTGCTGGCCTTGGTACGGGTCTACTTCAAAAAGGGCGGCCAGGAGCTCCAGATGAATGCCACCAGCCGCAAAGTCCTGAAGGATGCCATGGAGCACCCGGAAAACTATCCCTCCCTGGTGGTCCGGGTTTCCGGTTTCTCCGATTATTACGTCCGGCTGGATCCTGCGGTGCAGACCGATATTCTCAACCGCACCCAGCACGAATGAGGGCCCCCCATGGAGTTGAATATATCAAACATCCAGCACTTTTCGGTGGGAGATGGGGACGGCATCCGCACCACGGTGTTTTTCAAGGGCTGTGCCCTCCGCTGTCCCTGGTGCCACAATCCCGAAACCCTTTCTGCCGCACCCACCACCCTGTCCTACCCCAAGCTTGGCAAAACCGAGGTCCGGGGCAGGAGGATGACGGTGGAAGCCGTTATGGAGGAGATTTTGGAGGACGTGGATTTTTACATCGAAAGCGGCGGTGGCGTCACCCTTTCAGGGGGTGAGGTACTGCTGCAGGCCAAGGAAGCCGCCGCCCTCGCCCGTGAAGTCAAGGCCGCCGGGATTTCTCTTTTCGTGGATACGGCAGGCCATGCCCCCCGGGAGACGGTGGAGGCCCTGCTTCCCCATGCCGACACCTGGCTTTATGATTACAAAACCGCCGATCCCGCCGCCTTCCGACAAGTCATCGGCGGGGATTTGGCCCTGGTGCGGGACAATCTGGCCTTCCTTCTTTCCATGGGTGCCAACGTCCGCATCCGGATCCCGCTGATTCCCGGTTTCAACACCGATGAAAGCGCCGTCAACGCCATCATCACCGACCTTCTGACATTGGGTGTCAAAGGGGTGGACCTTCTCCCCTTTCACCGTCTGGGCAGCGGCAAATATGCCGCCATGGGTTTGGAATACGCCTACCGCAACACCCAACCCATGATCCCCCGGGAAATCGCTGAAATTCAAAAACGCTACCAGGTCCACTTTTCCACCCACGTGGAATAACCCCTGCAAGCACAAAACCACCGGTTTGAAGCCGGTGGTTTTTCTTTTATTTCAAAAGCTCGTCGGTGAGCCGGATGATCTCCGGCGCCAGCTTTTTCCGTTCCCGTTTCAGGGTCCGGTTGTAAACCGGGTAGGCCGCCGACACCAGGCCGATTCCCACCAGACCCACCGGAATGCCGATCAGCATCCCAAGATTCTGGGGCAGGCCCAGAAGGACCCCGATTTCGGTCATGGCTAGACTCATGCCGCTTCCCATCACCAAGGCACCAACCACCCCGAAAATCAAGGCCAGCATGGTGGCTTTTTGGGTGGCGGCTCCGTCCAGGCGGCGAAGCCGGGCCATTTTGTCCTCCTCTTCGGGGGCAGCATATTTTTTGCGGATGGAGCGGATCTCCTCCTGCTCCTTGGCGGAATAGGTATATTGGAAGCTTTCGTTATTTCCCATGGGGATTTTCCTCTCTGATTGCTATTTCTTT
The DNA here is from genome assembly GCA_015068345.1 of Oscillospiraceae bacterium. Taxonomy (GTDB): domain Bacteria; phylum Bacillota; class Clostridia; order Oscillospirales; family QAMX01; genus RUG11797. Next base: position 4,377 of record SVKS01000107.1, read on the forward strand.
CAGTTTTTTCGTACTTTGCCGGATCATATACACCGCCATAGCGATGATAAAGAGTGATATAGCCCCGCCGGAGGAGGCCAGAAGCAGCCGCCGGGTGAAAAGATCCATGGTCTCCCCACCAAAGGTGGTCAGCATGGTGGATTCCAGTGTCAAAATCGATACGCAAGCCGCCGCCAGGCTGATGGTCCGGGAAGCCGACGCCACCGGGCTTCCCCCGGTGCGATCCCGCACCAGGTTGAGAATGGCCATGGTCAATGAGGCGAAGGTGTAAGCCGCCAGGGCAATGGTGGTGATCTCGTGGTGGAGGAAGGTTCGGTTCCAGTATACCATAAAGAAGATCATCATGGCAATGGCCAGATTCATCCCCAAAAAGACGATCCCGCAGGTCCGATAGACCCGTAATTCCTGCCGCAGCCCCCTGCCGGGCTTGTGACGCACCAGAAAGAAGCGCATCCCCGCCAAAAAGAGGTAGTAAGCGGCAAGGGATCCGAACCAAAAGGATCTGTGCCGGATTCCCATGCCCAGATGGAGCATGGCATACCCGGCGTTGCAAACAAGACCCCCGTAAAGGGAAACCTGCATGCGAAGCCGGTCATCCTCCTGCCAGCGCCGTAGAAGTCGTTTTTCCTGCCGGAACCTGCCGATCCATCCCACCAGCCGGGGAAAACGCATACACCAGACAAGCAGGGTGTAAAAAGCCAAAAGATAGGCCAGAATCGCCGCCACCGAATCGGAATCCAGATACATCAGGGCACCAATCAGCCCCAGGGTGGCCACCGGCAAAAGGAGAATCATGATAGCCGGATGGGGAAACAGCAGGGCTTTCCCGCATTTTTTCCAATCCATGTTACATCCTCCGGATCTTCACGGTGAAGGTGGAACCCTTTCCGGGAGCACTTTCCACCCCAATCTCGCCGCCCAGGATATCCACCACCCGCTTCACCAGGGCCAAACCAAGACCATTGCCCCGGGAAGCCCGGGAGGGATCCCCCTGGTAAAACTTCTCGAAAATATGGGCTCCCACCTCCGGGGTCATGCCGATGCCGCTGTCGGTCACTGCCACAACGGCATGGTGAGCACCGGCGGTCAGGCTCACCCGTACCAGCCCCCCGGTGGGGGTAAATTTGAAGGCATTGGAGAAAAGGTTGTTCCACACGTGGCTCAAAAGCTCGCTGTCGGCCTTCACCCGTACCCCCTCGGCAATGTCGGTTTCCAGCCGGATGTCCCCCTCTTCCCACTGACTTTCGAATTGCAATAGGCATTCGCAAAGCTGTTCCCCCAGATCGAATTCGGTCTCCTGGGGATAGATCTTTTGGTTTTCCAGCCGGTTGAGCTTCAAAATGTTGGTCATCATATCGGCCATCCGCCGGGCCCCTTCTGTGACGCCTTTTGCGTATTCCAGACGTTTTTCCTCGCACAAGCCGGGGGTCTGCAGCAGGGTGCCGTAATTCTGCATCACCGCCAGGGGGGTCTTCATTTCGTGGGACACGTTGGCAATGAAATCGGTGCGCAGGGTCTCCACACCCCCCAATTCCTCCGCCATCCGGTTGAAGCAATCGATGATCCGGTTGAAGGTATCATCGGTGCCAAACCGGCTCTGGGGCTTCACCCGCACCAAAAAATCCCCGCGTACAATGGCTTCCGCCGCCTCGGTAATGCGTTTCACCGGTCCCTCCACCGTCAGCCTGCGGCGCACCCTGTCCAGTATCGTAAAGATCAGACTCAGAAGTGCCACGTTCAGAAAGGTGATCTTGGCGGCGGTGCTGATGTTTTCCTCGGTCAGGGTGACCTGCAGGGTTTCCGACAGGATCGAAACAAACAGAGCGGTGGCACAGGTGATGACAAAGGCCACCAAAAAGAAAATCACAAAATAATGATGGAGTCCCTTGAGAACACTCTTGAGCCAATCGTGTTTTTTCACAGGATCACCGCCTTATATCCCAGGCCGTGTACCGTTTTGATTTCAAAATCGGTGCAGTCCGCAAGCTTGGCCCGGAGCTTGGTCATGTAAACGTCCACCGCCCGGGGGGCGGTATCGGTATCGGCGTTCCAGAATTCGTCCATCAGCTGGGTCCTGGTGAAGGTCTTTTTGGGGTAGCTGAGAAGCTTATAGAGAATGTCGAACTCCCGGTTGGTCAGGGCAATCTCCTCCTTCCCCAGGTAGGCGGTATGCTCGTCCGCATCCATGACGAAGCTTCCGATCTCCAGCTTCCGGGAAGCGGCGATCTTCGCCCGGCGAAGCAGCGCCCCGATACGCAAAAACAACTCGTCCAGATCGATGGGCTTCACCATGTAATCATCCACCCCAATCCGGAACCCCCGCTGTTTGGAAGCAATATCGTCCCGGGCGGTCATAAACAGAATGGGAATCTCCTGGTCCAGCTCCCGGATGGTGCGGGCAAATTCAAACCCATCCACCCCGGGCATCATAATATCCGAAACAATCAGATCGAACTTTTTTTCGTACATGGCGTCGTAGGCCTCCGCCGCCCCCAGACAGCCGGTGGCCTGGTATCCGCTGTGATTCAAAAAGGAGCAGACCGTCCTGTTCAGATCCCGGTCATCCTCCAGCACCAAAATGTGAAACATCCGCTTCCCTCCCTGTGCTTGCTGTATCTATTATACAGTATACCACCGAAATGTTAAAGTTTTGTTTCTGTTTTCGGGGAAGTCTCTTTCATAACAAAACCAGGCGGAAATCCGCCTGGCTATGCTTATTGTTTTGCTTTCTCTATGCGTGCCCGGGCCTCCTCCTGGCGGTGTTTGGCATCGGCCAGGTCGGCTTCCCGCTTGGCCGCAAGTTTTTCCTTGTGCTTTCTGGGACTTCCCATGGCCTTGGCTTCCTCCCATTGGGCTCTGCTTTCGGCCTTTGCGGCGTTGAAATTGGCTTTATCCACCTCATGCTGGGCCTTTGCCGAGGCTTTCATATCAGAAAAAGCCTTTTCAAAAAAATCCGAAACCTTTTCGGAGGCGGCCTTCATCCCCTCCACCAAAACCTTTTCATCCCTTTGATTTCTCATATAGCAGTCACTCTTATCCTTTCATCATTCTGTCGCTGAGGGCAATGATCTGCCCCGCGTACTTTTTCCGGCGGCTTTCCAGAAGCTTCTTGTAGATGGGATAATTCACCAGCGCCATTCCCATGCCAACACATCCCATCAGAATTCCCCAAAGCATGGGGTTTTGTATTTCCAGGATTTCCGCCAGATCGGTCATCACCAGACTCATACCGGCTCCCATCACCAGGGCTCCCAAGCTGCCAAACAGCCCGGCAAACAGATTGGCGGGACGCTTCACCCTGCTATCCAGAGCCTTAAGCTCCTCCACCCCGGCATCTGTCTTTTCGGTGTACTGGGTGCGGATTTTCTGAACCACAAATTCCTGATCGCTTTTCTTCATCTTTCTGTCCTCATTTCTTTTTGTTGACAGGCAATATCTTACACCTCCGGTGTTTTGGAGATGTTTTTAAAATGTTTCAATTTTATGAATTTAAAAAATTCGGTCTGCATGTATTATCCTTCCGGAACCCTTCCAAACGAAAAACGGCGTTGTATCCCTAAAGATACAACGCCGTTTTGGGGCTGTTTTCTGTCTATTTTCCGTCGATCAGATCATCCATGACCTTCCGGATGTCTTCGTAATCCGCCTTGGGCAGCATATAGGTGTGGCGGTGCTCTTCGCTGGCTTCCCAATGGGTGACGAATTCATCGTCCACCGTAATGCGGCCGAATTTATGGTAGTTCCAGTAGACTCCGGGCCGCACCGCTTCCAGCATGGCGGTCTGGTCCCAGCTGCAGCGGCCGGTGCCGTGATTGTGGATCTCGTAGGCCAGAGCCACCGGATCTCCCTTGGGTGCCCGGTTGGGATACCCCACCATGGTTTTGATGTAGGAGCCCAGTTCGTAGCTTGCCAAAACCAGCTCCCCGGGCCAATCTTCCACCGCCACCCTGGCATCCGGCATACCGGTTCCCTTCACGTTCCATTCCCAGGTAACCGGATTTCCGTTCACGTTGCCGTCGGGATAGATGACCATGGGCCAGGACTCAAAGAAGCGACCCCCCATCACCACCGTCCGGGCAATCTTTTGCTTGATCAGTTCCTCGCCGGAAAGGAGCGAAAACTCGTCGGGGTCCGAGCGAAGGAGCTTTGCCATGGAGTTCAGGGCCCCGGTGACCACAAGGGTCACACTGCCATCCTCCGCTCCCGCCAGAGTCTTTCGCAAAACCGTCAGGGTGTCCGGGGCAGCCTTTTCGGTGCCCCAGGTTTTGGCCGGGTAATCGTTTTCAAAATGATCGCACAGAGCCCCGGCGTAGACCCCCCGGCTTTCCCGGGGCAGGTCGTAGTTGATGCCCACCGGAACGCTTCTTCCGTAGAATTTGTTGATGGCGTCGATGCACCCTGCAACGTAGGGGCTGGCATAACAGTGGGTCACCGCCAGAAGCTCCGCTTCCCCCTTGTCACACAGCCGATGGAGCATGGCAAGGGTTCCTGCATCGTCGCAGTCCCCACCGATGTCGGTGTCGAAAACAATCTTTACAGGCTTTTTGTATTCCATGTTCTCTCCTTAACTGTGGAAAAAGGCGTATTTTTCCATGGCATCCATCAGAGCCTTCACGTTTTCCATGGGAACCCCGGGGTACAGACCATAGATCATAGCAAGTCCGCCCTTCGGGGTGGAAAGCTTGGAAACCTCGTCATAGATCAGCCGGTCCACCTCCTCCGGGGTACCGTAGGGGGTAATCCGTTGCCGGTCAATATCCAGATCCACGCAGACCTTCCCCTTGAAACGGTCTGCGATCCAGTCGATGCCGTTCACCAGATCCTGCAGGTTGATAACCTCCACACCGCTTTCCATAATGTCATCCACCAGGTCCCGGATGTCCCCGTCGGAATGCATATGGATGGGGATCCCTGCCGCCTTGGCCGGGGCCATGAGGGTCCGATAGGCGGGCTTGATATACTTTCGGAAGAGATCGGGTGGAATCATGGGACCCACCTGCATTCCCAGATCCTCGGGATAGGTCATGGTGTCGCACCCGGCATCCACAAACTGCCGCACCAGAGCCAGGTTGAACTGGGTCAAGCCGTCGATCAGTTCATCCAGCCTGGGATCCTCGTCCACCATGTCGAAGAGCAGGTTTTCGTAACCCCGCAGGTCGGAAAGCTGCAGGAAGGTATGTCCATGGCGTAAGCCCCCCCAAAAGCTGCCGCCGGCGGCCTTGATCCCGGCCCATTCCGCCTGGTCCTTTGCCAGGTCCCGCCAGTAGAGTCCGTCGGTTTTTTCGGGATCGGGGAAATGCCACGTGGTACCAAAGGCATCCCAATCCGCCAGGGGGTGTCCGTGGACCGTACCGGTGATGCCGTCATCGGCGGTGA
>SVKS01000005.1 GCA_015068345.1 Oscillospiraceae bacterium
CTATCACTTCCGCAACCCTTCAAAAGGGAAAGGAACACCACAACCGCCACAATCAGGAAGATAAAGGCACTCAGCACTCCGGCAAGGACCGGAAGCTTTTCATTATACTTGAATTGAGCCTTCTGGCGTTTTCTCTTGGTTTTTGGAGAGGGAGTCACGTATTCTCCCCGGTTATTCTGTTCGATCTTGCCGACTTCTTTGGTGGGAAGCGTCTCTTCCCCCTCTTCATCGCCAACCGCCTTCTCCTTATAAAGCCCAACGGGAATCAACGGATTCTGCTTGTAGGCTTCCATATCGGAAAGCATTTCCGTAGCCGACGCATAGCGATCATCCGGATCGGTTGCCATGGCCTTTAGCACAATGGCTTCCATACCGGGCCGTACCTTGGGGTTTTTCGCCATGGGAGACGGCGGTTCGGAAGAAAGATGCTGAATGGCAACTGCTACCGGGGTTTCGCCTGTGAAGGGAAGCTCACCGGTAAGCATTTCGTACATGATGATACCCACCGAGTAAAGGTCGGTACGACCGTCGGTCATGCCCCCCTTTGCCTGTTCGGGAGCAATGTAATGCACCGAGCCAAAGGCGTTTTGAGTTACCGTCTGTTGATGATTTGCCATGCGGGCAATGCCAAAATCGGTAACCTTTACAGTACCATCCCGCAGAATCATTACGTTTTGGGGCTTGATGTCCCGGTGTACAATGTTACGGGAATGGGCATGTTCCAAAGCCTTCAAAATCTGGGATATAAAAAGCTGTAACTCAGCTTCGCTGAGAATCTTGCGCTGTTGCATATACTGCTTAAGGGTAATGCCATCGATCAACTCCATCACAAAATATTCCATATGTTTTGTGATGCTAACGTCAAAAATGCTGACAATATTGGGATGACTCATGGCGGCGACTGCTTCAGCTTCTGCGTGAAAGCGACTGCGTAGTTCGTCATCCTGCAAAATTTCATCCTTCAATATCTTTACAGCAACGTATCGGTTCAGTTTGACGTCTCGTGCTTTATACACAACAGCCATACCGCCGGTCCCGATAATTTCTAACATTTCGTAACGGTTATCCAATACCGTACCGAGATAATTTGCCATTCTATGACCATGCCTTTCTTTTTCAGAGCCCAGCAAGGCTCTGCTTTATCGTAAACAATGTCGGTTTGATCTTAGTCTTTGATAAACACGACAATGGAAATATTATCCTTGCCCCCTGCCCGATTCGCCATATCCACCAGGGTTTGACATGCATCGGCGGGTGTTTCACTGGTTTTTAATACCTGCTCAATCGCCATATCGGGTACCATATTGGTCAATCCGTCGGAACAAAGCATCAAGACCTCTCCCTTATCCAACTTCAGTTCAAACACATCCCCATACACCTGGGGATCGGTACCGACAGCCCGGGTAATAATGTTTTTATCCGGGAAGGTATCATATTGCTCTTTGGTAATACTGCCCTTTCTGAACAGGTCGCCGGCTACCGAATGGTCATCGGTAATTTGCTTCAACTTGTCCTTCGCGCGGCGCTTCAAATGATAGGCGCGGCTGTCCCCCACGTTAATGACGTAGGCATCTTCCCCTACTATCAGGGCCGCTGTCAGCGTAGTCCCCATCCCCATATAAGAGGGATCCGAAATGGCGCTTGTATACACCTCCATGTTGGCAGCACTGACACCCTTTTCCAAAAGTGCCACTGCTTCTTTTCCGGAGATTTTTCCGGACAAAGTATCCCAAACGGACCGGGCAAATTCTTCGCAGGCGATTCGGCTGGCTTCCGCTCCTCCGTTTACACCACCCATACCATCACAGACCATCAGCAAGGCCATATTCCGTTCATGATCCAGCTTCACATAGGTACTGTCCTGATTTTCTCTGCGCTTTTTGCCAACGTCGGTCATGCTCCACGCTTGCATCGGTCTCACTCTCCTTTTATACCCGACGAACCAACAGGTTCGATATCCTTCATATTATGTATCTTTTCTGCCATTCAGAATCGTAGCGCACGTGTCTTCCGATATCCCAACAGGACACCGGGGCGCAACTACCCTGATTTTAATATTATATCGTTATCCTCTTCCCTTGTCAACTTTTATTTCCCATCATTTCGATCTATTTCGCATTTTTTCAGAGAATTGCTACATTTTGTCTATGGACATGGTAACCGCCGAAACCTCCCGGAGAAGTTTTTGTGCATATACCACATCGGGGATCAACCCGCCGGCAATCAACCGATCCCCCAGTGCCTCTTTCAAAAGCGGGATAATGGCCTCACAAATACCAGGCAATACCTCCACGTAATCCGGCTTGGTATTTGCCACCGAATCGGCACTGCGTTTCAGGGCAAAACTGTCAATTAAGAATACACGCTGAATGGACGTAACGTGGTTCTTCTTCAAGGTCTGGATTACCGATGGCTTAATAGAAACCGCCGCCACAGGACGATAACGTTGCGAAATATACTCCGCACCATATTCGTCATCCGAAAGGCCGTTGATTCGGTCAACATGGAGGATTATTTTCTTGTCCTTTTCCTTAGCAGCCCGAAATATAGATTCCAACAGAGAAATATGCACGTTCATCAGAACACATACCGGGTATTCGCTTTTCAAAAATTCTTTATACCGACGAATGCCATCCACCGCCGGAATGATACCATGCAGCTCTTCCATGGTTTATCTCCTTTTCAAAAGGATTGCACTTCTTGGCTTCAGTAGGATAGAACCCTTTCCCACTTCCACTTCACGCATCAGATCGAATCCCTTTTCCGAAAGTAAGAAATGTTCATCGACATCCCCTGCGTTCATCATCAGGAGCAATTTATCTCCCCAAGCCATCACCAAACGGGTCCCCGCCGCCTCCAAAAATGACGGGCGAAGGTTTGCAAATGCAGGATTTTCTCTTCGAATTTCTGCCAGCCTGCGATAATGACGCAAAAGCGATATTTTCGCATCCTCCCTGTGGTAGAATGCACGATTGAAGGGGTCTTCCAATCCCTCCATTCCACCCTCATCCCCGTAGTAGATGGTGGGAGATCCCAAATAGGTAAATAGCAAAAGGGAAGCCAACCGCAGGCGTTCCTCTGCCACCTTGCGCGCCTGTGGAGCCAAGCGATGGTACGCCCGTTCCTTCAAATCGGTCGGCGCATCCTCATATCCTCCCAGGGCAGAAAGAATGCGCACCGTGTCGTGTGTTCCCAAGAAATTCATCAGACTACGCTGTGCCGGATATGGGTAATTCTCCGATTGGCTTTCCGACATTTCCCGGAAGCCTTCTGCATCCCCATGCAGGAGATAATTCAATACCGCCGTACGGAAGGGATAGTTCATGACTCCATCCAGTTCGTTACCCAGGAAATAGCGTCTTCTAACGTCATACGCTATTTTGATGGATGCATCCTCCCAAACCTCTCCAATCACCAGAGAATCCGGTTTTGCTTCGGTTGCCGCCCTTCTTATACCGGCAATCATATCATCCGGCAATTCATCCGCCACGTCCAGCCGCCATCCGGAAGCGCCCAAATTGAGCCATTTTTTGACTACGTCATAAACAAACTCACGGAAGCTTTGGTTATTCTTATCATAGGAGGGCATAATCCGTATATTCCACCAGCACTCATATTCGTCCGGGAATTTGCGAAATCGGAACCAGGAGTAGTAGGGCGACTCTTTTCCCTGATAAGCTCCCAGGCCCGGATAGGACCCAAACTTGTTGAAGTAGAGACTGTTGTCCCCGGTGTGGTTAAATACCCCATCGAGAATCACACGCATCCCCAACTCCCCGGCTTTATGGCAAAGCTCGGTGAATTCGGCTTCACTGCCCAGCATAGGATCGATCTTATGATAATCACTCGTATCGTATCTATGGTTGGATTCTGACAAAAAGATTGGATTCAAATACAGATTGCCAACCCCAAGGGTTTTCAAATAAGGAAGCGATTCGATAATTCCCCTCAGGTTTCCGCCATAAAAGTAATTATTGGGAACATCTCCATTTCGAAACACCGTCTTCTCCGGCAATTGCTTGCGATCTTTTACAATACGTCGCCCGGATATTTCCGGAATCTTTCCAGCAACGGCAAATCGATCGGGGAAAATTTGATAGGTAATTCCATCCCCATACCAGGTTGGTGGATTCCAAGCGGCATCGTACACGGTGACGTAATAGGGCGTGAATCCGCCTTCACTGATTCGTCCCTCTCCCCCGTGACCATCACTTACAGCACCATAATATACAGTGGATATGGCGGTTTCCAATCGGAAAGCATAGGTATAGAGCCCCACCCCATCAGGAGTCAGACTGACACTATATTGATCCAAGCCCCCTCCGGTAGATTTCCATTCCATGGGGTATTCACCACAGGATTCCCCATCATGCCCAAAGAGTAACACCACACGCCGAGGCGCCATACGACGGCTGACCAAAAGGGTTATGGTCAGGGCTTCTCCGGTTTTCATGGCACCGTAGGGTGTCTTGCAGGCATCGCTTCTTGAATTGTAATACACAAATTTCAGGGAATCCATGGTTGAAAACTCCTTTATCGTTTCAGCAGCAGTTCTGCTTTGGACCGGGCTGTGAAATATATCCACCCTTCCGTCACCGGCTTGCCGATGATGCGTTCCAATGCTTCTGCATAAACCGCCAATTGTTTATCATAGCCCCGGTTTTTTGCATGGAGAACGGGATCCTCCTCCCGGGACAGGTAATCGCTTTTGTAATCGATCAGAATCAGCTTTTCTCCCTCCAGGAAGGCACAGTCAACGATCCCTTGCAGAAGAATTGACTCTCCCTTTCCCATTGCTTCCGGCGAAAATCTTCCTGCATCCTCCAACAGGGTAAATTTCATCTCCCGCCAGACTCTATCTGCATGACGTAGTCTTTCGCCCAATTCGGACGCAAAGAAGCGATACAGACGCTCTCCTGAAATGCTTTTTCTTGCTTCAGGTGTCAGAAATTTTCCCCGAAGAAGACGATCCAGTTCTTCCTCTACCCCTTTTCGAGTGGTGGTTTTGTCAAAACGGATCAGCTGCAGCGCCAGATGAACTGCCGTTCCATGTTCCGCCGCAGAAAGTCCTCTTCCCGAAAGGAAGGCCGGTTTCCGCTCTGTTCTTGGTATACGCATCGCTTCTCCCGGTTCAAACAATTCCGGATTCTTTACAGTGTCCTTCAGCTCGGTAACGGTGCGTTTGGTGGGCAATGAAACCGCATATAAGTATGGATATTCTTCGAATATCCCCTCCGGAATCTCCATTGATTCTATCGGAGCAAACGCTTCCTCTTCTTCGTTCCGGTTCCCTTCCTCCGACTCGACGGGATGAACAATATGGTATTCTGCCGTACTTTTCTCTCCGCTTTTCTCCACGGGACGCACCCCCAATGAAATCAGAAGATCGCTTCCCTCCCGGGAGCAGAGTCCCGCCGCCGTTAACCAATCGGCATAGCTGGATGAAGCAGACATCATATTGTTCGGATCGATGGTATGCGCCATCTCCGAAATCGTCTTCTCCGCATTGGGATAGGTAGCAAAGATCAGCAGTTTTTCCTGGGCACGGGTCAAAGCCACGTATAAAATACGAAGCTCTTCCGCATTCTGTTCTTCAATTGCACACAGGCGGACCGCTTTGTGTGTTATCGTCCCATAGCGTATCCCCCTTTCCCGATCGCGGATCTTGAAGCCAAAGCCCATACTTTTGTGGTAAATCGCTTCATCCGAAAGAGAACGGGTGTTGAAGGGAGCCGTGGTATCCACCAAGGCAACCACAGGATATTGAAGCCCTTTGGATTGGTGAATGGTTAAGAGGTGTACAGCATCTCCCTCATCGGCATGAGGTGCCGCATCCGGTTCGCTTCCGTTTTCAATAGCCCTGGCTGCTGCCTTCAGGAAGGCCGTCAAGCCGCCTCTGGATTCGAATTTCTCGGCTTCGGACGCAATCAAATAAATATTGCGAAGCTTTTCTTCCCCATCTTCTCCCGAAAGGCAAAGAGCAGCCAGAGAAAGTTCGTCATATATTTGCCGGATCAAGAGACCCAACCGAAGCTCCATACGGGCTTCCCGCCAGGCTTCTATGCTTTCGACGGCTTTCCGGCTTTTTTCGTTTCCCGCTTCTCCATGCAGCCGAAGGGCACGAATAAAGGCGGTCTTTCTGTCCATCAACCGGATTTTTCCCAGTTCTCCCGGGGAAAAACCAAAGGCAGGAGATGTCAACACGGCAAGTAGTGCCACATCATTGTAGGGATTATCCACCACCGAAAGAAGGGACAACACAAATTCCCCTTCCGGAGTAGAATAGAGCCCCGGAGCCCGTGACGTCGTTACCGGAATTCCTGCACGAAGGAGGGCTTTTTCATAGATTGGCATACGGTTTTTTGCGCTTCTCAGAAGAATCGCAAAATCCCCATACCGGACGGGGCGTTCCCCACCTTTGCCGTTGATCATCAAACCGCTTTCCACCAGTTCTTGGATGCGCTTTGCCACCATTTGAGCTTCATATTCTCTTTTGGAAAGGGAAGAATCCGCCTCCGAAAGGTAGATGACCTCGGTTTTGTGATAGGAATCATCCTCCCTACCCAAATAAAGCTTTTGCTCTTCATTATAATCAATTCCCCCCTGCTCTTTTTTCATCAGGTGAGAAAAGACGAAGTTAATATAGTCGATGACGCCGCCGCTTGACCGGTAGTTGCGGTTCAGGGATATTTTACGATTGCCCTGATCCGTCGTATCATGGGAGGCATAACGGTGCAGCTTTTCAACAAAGCCTTCCGGTTCTGCATAGCGAAAACCGTAAATGCTTTGCTTTACGTCTCCTACCATAATCAGATTACGGCCATTCCGGGTAATGGCGTGGAATATCTCATCCTGCAGGCTGTTGGTGTCCTGATATTCATCCACCACCACTTCATCGTATCGGTCTGCCACCACCAGCGCCTCGCTGGTGGGTACGTCCATCCCCTCCGGTGTTGTTCGCCACAGAAGGCGATGGGCATACTGTGATACGTCATTGAATTCCAGGATTCCCGCCTTTGTCTTTGCTTCCAGAAAACGGACCGAATATTCCCGCACCAGGTTTGCCAATTCTTGGGCGGCAGGAGCCATTTTTTTCAATTCATCGGCAATTTCCTCCGGTGTTTCCTCAAACACAGACTGGAGCGACTGTATTTCTTTTTTCATATCGTCCCGCAGTGCCTTCAGCCGGTCCCGAAAATCTGTATCTTCATATCCACGCAGACTCCCGAGTCTGGCAAAGGTCACCGCTTGAAGCTGCAATGCAAAGTTTCCGTGGCTTTCTGCCGCTTCCGATACTCTTTTCAGCATTTCAAAATCATCCAAAAATGCCGGTCCGTAAGCCTTTGCAAGTCTAGAATCATCCTGAATATCCCGGATAACGGATTCGTATTTTTTGATGTATCCATCCACCATCTTCTTTGCTTTTTGTAAAAGGTATGAAACCCAGATGGTTTCGGAAACATTTTCGGGGACATCGCGATATAGTTTTGCCGCATCCATCAGTTTTCTCTCCGGATGGGGCATACTTTGAAAGCTTTCATAGGTATGCTTGATCAATTCCGGAAGCGTTTGATCCTTCTGCCCCTTGGTCAGCATTTCTACCAAAGCCAAAAACCCGGCCTCTGCGGAGGCATATTTTTCCTCCAGCAGATCTTCCATCACCCGGTCTGAAAGTCCTTCAACTTCGCTTTGGTCTGCAATTCTTGCATCGGGTGAGATACCGAGTTTGTGGAAAGAATCCCGAACCAATCGTAGTAGGAAGGAGTCTATGGTAGTGATCTCCGCTCCTCCTAAAAGTTTGATTTCTCTGGCAAGTCGTCGATTGCCCGGGTCCTCCCTCAGTTTATCACGAAGGGCGGCGGTAATCCGGGTTCGCATTTCCTCTGCGGCCGCGTTGGTGAAGGTAATCACCAAAAGTCGGGAAATATCAACGGGATCTTCCTTACGGGTGAGCAACCCAATCACCCGCTCCACCACTACGGCGGTCTTGCCCGACCCGGCAGCCGCAGTAACAAGCAATGCCCCCTGGCCGGAGGAATAATCCACAACTGCCTGCTGATCCTTATTCAGTTTGGGCATTGTTTTCACGCTCCTCCCGGTCCAGTGCTTCAAAGAAGGCTTTGCAATTTAAATTTACCAGATTGTTTATCATGGTTTCCCGGGTACCGGGATACACCTTACACACCGCCCGGTATCGGCAATAGTCGCACCCAGTGGATGAGGTTTTCATAAAGGGCTCCGCCTTTACGTCTCCCCGGCATATCTCATCGGTCATTTTACGAAGAAGATTTTCCATATGAGTTTCGATCTGAGCAAATTTCCGCTCATCCGCCACAGGGGCATCCGACCGTATAGAACCATTTCGCGCCACAAAGGGCAAGCGGGTTTCCGGCGTCATATATGCCGAATCCATCGCTTCCAGCACCATAGGATTCTGGTTTGCCATTCCTTTGTAGCGAATCAATTTTGCCTTTGCTTCCGAAACCGCATCCCAACTGGCTCCCCTCGGCAAGTCGGGAAGTTCGTTCCGGGATGGCATGTAAAAGAAACCAGCCGGAAGGCCTTCCCCTTTACGCACCAATTGAAACAAGTACATCGGGAGCTGGACATTCAAGCCATAGTAAAGGTCAGTCAAGTTGAAGTCCTTTGCTCCTGTTTTATAGTCTATGATACGGATGTAGGGTTTTCCATCCACTACACATCGGTCGGCCCGGTCCATTCGCCCATAGACAGCCAGATTCCCCTCCGGGAAGGTCCAACGAAGAGGCGGTGTGCCGTCGCTGCCAAAGCTTTGCTCAAACAGATAGGGTTCAAACCGGCTCCTTATGAATTCCTCGTACATGTTGGAAGCAATTTCCTTTGCATCCCGTGTAAGCCGTTCAAACAAATAATCCACTCGTTTGCTTCGGTATTCGGGGGCGTCAAACATACTGTCATAGAATTCCCCGGCATATTTTTCGGTCAGCGAAAGAACGGTGCTTTCCTCCATATTGGAGAAGCCCCCCTGTTCCTTTGCATCCCGTCCCAGCTTTTCAAAAATATAGTGAATCATTTCCCCTGCTTCGATGGCAGAGAAGCTTGCTTTCCGAAACTCGCGGACGCCAAGTCCATACTCTACAAAGAATGCAAATTTACAGCTATGATATTTTTCAATTCGGCTTGGAGACATACGCAGGGGTGATCCGTACAAGGATTCCACCAAAGCTGCATCCAAGGCCGTTTTTGGGAAGGAGGTGATTGTCTCCCCGTTTGCGTATAACCGATACCCCGCCGCCGTAATGGCATCCCGCAGGATAGGTGTTGCTCCGGCACGGGGATCATTCTTAATCAGATACAGCGATGATACCGGCACAGGATTCCCCTCTGCAAAGGGGGCAAGCTGACGAGCCCGCTCCACATAATCGGAGGGAAGTCGGTTTTGTCCGACAAGATAACTCAGCACCAGCTGTTCCCTGGCAGAAAAGAAAACCTGATACGCAAGAAACTGTTCAAATAGCTGCTGCTCTCCATCGGTAAGATCCAGGCGAATTTCATGCTCCCGAAGCATCATACGTTCCCCGTCCCCGATAAGGGATGAATTCTTCACAAGCTTTGGAAAGACTCCGTTGTTGTTACCCAATACGTATACGCAACGTGGAGACACACCCCTGAAGCGGCCTGCTTCCCCCATGGTAACCTGGTCGGCATTTCCCGGAATTGCTCCTACTTTGATTCCCGAAAGAAGCAGGCGGAACATTCCAAGGAATTCCTCCGGCTTATATTCCCGCTCTCCGGCAATCAGCACAAACTGATCCAGCGTGTCGCAGAAAATGTCCCATAGCTGATTGTACTCATCCGAAAGCCGTGTGTTCCCCGCCTCCATATAGTCTGCCGCCCGGCGCTGGGTTTCTTGTTCCAGGCCGATTTCTACTGCGTAGGTATAGAGGGCTTCACAAACACTGCGCACGTTTCCTCGGAGTCCCTTTTTCAGTTTTGCCAAGGGGTCAATGATAGTTGTCCGAAGCTCCTTCAATTTTCCCAGGAGTTCCAGTGTTTTTTCATCATACTCCCGCAGATAACCGTCCGGGTGGGCATTCCAAGCCCCCTCATTGAGCCATTTGCTCCCCCGGATTCCCCATCGGATCACGTAATACTCCAGTACATCCAAATCATCCGTTGGGATTCCCAACATACCCGATTTCATCAGGGACGTCATGCTTTCAACCGAGAAGGAATCCATGCAGGCCTCCATGGCCGCCACCAAGCATACAAAAAGAGGTTTTGTTGCAACGCTCACCGAATTGTCCATATATACCGGTATTCCACAGCCTCTGAATACCGATTCGATCTCGCCGGAATAGTCTTCGTATGTACGGCACACCACTGCCATATCCCGGAATCGGATCCCACTTCTGGCCCAAACCAAGATCTGTGCCGCACAGGCTTCACATTCCGATCTTCGGTCAGCCGCCGAAACGATTTTCAATCCCTCCTCCGGCTTTCCTGGGTAGGAAGTGGCTTTCCCCTCCATCAGCTCTCTTTCCAGAAAGGTTAGCAGATCGCTTTTACTACGCTTATTTCCAGTCAATTCCTCCATCTCAACCGGAATACCCTGTCGGGTTGCAAAGGATTTGAAATGAGATATCATTTCGTAGCTTTTATAAAACAGATCGTCGGTATCAAACGCCTGTGGCGGCATATCCGATGTAAAGGTCATAGTAACCGTCTCTGCCTGGCGGATCATCAGTTCAATCAGATTGTATTCCTTGGGAGTAAAGCCGTTGAACCCATCCATATAGATTCGCTTTCCCTTGAAATACCCGGTCTCCACAGCAAGTTCAACCATACGATCATAAATATCCGCCGGATCCCGAAGTTCCCCGGAAAGAAGCGCATCATAGGCCGAGTAGATATACGCCAGGTCGGAAAGCCTGTCCCCCACGTCACCACCGGCATTTTTCGATACTTCCAGGAGCTTCAAGGGAGAAACGTCGTAAAGCTTCAGTTCATTCACCGAAGCCAACAGTTTTTGAATAAATTCCGGCCGGGCAGCAACCTTGCCGTATACCTTCAAAAGATCCCTTACCTCATCCCGGGCATTGCGCAAAAGAAGCATACGGCCATTGTCATCAATGTAGGATTCCGCCAGAGACCCCCCAACCTCGAAAATACGGGTGGCCAACGTTTTAAAGGTCAATGCCTCCGCAAAGAGCGGTGCACGATCCCCAAGCCGCTGGGCAAGCAATCTTTCGGTATTGTGAGATGCCTGGGGCGGCACCAGAAGCAGCATGTTTCCGGTGCCGTGATTCATATTTTCAGCCATTTCGGCATAGACCCGGTGGGTTTTTCCGGTGCCTGTGCGTCCAAGCCATATCCGAAGCATGCGTTCCTCCTACCTTTCCAAGCGTTCTTTGATCGCCCCGATCCACTCCAGGATACGGAAACGAAATTCGATTTCCGGTTCTTCCTGCCCCGTAAGTAAAATGCTTCCGGTTTCCATAATCTCCTCGGTGGGTTCCATTCCGTAACACAGGGGCGGAAACAATACACACCACCAATTTTTCCCCTTCCCCTCTCCCAGGGTTACGGTACAGGCTACATACCTTCCGGCAGGCAATGTGAATGATTCATATTCACACTCCGGATAGAGCACGTTTTCCACTGTGATTTTGGCGGCATACCCGCTTCCTTCTTCGTCCAGAAGGGAGTTCACCTCTGTTTCTATTTCTGCGGCAGAGTTGATCAGGAAACTCACGGCTTCCTCCCGGGAGGCAAAGGCATCCTCCCCCAAAAGAGCCAACATGTGATCCCGAACCATTAGTTTGACTTCCTGGTCCCGTTTCCCATCCCCTGCTCCCACAACCCGGAGACGAACCACCGAGCGCGCCAGAAGGTGTTGAGATGCTACAGCAAAAGCCGCATACATAGCACCGAAAGCGAGCACTGCCGCAAGAAACATCGCAATATACTTTTTCATAATATCCTCCCGATTGTACGATCTGCTTTCAGCATACCCAATCGGGAAGAAAAATAGTCATTTTTTACGGTTCCACAGGACAATACTCCGGCGACGCCAGAAATACCTCCCGGTAGCTTTTCCGCATGGTGTGGTATGATTTCAAGGCTGCTTCCTTGTCCCGGAATATGCCAAACACGGTGGGTCCACTGCCGCTCATGACAGCCCCAAGGGCGCCATCCGCCTTCATACGTTCTTCGATTGCTCCAATATCCCTGTGATTCGGGCGTGCCATATCTGCCAACACGTTTTTCATGTTACCCGCCAGGGTCTCCAGATCCCCTTCGGCCAAAGCTTTCAGCAAAAGCGGCGTATTGGGATGTTCCGCCTTCTCTCTGGTATCAAATTCCCGGAAAGCCGCTTCGGTGGAAATTCCAAAAGAAGGTTTACAAAGCAAAATATGACACTTGGGAATGGACGGCACACGAGTCAGCTTTTCCCCGATCCCCTCGGTAAGCATGGTACCTCCCCGTAAACAGAAAGGAATGTCACTCCCCACAGGAAGGGCCAGTTCACACATTTCCTCCATGGTAAGACCGGTTTCATAAAGGCGATTGAGCCCTTTTAATACCGCAGCCCCATCGGTACTGCCGCCAGCGAGGCCTGCTGCCACGGGAATCCGTTTGGTAATGGAGATGCGGGCACCGCCTGCAATACCGGTCTTTTCAAAAAAGCGCTCCGCAATCCGATAGGCGATATTCTGTCGGTTCACCGGCAAATAGTAAAGATTGGTACGAACCGATATCGCATCGTCCCGTTCAAGACGTACCGTATCATAAAGCTCCACGCTCTGCATAAGCATACAGAGCTCGTGATACCCGTTTTCCCGGATCCCGGTAATATCCAGCGATAGGTTAATTTTTGCCTTCGCCGCAAGTTCAATGGCATTCAGACTCATTGTTTCGGATACTTCCTCTTCTTTAACATATCAATCGCCTTTTCAGGACAAATCTCATGACAGCAATAACACCGGATGCAGTCCTTGATTTCCACCTGAAAACGGCCCAGTTCTTTATTTTTGAATATGGTTTTTTGCGGGCATATTCCAGCGCATTTTCCGCAGGAAATACAGGTTTTTGTAATATATGGGTAGGGTCTTGTGGCATCCTCAATGGGATAGCGCAATACCCCGGGCAAAAGTCCAAGTATGCTCTTCCGCTTTCCGGGGAACCGGAAGGGATTGATCGCTTCGCTCAAAGGAATGCCTTCTACCCGGATCTCATCCGCCGACGAAGGAGTCAACCCCCGCCGGATCGCATCCCGCAGAATGGGCGCTTCATTTTCCGGTAGTCCCATAATTTTCGCCGCCACCATATCCAGTGCGAAAGGATTATAGGAGGCCAAAAGCAGGCCGCATTTTTTTGGTGTTCCTCCGGAAGGACCCTCTCCTTCCATTCCCACAACCCCATCAATAATGGAAAGGTCCGGCTTCACCGATAGACACAGATCATTGATCATGGCGGCAAAATCGTTTTTTTCCGGCAGATCCTTGTGCATCATGGCCTTGTGAAGTCCGGGAATCACCCCGAACAAATTCTTCACCGCCGCCGTCATCCGCATAAACCCATGGGTTTTCAGCTTTGCTATGTTGATCAACAGGTCGGCTTCCCGTATGACTTTCAGGCAGAGATATTCCTTTACCTTTTTACCCTGAGGAAGAGAAACTTTCACGCTTTCACAGTTGAAGTTTAGCTCCGCCCCGCTTTCCTCGGCAGCTTTGGTCATCCCGGTAGCATCATAAAGATGGCGCAGGGTAATCGGCGTGATAGGCCCACCGCCGCTTTCGGCAATGATGGCCTTTCCTCCCCGGTTCTTCACGCCTTCGCAAACCGCCCGTATCACCATAGGATGTGTGGTAGATGCATTTTCCGGCGTCCGGGCAAGAAGAAGGTTGGGTTTTACTGCCACCCGCTTTCCTTCCATGGGAAGCGGAAACGCATCCAGAGCCTCTTCCACCGCCCTTTTGATTTCCTCATATTGATAGGTATCAGCGCCAATCAGACGTACACATTCGGTTGCCATCTTCTTTATCCTCTAAGCTTTCTTGTAAATCTCTCCATACGTTCCAGCGCTTTGGAAATATTATCCAGACTGGAGGCGTAGGACACCCGGGCAAATCCTTCCCCGGGAGCGCCAAAAGCATTTCCCGGCACGATTGCCACGTGCTCTTCCCGCAGAAGTGCTTCACAAAACGCCTCCGAAGTCATATTAAATGCTCTTACGTCAGGGAATACGTAGAAAGCACCCCGGGGTTCAAAACAGGGGCATCCGATTGCCCGAAGTCCATCCACAATAATGTGTCGGCGGTCATCGTACTCCTCTCGCATGGCAGCTACGTCCTCGTCCCCGTTACGCAAGGCTTCCACCGCCGCATACTGGGCTGTAGTAGAAGCGCTCATAATCCCAAACTGGTGCAGTTTGGTCATCATTTTCACCACTTCCGGATGGCCGCAGACAAATCCCAAACGCCATCCCGTCATGGCATAGGCTTTGGAAAAACCGTTAACCACCAGAACCTGATCTTTCAGTTCAGGAATTTGAGCCATAGAAAAATGCTTTCCACCATAGGTCAGCTCGGCATAGATTTCATCCGACACCACGTAAAGATCGTGTTTTTTTATAATTTCCCCGAGCTTTCTGACTGCTTCCTCCGGCATGATGGCACCGGTGGGATTGTTGGGATAGGAAAGCACCAGAAGACGGGTCTTCTCCGTGATTGCCTGTTCCAATCCCTCGGGGGTCACCATAAATTCGTCCTCCGCCTTTGTTTCGAGCTTCACGGGAATTGCCCCCGCAAGGCGACAGAGAGGCTCGTAGCAAACGAAGCAGGGTTCGGGAATGATTACCTCATCCCCCGGAGAAAGCAGTACCCGGAACGCCAGGTCGATGGCTTCGCTTCCGCCCACCGTCACAAGCACCTGATTGGTTTCGTAGGCAAGGGAAAATCGGCGGTACATGTACCTGGTGATTTCTTCCCGGAGCTCCATAAGTCCCGCATTGGCAAGGTAGTGGGTCCTCCCTTTTTCCAGGGAGTAAATCCCGATATCCCGGATATGCCAGGGAGTGTCGAAGTCGGGCTCCCCAATGGAGAGGGAAACCACGTCCTCCATAGAGCTGGCAAGATCAAAAAACTTGCGGATACCGGATGGTTTGATGGCGGATACGGTGGGGTTGATGAATTTGGTTACGTCCATAATCTTCTCCTCATCATACCACAACCATGCGCTTGTCTTCATCGGCTTCTTCCTGGAACAGAACTCCCTTATCCTTGTATTTCTTTAACACAAAGTGGGTGGCGGTGCTGACAACCGCATCGATGGTGGCAAGCTTACTGGAAACAAAATGGGCCACTTCTTTCAGAGTTTTCCCCTCGATCATAACCACAAGGTCATACCCGCCGGAAAGCAGGTATACACTGGTTACCTCAGGATACTGGTAGATTCTGGCAGCCACACGATCAAAACCCTCACCCCTTTGAGGAGTCACCTTAACTTCAATCATGGCAGTAACCAATTCCCGATTGGTTTTATCCCAATCGATCAGTGCGTTGTAGCCCACGATAATCTTGTTTTTTTCGCAATCCTCGATCATGGCCGAAACGTCCTCCGGCTTTTTGGCCAGAATGCTGGAAAGCTGTTCCGGACTGATCTTTGCATTTTTCTCAAGCTGTCTAAGCAATTTTTCCTGGTTTTCCATACTATTTTCCTTTCCGGCGGGAGCCTTTTCCGCCGCGCTCCCTACCCTTGGGCGCAAATGGCAAACATGAGGTCAGTTTACCCTCTATTCTACCATATTTTTATCCTTCTTTCAAGCATCGGGTGAGCTTCCCAAATTTCTTCCCCAATTTCACTTTATTTTTCATTACGGCATTTTTGTTCCCCCTATAAAGACATTTGTTTTGCAATTTTACCAATTTATCGTGTTAAATCGGTGCAACATTTACGGAAATAACAATTGACATTTTTCTCATGAGGTGTATAATATCTTGTATGGTGGGTTTTTACCCCATCAAATGACGATATAGACCCGTTCCCCGGGTCAGAAAGGCAAGTTTATGAGCTACAACCGCGTGTACAACTTCTCCGCCGGCCCCTCTATGCTGCCGGAATCGGTGCTTGAAAAAGCCGCCGCACAAATGATGAATTACGAAGGCTCCGGTATGTCCGTTATGGAGATGAGCCATCGATCTAAGGTATATGAGTCTATTATCGGTTCTGTGGAGTCTAAACTTCGCAAGGTCATGAACATTCCCGATAACTACAAGGTTCTGTTCCTGCAGGGCGGTGCCACCGGCCAGTTTGCCGCCATCCCCATGAATTTGATGACAAAGAACAAGAAAGCCGACTACATTGTTACCGGTCAGTTCTCCAAGAAGGCAGCTGATGAAGCCAAAAAGTACGGCGAAGTACACATTGCCGCCTCCTCCAAGGATAAGAATTTCACCTATATTCCCCGTCAGGAGGAGTTGGATCTCTCCCCCGACGCTGATTACGTCTACATCTGCTACAATAACACCATCTATGGAAGCACCTGGGATTACATTCCCGAAACCAACGGAATTCCTCTGGTAGCTGATATTTCCTCCTTCATTCTGTCGGCTCCCCTGGATATCTCCAAATTCGGTCTGGTTTATGCCGGTGCCCAGAAGAACATGGGTCCCGCCGGTGTTACCGTTGTCATCGTCCGTGAGGACCTGATGGGTAATGCCGTCCCCTACTGCCCCGTGGTTTGGGATTATAAAACCATGTCGGAAAACGACTCCATGTACAACACCCCGCCCACCTACGGTATCTACATGATCGGTCTGGTTTTAGATTGGGTGGAAGAAAACGGCGGTTGCGAAGGACTTGCCAAGATCAACGAAGCCAAAGCCAAGCTCCTCTACGATGCCATCGACCAATCGCCCCTCTTCTCCAACCCTGTGGATGAAAAGTCCCGCTCCATGATGAACGTCACCTTCGTCACCGGCGACGAAACCAAGGATGCCGACTTTGTCAAAAAGGCCACTGCTGAGGGCTTCCTGAACATCAAGGGACACCGTTCGGTTGGCGGTATGCGTGCCTCCATTTATAATGCCATGCCCACCGAAGGCATTGAAAAACTGGTGGAATTCATGAAGAATTACGAAAAGGAATAAATCATGTACCAAATTCAACTTTTAAATAAGATCTCGAAGATCGGTCTTGAAAACTTTGACAAGACCAAATTTGCCTACGGCGACGCCATCGAAGCCCCTGACGGCATTCTGGTTCGTTCGGCTGACATGCTGGAAATGAACTTCAACGACAATCTGCTGTGCATCGGCCGTGCCGGTGCAGGTGTTAACAACATCCCCGTGGATCGCTGCAGCGAGGCCGGTATTGTTGTATTCAACACCCCCGGTGCCAACGCCAACGCTGTCAAGGAACTGGCTATTTGTGCTCTTCTGCTTGCTTCCCGCAAGGTAGTGGACGCCATCAACTGGGTCACCTCCATTCAGGACGAGGGTGACAACATTTCCAAACTGGTGGAAAAAAATAAGTCCAAGTTTGCCGGTCCCGAACTGAAGGGCAAAAAGCTTGGTGTCATTGGTCTGGGTGCCATTGGCGCACAGTTGGCCAACACCGCCGTATCCCTGGGCATGGAAGTTTACGGTTTTGACCCCTTCCTGACGGTTGACGCCGCCTGGAGACTGTCCCGCTCGGTGCATCATGCCCAGAGCGAAAAAGAAGTTTTGGAGTGCTGTGATTACATCAGCATTCATATCCCCTACAACAAGGACACGAAGGGCAAATACAATGCAGAGGCCTTTGCTTCCATGAAGGATGGCGTACGCATTATCAATCTGGCCCGCGGCGAGCTTTTCAACACTCCCGACCTGGTTGCCGCTCTGGAAAACGGTAAGGTTGCCGCCTATGTCACCGACTTCCCCAATGCGGACGTGATCAAGGCCCCCAACACCGTCTGCATCCCCCATCTGGCTGCCTCCACCCCCGAAAGCGAAGACAACTGCGCCGTTATGGCAGTCTCCGAAATTTCGGATTACATTGAAAAGGGTATCATCAAGAATTCGGTCAACTATCCCGACATGGAGCTTCCCGCCGCCGATGGTAGCTACCTCCTGGCCCTGCACAAAAACATTCCCAACATGATTTCCAGCATCGCCAACGCCTTCTCCAGCCTTGGTGTCAACATTGAGAATATGACCAACCGTTCCAAGAAGGATTATGCCTGCACCCTGGTCCACATTGAAGGTGAGGTTTCCGGAGAAGTTGTAGATTCCATTCTTGCCATCGACGGTGTTATCAAAGTCAGAGTTATTTAATCATACCCAATCACGAAAGGATGAAGAAAGATGCCCGATACCAACGGTAATTCTTTTCGCAGTGCCGGATTCGGCGGCTTCAATAAAAAGGATGTAGTCGCGTATATCCAGGAACAAACCAGGAAATACACCAAGCAAATCAGCACCCTTGAAAAATCGTTGGATGAGGCTGTTTCTGAAAAGAAATCCCTTCAATCCGAGTGCGAAATGACCCAAGCCACCCTGGATAAAATGATTCTGCGGGTAGACGAATTGGAAAAAGAAGCAGCAGAGCTCCCTCTTTTGAAAAAAGCTTTGGAGGATGCCGAAGCTGAAAAGACCGCTTTGAAGGAAGAGTTGGATCAGTTGAAAGCAGAAACCGGCGACGTCATGGCCTTGAAGGCCAAATTGGAAGGCGAGAAAGCTGCCTTGATTCAAATGGAAGTGGAGGCCCGTCTGCGGGCCGACAAGGTGGAAACCGATGCCCGTGACAAAGCGGAAGAGCTTGCCAGCCGTTACAGCAAGGAAGTAGCGGATGCCATTCGCATATTCGGTCATTTCAAGGGCAATGCGGACACCATGCTTCTTTCTGCCAGTGAACAGTTGAAGTCCATTCTGGCACTGTTTGCCGACATGGAAAAAGAACTGATGACCTCCGGTTCCGCTTTCGAAGCATTAAACACCGAACTCCAAAAATAACCCCTACTCCCCCGGTTGCATTTCCGGGGGAGTTTTTCTTTTGTCGGCTTCAAATTCACACTTGATTTTACCCACTTTATATGCGATAATAAACCCATCCCCCCATGCAGGGAATCCAAATTCAGATCCATAATGCGGAGGTCCGCCATGACTTATACCTCTCTCCCCTCAGAATATACATCCCACACCGTTATCAACTTACGCAAAGGCAAGCCCCATGCAGCTTGGGTCTATACTTTGAATCTGTTGATTTTTGCAGCCGCTGTTTTTCTTGCATCCCGCCATATTCCGTTTCTTTCCATGTTTGAAGCCATCGACGGCAACTATGTTTTAACGGTTCCCCGCCTTCTCTTAAACCTGGTTATGGTAGCCTTCACGCTACTTTTTTACGCCATTGGCCAACTTTTTTTCAAGGGACTCTTTTGCAAACTTCTTGGAGGCGATACCCCTAAGTTTGGTATCAAAGGTTGGTATTATTACGTTGGCAGTCATGCCTACCTCTGCAAGGGGAAATATATTCTGTTGGTACTTTTACCCGAGCTTGTCCTTTTCGCCCTGCTGACACTTTTGTGCCTGCTCCTCCCCCTGCAGTTTTTCTGGATTGTCTTTTTCGTGGAAGCTTTACATATTGCCCGTTTTTCCGCTTCGCTTTATTTAATCGTCCTTGTTCTCGCCCAACCACGGGATTCTCTTTTCCGCAATATGGGTACTTTAACCATGGTATACAACAAAAAATAAAAGGAGAAGCACTCTATGCTACAGAATTATCAGGACTTGTCTTTTGTGCACGAGTGGCAGCGTTATTCCGATAACTTGGCCACCGAATTAACCCAATGCCTGGACGAAGGTAAGGATGTGGAAGCCTACCGCACGTTGGTAGAAACCATTTCCGCCATGCCCATTGGCAAGGAAAAAGCACTTGCCGCCGATGCTCTCTTTTACCTCCTTATGGATGCGCCCCAGCGTGCCGACTATCCCTTTGTGGAACCCTCCGATTATCAGGGCATTCTGGATGCCCGTCCCGCCAACCGCCGCACCTACCAGATTCCCGCCGCCGATAACACCCTGCGGGACAAGATCGCCGGTGCCTGGCTTGGACGTATTTGCGGCTGTCTGCTGGGCAAGCCGGTGGAGGGTATGCGTACCCCTGATCTTTGGAAACTGCTTGCCGCCGAAGATAATCTCCCCCTGAAGCGGTATATCGGCCGGGATAAGGAAACGCTTCTCTCCTGCGGTATTCAAAACCCCGATCCGGGTCGATGCTGGGCTTTCCAGAAACTGGGTTACATGCCCCCGGACGACGACACCAACTATACCGTTATGGCCGCCAAGGTTATCATCGAAAAATACGGCCGGAACTTCACCCCTGCCGACGTGGCCAATGCCTGGCTTTCCAGCCAGCCCATCACCGCCTACTGCACTGCCGAACGGGTGGCCTTCATGAATTTTGTGAATGCCATCGCTCCTCCCCAGTCGGCTGTTTACCAGAATCCCTATCGTGAATGGATCGGTGCCCAGATTCGTGCCGACTACTTTGGCTACATCAACCCGGGGGATCCCGAAACCGCCGCCGATATGGCCTTCCGGGATGCATCCATTTCCCACATTAAGAACGGCATCTACGGTGAAATGTTCATTGCTGCCGCCATTGCCGCCGCGGCCTGTACCCAGGATCCTGAGGAAATTCTGCTTGCCGGTTTGGATCAGATCCCCGAAAAGAGCCGCCTGACCCGGGACGTAAAGGCTGTCATCGATTTCTGGAAATCCGGCAAAAGTGAAAAGGAATGCTTTACCTGGATCCATGAGATTTGGGATGAGTTTTCTGCCCATCATTGGTGCCACACCAACTCCAACGCTATGATCGTTGCCGCAAGCCTTCTTTACGGTGGCATGGATTATGGTAAGTCCATTTGTATGGCCGTGGAAACCGGCTTTGACACCGACTGCAACGGCGCCACCGTCGGCTCCATCATCGGCATGGCCATGGGCAAAGCCTGCGTGGGTCCCGAATGGTATGAAGCCATCTGCGACACGGTCGACACCTCCATCATCGGTTGCGGTATGTACAGCCTTTCCGAGCTGGCCGACATCACCATGGGCCATTTGAAATAATATCTTCCCCAACCCCATGCGGAGTTTCTCCGCATGGGGTATTCTTTTTAAGTTGCCATTCCTCTCTTTTTGTGATACAATAAAACTGTTGTGTTATTATTTTATCAAGGAGATTTCTATGGAGACTACTACCGCCCCCATCCTTGGCTCCCGTGCCGAGAAGCGGAGCTTTTATAAATATGCCATAGCCATCACCGCTCCCATTGCTTTGCAGAATTTCATGGATACTATGGTGGGTTCCGCTGATATTGTCATGATGTCCTTTGTCAGCCAAGCAGCCCTGGCCGCTTCCTCCCTTGCGGGGCAGTTGATGTTTGTTTTGCAAATGCTTCTGTTTGGCCTTTCCTCCGGCGCATCGGTACTTAGCGCTCAATATTGGGGTAAAAAAGACAGCGAAACGGTAGCCCGTGTCCTTGGTATTGCCTTGCGTGTCTCCATTATTGTCGGATTGCTTTTCAGTTTGGTTGCCGCCTGCTTTCCCGCTACCTTCATGCGTATTTTCACCAATGATGAGTCCCTTGTGGTGGAAGGGGTGAAATACCTCCGTGCCGTCAGCCCCTCCTATCTGCTAGGCGCTTTTATCACGGTCTATCTCAGTGTCATGCGCAGTGTGGAAAGAGTAAAGATGAGTGCCATCGTCCACTGCTCTTCGGTGGTCATGAACGTTGTTTTGAATGCTTGCTTCATTTTTGGTTTTGGCCCCTTCCCCGCTCTTGGTGTAACCGGTGTTGCTCTGGCAACCACCATTACCCGTATTGTAGAGTTTATCGTCTGCATCATCGACGCCTGCCTTTGCAAAGTCATCCGCTTCCGTTTCGTCCATTTGATTCAAAAAGGCGGTCAACTCACCCGGGACTTCATCAGCTTTTCCGTTCCCGCCGCCGCAAACGACATCGTTTGGGGGTTAGCCTTCAGCGTCTACTCCATTATTTTAGGGCACCTCAGTTCCGACATTGTTGCCGCCAACTCGGTAGCCTCAGTAGTACGAAACCTTGGCACTGTGGTGTGCTTTGGCTGTTCCTCCAGCGCCGGCATCATCCTGGGCAAAGCACTTGGAGACAATAAGCTAAAAGAAGCCAGAGCCTATGCTACCCGCTTTGTCTACATGAGCATTGTTACTGCCCTCTTTGGTGGCGTGGTAATCCTGCTTTGCCGGCCCTTCGTTCTGGACTTCATGCATCTTTACGTAACGGTAACCGATGTGGTAAAAACGGAGCTCAACACCATGCTTTACATCAATTCCTATTACATTCTCGGTTCTTCGGTTAACACTATGCTTTGCTGTGGTATTTTCCGGGCTGGAGGCGACGTAAAGTTCGGACTCTTCTGCGACATGGTTGCCATGTGGGTTTATGCCGTTCCCATGGGATTGCTTTGTGCCTTTGTGTTCAAACTTCCCGAAATGTGGGTTTTCTTCATTCTGTGTCTGGATGAATTTGTAAAAATGCCTGCTTTTATTTTCCACTACAAGAAGCGCAAATGGCTTCGCAACATCACCCGGGATCAAATCGAATCCTGATTTCAAATGCATCGGTATTACCGATGCATTTTTTACCATTTCTTTACCATTGTCATGGTATAATTATATTCTGTAAGTTGAAAGGAGTCGGTCTATGAAAAAGGCACTGCGTGATTTGGGCGTCACCCTATTGATTCTGGTTTTATCATTTTGTGCCAACCTTATGCTACAACACCTTCTCGGGACAGCTGTTCATTCGGTCAGCGTATCTATTCTTGGTGTTTTTCTAACCTCCCTTTATACCAACGGCTATCTTTGGGGGGTGCTTTCCACCCTTGCCAATGTTTTTATCGTTAATTTTTCTTTTACCGAACCTTTTTTTGCTTTTGACTTTATCACACCAAGCAATCTTGCCGCAGCTTTTGTTATGCTGATCATCGCCTTTATGACCAGCATGTTTACCACCAAGCTGAAATACCAGGAGAAAAACAGAGCGGAAGCCGACCGTGAAAAAATGCGTGCCAATCTGCTCCGTGCCATTTCCCATGACCTGCGTACCCCCCTGACCACCATTTACGGCTCCACCTCCACCATTATCGATAACTACGACGCCCTCTCCCGGGAAAAACAACTGAAGCTTTTGGATGAAGTACGTTCCGACTCTCAGTGGTTGATCCGCATGGTGGAAAATCTACTTTCGGTCACCCGCATTGATGGAAATCCGCTTGGCATCGTAAAGTCTCCGGTTGTTTTGGAGGAATTGGTGGATGCAGTTCTCCAAAAGTTTCATAGCCGTTGTCCCAATCAATGGGTTGTAGTTGACATCCCCGATGAGTTTATCACGGTGGATTGCGATATCATTCTTCTGGAACAGGTTCTGGTGAATCTATTGGAAAATGCGGTATTTCACGCAAAAGGTATGGATGCCCTTACTCTTCGTGCCAAGTTTCATCAAAAACAAGTGACTATTGCCATCATTGATAATGGCTGTGGGCTTTCCAAGGAGCTTCTTTCCAATCCATTTGACGGCATCCACGTTGCAACCCAACCCCTCACCGATGGGTCCCGCAACAATATGGGGATCGGTCTTTCTGTATGCTCCACTATCATACGTGCCCATGGCAGTAAACTTGGAGCTCGTAACCGACCGGAAGGCGGCGCCGAGTTTTACTTTACTCTAACTGCGGAGGATTCTGAAAATGAGCAATAACAAATATAAAATCCTTTTGATTGAAGATGAACAAAATATTCAAAGCCTCATTGAAGCCATTCTTACCACCAACGGATATCAGGTGGTTCTGTCCGAAAATTGCCAGACCGGTATGCGCCTTTTTTCATCCCATCAGCCCGATCTTGTCATTTTGGATTTAGGTCTTCCCGATATGGATGGTCTTGAATTCCTGAAGTTTGCCCGTCAGGAGCATACTACCCCGATTCTTGTGCTTTCCGCCCGGACCAACGAAATCGACAAGGTCACTTCCTTGGATATGGGCGCCAATGATTACGTCACCAAGCCCTTTGGTACAGCTGAGCTTTTGGCCAGAGTGCGTGCCGCCCTGCGCACCAGTCGCCAAAACAGTGCCGCCCAAATTCCAGGAGCTAAATTCGTACTGCAGGATTTGACCATCGATTACGACAAGCGGATCGTTTCGGTATCGGGCGAGGATATCCACCTCACGCAAACCGAGTTCAATATTCTGGCTTTTCTTTCCGAACATGCCGGTAAAGTACTAACCTACTCCACCATTATCCGTAGCATTTGGGGCGCTACCGACTCGGGAAGCATTAAAAAACTCCAGGTTAATATGGCTAATATCCGCAAAAAATGCGGTACCAAACCAGGCGACAACCGTTACATTATCAATGAACTTGGTGTCGGTTATCGCATGCGGACCGATGACGAATTGATTTGATCCTTCTTGACAAGCACTTCCTAATTTGCTATACTTGCCCAAGTAAGCTTGAAGGAGCATTTTCCCATGTCCATTGATCGCGTCAAAGCCTATTTTTCCGAGTTCGGTATGGAAAGTAGAATTCTGGAATTTCCTGTTTCCAGCGCCACTGTTGAACTGGCTGCAGAAGCCCTTTCCACTGCTCCGTGCCGGATTGCCAAAACCCTCTCATTCAAAGTAAATGAGCATCCAATCCTGATTGTCTGTGCCGGTGATGCCAAGATTGACAACGCCAAATACAAATCCCGCTTTTCCGTTAAGGCCAAAATGCTGACTCCCGATGAAGCTCTATCCTTGATCGGTCATGCAGTCGGGGGTGTTTGTCCCTTTGCCATCAATCCGGGAGTAACCGTCTATCTGGACGAATCCTTAAAGCGATTTGAAACGGTATTCCCCGCCTGCGGCAGCAGCAACAGCGCCATTGAACTGACCATTCCGGAACTTGAGCAGTATTCCGGTTTTACTTCCTGGGTTTGCGTAACCAAGGGTTGGCAGGATGAATAAAGAAAAATCTCCCCTCTTTTTCATGAAAGAGGGGATTTTCCTTGCGCTCTCAGTCACTTTGTGTTACAATGATAAAAAAAGAAAAAGAGGTACCCTTATGAAAAAGCTTTGCGTTGCGACAAACTGCCGTCAGCTTATGACCCAAGACGGTGCCCCCTTCTATCTCATTGGCGACACCGCATGGGAACTCTTCCACCGACTCGACCGGGAGGAAGCAGAGTATTATCTCACCACCCGGAAAGAACAGGGCTATAATTTAATTCAGGCAGTTATTCTTGCCGAATTTGACGGCATCCGGACCCCCAATGCCTACGGTCGTATCCCTTTCCTCCAAAACGATACCGGCGAATACGACCTCCTCCTGCCCGACCTCAGCGGGGAATATTCCTACTTTGACCACGTAGAATTCATTCTATCCAAGGCAGAAGAGATCGGCCTATATATGGGTGTTCTTCCTACCTGGGGAGACAAATATAACTGCATCTGGGGCGAAGGACCGGAAGTTTTTACGCCGGAAAACGCTTTTTCCTATGGACAATGGCTTGGAGACCGTTATGCTCACCACACTAACATCATCTGGATTTTGGGCGGCGACCGCCCTTTATCCAAAAAAAAGCATTTTGATGTGATCGACGGCATGGCCAGGGGCCTCCGCGAAAGCATGAGCGGCGACAAACTAATCACCTTCCATCCCTGCGGAGCCCATTCTTCCTCCCAGTTTGTCCATGATTTCGACTGGTTGGATTTCAATATGATGCAATCGGGCCATGGTTATCCCTCTCCCTGGTGTTTTGATATGATGGCCGCTGACTACGCCAAGAAACCCACTAAACCGGTTATGGACGGGGAGCCCTGTTACGAAGATCATCCCATCAATTTCAAGCCAGAAAACGGTTATTTTGACGATTATAATGTCAGAATCGCTGCATACCGTAACCTTTTGGGTGGTGCCTGCGGCAACACCTACGGCCACCACAGCATTTGGGGCTTCAAACGCCCGGAGGAAGCCTGTGCTTACTTCCCCAACAACTGGAAGATCGCCCTTCATCGACCCGGTGCCCGGCAGATTGCCATCTACCGTGATTTTGTCGAAGCCCACATGCCCCACAATTATACTCCGGTCTACGATATTGTGGAGGAAAACACCCATGATGCCAATTATGTGGCCGCCATGGTAAACGAAAAGGAAGCCATCCTCTCGGTCCCTACCGGTCTTCCCATATCCCTCAATTTGAATGCCCTCCCCTTTATCCCCAGGACCATGACCACCTTCGACCCCAAAACCGGCATCTATTCCGAAGCCATGCCGATGCCCGGATCCATGAAGATTGTAATTCCAGGATATCCTGCCGGACGTAATTGCGATTATATTCTTATTTTGAAACCTTAGGAGCTTTACCCCATGATTGCCGTCAGCGAAAGCTATACCACCCCGCCATCCTTCTTCCATTCAGCCCTTCATGAAAGGGTGTATGCCACCTTGGCAGAGCTTGCCATTCCCTTTGAGCGGGTGGATTGCGAAGAAGCCATCACCATGGAGGATTGTATTGCCATCAACCAAGCACTCCAGGTTGAAACTGTGAAAACCCTTTTTTTGGCCAACCGGCAGGAAACCCAGTTTTATCTGCTTGTAACCCCAGGAAACAAACCCTTCCGTACAAAGGATTTCAGTCATACCCTTGGGGTTTCCCGAGTATCCTTTGCCACCCCAGAAAAACTTCTGGAACTTCTTGGTTGCAAGGTTGGGGCTGCCACGATATTTGGTTTGCTTCTCGACCCGGACTGTCGAATTCGCGCAGTCATTGACCGTGACGTTCTTTCCCTGGAAAATTACGCCTGCACCGACTCCACCACCACCGGTTACATGAAGGTAAAGACCACCGACATTCTTGAAAAATTCCTTCCCCGTGTGGGTCACACACCCGACATTATCACATTGTGATATCCCAAATCCTATAGAAAAGAGAGAAACAACATGAATTCCTACAACCAAGAGCTTTTCACCATGATCGAAGCCTCTCCCACCCCTTTCCATGCTGTAGACTACGTTGCCCGCCAGCTTTCCCAAGCCGGTTTTCTTCCCCTTTCGGAAGCCGACGACTGGTCCCTGACTCCCGGTAAGGGCTACTACGTCACCCGTAACGGTGCTTCCATCATCGCCTTCCGGGTTCCTGAGGGAGATTTCACCGGCTTTATGATGAGCGCCGCTCATTTGGACAGCCCGACCTTCAAGATTAAAGAAAATGCTGAGCTTCCCGGCACCTATGTCCGTCTTTCCACCGAACGTTACGGCGGTTCCATTGCCTCCACCTGGCTGGATCGTCCCCTTTCGGTGGCAGGCCGACTTTTGGTACGCACCGAATACGGTGCCAAAAGCCTTCTTTGCGACCTGGGAGATCCCATGGCCATCATTCCCAACGTAGCCATTCACCAGAATCCCACCGCCAACGATGGCATGAACTATAATGCCGCCGTGGATCTGGTTCCGTTGATCGGTATGAAGGGTATGGAAAAGAATTTCAAAACCATGGCTGCCGAAGCCTGTGGTGTCGCCGTGGAGGATATCCTCTCGGCTGACTTCTACCTCTACCTCAAACAGCCTGGTTACGAATGGGGTGACTTTATCTCTGCTCCGAAGCTGGATGACCTGCAGTGTGCCTACGCCTGCATGAAGGGCTTCCTGGATGCCAAACCCGGCAAGGCTATGCCGGTTCTGTGCCTCTTCGACAATGAAGAGGTTGGCAGTCACACCAAGCACGGTGCCGCCGGCACCTTCCTTGCTGATGTGCTGGCCCGGACTTGTGAAGCTCTGGGAACCGATTACCGTCGGAAGGTAGCCCAAAGCTTCCTGCTTTCCTGTGACAACGCCCACGCCGAGCATCCCAACCATCCGGAGCACGCCGATCGTTCCCATGCTGTATATCCCAACGCAGGCATTGTGGTAAAGCATCATGCCAGTCAGAGCTACGCCACCGATGCCATTTCCGCCTCTCTGTTCCGTCTGGTTTGCGAAGCTGCCGGGGTCCCCATCCAGCATTTTGCCAACCGTGCCGACAAACGCAGCGGCGGTACCCTGGGCAATATCGCAAACACCCAGGTTTCCATCCACACCATTGACATCGGTTTGGCTCAGTTTGCTATGCATTCCTCCTTTGAAACCGCAGGAGCCAAAGATACCGAATATATGGCCAAGGCGCTTGCCGCTTACTATGAAAAAGCCATCACGCTCCACCCGGATGGCGGCTATATCCTTGGATAAAGCACAGAAAAACCCCCGACGAATTCTCTTCGCCGGGGGTTGCTTTTCCAAAAAAGACGTCCCGCATCACCGTGTGCCGCAGATACTAACCTGCATCACTCTACGCAGGTGGGTTTCCTCCCTTCCGTTTCTCGCTTCCAACATCCGCGGACAAGGTCAACGCGGGAGGCCTGCAATCCGCCGGCCGGAGTGGGAATCCCGTATCTATTCTTTGAGGGTTAATATTGACGACAACACGAGTGTAGCAGGAACGCTTTTCTCAATGAAAGTATATGCGATTTGGAAGAGTTTATGCCAAAAAGCTTATTCCTCTTCTTCCTCGTCAGCCTCTTCCTCTTCCAGGAACTTCTCGAAAACCTTGTCCAAAAGTTCTTCATCATCCAGGGTAACCAGGATGTCTTCCCCGTCTTCGTCTTCTTCAACCTTCAGAATGACGACTTCGGCAGATTCCTCGTCCTCGCTGTTGGCGGGGGTGAAAGCCATATACAGTTCGCCTTCGTAGTCTATTGTGGCAAGATGTTCGAATTCTTCTTCCTTGCCGTCTTCATCGGTCAAAACGACGTAATCGCTGCCGTACTGATTTTCCATTTTCATGATTCCTTTCTGTATTACGGGGTGGACATCCATCCCCTTTTATGATATCATTATACCATGCAAAGCGTTTTCTGTCTACTCTTATTTTTTGTGCATATTTTTTCTTTTCCCTTGAAAATTGCCCTTGACAATCGAGAAATAAGGTAGTATAATACTTTAGACAATAAAGAAGGAAGAGTTATTCTGCCCTCACCTGCTGTACAATGTGCAGAGGTTAATCACGGACTTTGATCAGACTGTGTTTAGGTGCGGACTTCTTGTGTCCGCACTTCTTTTATTGTCGCCATATAAAAAGCCGAATGATTCGCATGTAATTTTTGGGGGTGTTTGAACATCGCAGCTATTAGTCATCAGATCAACGAACAGATCCGGGACGCCGAAATTCGCGTAATCGGAGCAGACGGTTCCCAGCTCGGCATCATGTCTTCCGCCGAGGCGATGAAGATTGCCGAAGAAGAGGGATTCGATCTTGTTATGATCGCACCGAATGCCGCTCCGCCGGTTTGCCGCATTATGGACTACGGCAAATACCGCTTTGAGCAGGCAAAACGCGAGAAAATGAATCGCAAAGCACAAAAAGTAGTCGAAACCAAAGAGATCTGGCTGTCGCCCGGCATTGGTGACCATGATATGGACTTCAAGGTCAAGAATGCACTCAGCTTCATCGCTGATGGCGACAAGGTCAAGGTGACCGTTCGTTTCCGCGGACGTGAAATGGCCCACACCGAACTCGGCACCATTTTGCTCAAGCAATTTGCTGAAAAGTGCGCCGAAACCGCCGTTGTGGAAAAGCCCGCCAAACTTGAGGGCCGCCGTATGTCCATGTTTATGGCTCCCAAGCCCAACAAATGAACCATTCCCAAGGCAACAATTGAAAGGAGAACGTTACAATGCCCAAGCTTAAAACATCCAAAACCGCAGCCAAGAGATTCAGCTTCACCAAGAACGGCAAGGTAAAGATGAAGCACTCCAAGATGAACCATAACACCGGCCTGAAGAACACCAAGATCAAGAGAGGCCTGCGCAAGGTTGCGATCGCTTCCGAATCCAACGTCAAGGCGATCCGCAAGATGATGCCCTATTCCTAAGGGTAACACGAAATAATATTGGAGGTAAATCGAAATGGCAAGAGTTAAAGGCGCAATGATGACGCGCAAAAGAAGAAATAAAGTACTGAAGCTCGCTAAGGGTTACTGGGGTGCCAGATCCACCCACTTTAAGGTTGCCAACCAGGCTGTCTTCAAGGCCCTGCAGTATGCTTATGTTGGCCGCAAGCTGAAGAAGAGAGACTTCCGCAAGCTGTGGATCACCCGTATCAACGCCGCCGCCAAGATGAACGGCATCAACTACTCCAGACTGGTTTACGGTCTGAAGAAGGCTGGTATCAACCTGAACCGCAAGATGCTTGCTGAAATCGCTGTTACCGACGCCGCTGCTTTTACCCAGCTCGTCGAAAAGGCCAAGGCTGCTCTTTAATTGACCATACAAGGCCGCAAAATTGCGGCCTTTTCTGTTGTTTTGAAAGGAGATCAACCATGTTTTTTGATCATGCTGCCATTGAACGGGAACCTGCCGGAGCCGGCGCAACTCGCAAGGTGCTGGCCCACAGCGAAAACCTGATGCTGGTGGAAGTCACCTTTGAAAAGGATGCTGACGGCGCTCCCCATAACCACCCCCACGAACAGTCCAGCTACGTCATTTCGGGCGATATCATCTTCCGTCTGGACGGTGTGGAACACGAAATGCACGCCGGCGACTCGGTCTATATCCCCTCTTCTGTCCCCCACTGTATCAAAGCTCTGACCCCCGCTGTGGTTCTGGATGTATTCACCCCGGAACGTAAGGATTTCCTGAAATAATATGACAATGCCTGCAGAGTTTATCTGCAGGCATTTTTTCCTTGCACCCCTTCCATATTTATGGTATGATAAAGTATACCCCGTAAAGGAGGGAAACAGATTGAATATATTGATTGTTGACGACGAAAAAATGATCCGGGAATTGGTCAAGAAGTATGCAGTCTTTTCCGGGCATTCGGTTATAGAAGCCGAAGACGGTATGAAAGCCGTAGAAATGGTCCGCTCCGGATGCACGGATTTCGATATTATCATAATGGACGTGATGATGCCTGAGTTGGATGGTTTTTCTGCGGTGAAGGAAATCCGCAAGGTTTCCCAAATTCCGGTGATCATGCTTTCCGCCCGCGGGGAAGAATACGACCGTATTCATGGATTCGAGCTTGGGGTGGATGACTATGTGGTGAAACCCTTCTCCCCCAGGGAACTTATCATGCGTTTGGAAGCAGTTTATCGCCGGGGCCATTCTGCACACGCCGAAAAGGCCAGGGATGTTTACGAAATCGATTCCCTGAAAATTGATTTTGACGCCCGTCTCGTCAGCATTGACGGCAATAAACTCGACCTGAGTCCTAAGGAAAGTGATCTGCTCTTCTTCCTGGTAAAGAATCGAGGCCTTGCCCTAAGCCGTGAAAAGCTGATTACAGAAGTTTGGGGTTACGACTACTACGGCGACGACCGTACTTTAGATACCCACATCAAGCTCTTACGCAAAAATCTTGGTCCTTACCAGAAGCACATTGTCACCCTGAGAGGAGTTGGCTATCGCTTTGAAGAGTAAACTCCGTTCTCAACCCTTGGGAATCCGTCAAAAGGTCATTTATACCTTTCTGGCCTTTGCCTTTATCATGCTGGGTATTCTATGGCTTTTCCAGACGGTTCTTTTGAATCCCTTTTACCAAAGCATCCGTCTGCAGCAAATCACATCCCAGGCGGACTCCTATGCTGAGCAACTTCATCACCCAAACTTCTACCCTACCCTGGTATCCTCCGCACGTCAAAATGACAGTTGCGTCATCATTGCCACCGACCAGGGCGTACAGTACTCGGTGGATGCCACCCCTTCCTGTCTGATTCACCGCCTGCCCGACTATAACTATGAGTACTTTTATAATTTAACCCGGGAAAACGGCGGCCAATACACCTTGAGCATCAGTATGAATGAAGCGCAAACCATCTCACCTCCATTTTCCAAAGACACCCCTGTTGCCGATCGAGAAAACGCCGAAACAATCGTATATTCCCGACTGGCTCATGTGGGAGGAAAAGAGTATTGCATCATCATCAATGCCACCTTGGAACCCATTACCGCCACCGTCACCACCCTTCGATTCCAGCTTTTTGTGATTTCCATTCTATTTATTCTGATTGCCGCTATCTTAGCCCTCTTTCTTTCCCAAAGTATTTCCAGCCCCCTGGTAACCTTGAACAAGAAATCCAAGCTTCTGGGAAAAAGACAGGCCTCCGACTTCACTGTGAAAGGCTATCGGGAGGTCAGCGAATTGGGCGACACATTAACCCACGCCGCAAGCGAGCTCCAGAAAACCGATCGGTTGCAACGGGAGCTGGTAGCCAACATTTCCCACGATCTGCGTACTCCCCTGACCATGATCGCCGGTTATGCCGAAGTCATGCGGGATATTCCCGGAGAAAATACTCCCGAAAACGCTCAGATCATTCTGGATGAAGCCCGCAGGCTCTCCACAATCGTGTCGGATGTATTGGACGTTTCCCGTATTCAATCAGGGACTGAACCAATTGTTAAGGAACGGTTTGACTTGACCCACGATACCCGGGAGATCTGCCAACGCTTCCTGGCCATGACCGAGCGAGAAGGATACACGATCCACTATGTCACCCCAGACCAGCCCTGTATGGTTATGGCTGACCGAATGATGATATCCCGGGTTATCTACAACCTGATCAATAACGCTGTCACCCATACCGGTGAAAGCCGCAGCATTTCGGTAACCCAGTCGGTCCGGGGATCTGTGGTCCGCATTAGCGTTGCCGACGAAGGTCCCGGCATACCGGATGATCAACTGGATTCCATTTGGGAACGCTACTATAAGATCGATAAAGAGCACAAACGTGCTGCCGTTGGCAGTGGTCTCGGGCTCTCCATCGTAAAAACCATCCTTTCTATGCATAGCGCCACCTATGGCGTTGCAAGTTCTGTTGGAAAGGGCAGTGTATTCTGGTTTGAACTCCCTATCCTCGAAAAATAGCAAATGCCCCCGAAACCATGCGGTTTCGGGGGCTTCTTTATATAAGTCAGATTTCAGAAATATAGCGTTTCAGGTTGGCAGTGCTGATCTCGATAGCCTTCATGGTGGGTTCCATGCCTTCAAATTCGATGGAAGCATAGCCTTCATAACCCGCCTGCTTCAAAAGGGACAGGCACTGCTTTACAGGTACGTCGCCGTGGCCCAGAATGGTGCAACGGATGTAGTTGCCACCACGGCTCTTAAACCAGCCATCACCCGGATCAGGCAGTGAACCAGAGCGCAGGAACATATCCTTGGTATGTACGTGAAATGCACTGGGAATCACTTTACCATAGGCGATGTCGGGACGTTCGTCAGCACAGGTGAAGTTACCCATGTCAGCCAGAACACCGTAATTTTCATGATCGACTGCAGTGACAATCTTCAGAACCCGGTCGCTATCCTGGGCAAAGAAACCGTGGTTTTCCATGCAGGTTTTAACCCCACATTCGGCAGCATATTCGGTAATTCTTCTGACACCCTCAGCAATACGGGGCAATACCGCATCAAAGGTTTTGGGGCCTTTATGCCATGCAGGAACACCGTAAGCCACGTCATGACGCATCACCGGAGCACCCAACAGGACCGCCATATCTACCTGGCGCTTTAGAC
The DNA here is from genome assembly GCA_015068345.1 of Oscillospiraceae bacterium. Lineage (GTDB taxonomy): Bacteria > Bacillota > Clostridia > Oscillospirales > QAMX01 > RUG11797. The sequence goes on from SVKS01000005.1 coordinate 33,593, forward strand.
GTTCCACTTCAGCATCCAGATCCTCTACCAGCATATTGCCGCCGACGGTGTAGCAAGGAATGGGAAGTCCTTCAGCATCGCATGCTGCTTTTACCTTCTTTAGAAATTCAGGGAGTTCTGCATCGGGTTTCCAACCGGCTTCGGCAACTTCGAAAGCATCCAGGCCCAATTCGCGGGTCTTACGGATAGCGTCATAAATGGTGAAACTATCGTTGAAAAGCTGACTGTAGCTGTAAGACGAAATAGAAGTTTTCATTCCAATCTTTCCTTTCTTTGATCAGTTCATGAAATCCTTAAGCTTTTTGGAGCGGGAAGGATGACGGAGTTTACGCAGGGCCTTGGCCTCGATCTGGCGAATGCGTTCACGGGTAACGTTAAAGACCCGGCCTACCTCTTCCAGCGTACGGGCACGTCCGTCTTCAATTCCGAACCGAAGCTTGAGCACCTTTTCTTCTCTGGGAGTGAGGGTGGCCAGCACTTCCAGAAGCTGCTCTTTCAGGAGCATATAGGAAGCGGCTTCTGCCGGTTCCAGAACACCATCATCGGGAATGAAGTCGCCAAGATGGCTGTCCTCCTCTTCACCAATGGGGGTTTCCAGGGAAACCGGATCCTGGGCAATCTTCATGATTTCCCGAACCTTGTCCACCGACATATTCATTTCCTTGGCAATCTCTTCCACCCTGGGATCATGCCCCAATTCCTGGAGCAGCTGACGGGAAACGCGGATTACCTTGTTGATGGTTTCCACCATGTGGACCGGAATACGGATGGTTCTTGCCTGGTCCGCAATGGCGCGGGTAATGGCCTGCCGGATCCACCAGGTGGCGTAGGTGGAGAACTTATAGCCCTTTTCGTAATCGAACTTTTCCACCGCCTTGATCAAACCAAGGTTACCTTCCTGAATCAGGTCCAGGAAGAGCATACCGCGGCCTACGTAACGCTTTGCAATGGAAACAACCAGACGCAGGTTGGCTTCGGCAAGTTTCTTCTTTGCCGCTTCATCCCCCTTGAACATGCGCTCGGCCAGTTCCTTTTCCTCTTCGGGGCTGAGAAGATCGACCTTGCCGATTTCCTTCAGATACATTCTGACGTGATCATCCACCGAAAGGCCTTCCACCAGGGCTTCAGGGTCAGCCAACTCTTCCGGAGGAATCTCATCGATTTCGTCCAATTCAATGGGTTCCTCGATGGGATCCAGAGAGTAGTCTACCATCAGCTCAATGCCCATACGTTCAAGAGTATCATTGAACTTATCGATGGCATCTCCGGTGTACCCCAGGTCTTCCAGGGTTTCCAGTACCTCGTTATAATTCAGTTTACTGTTTTTCCGGCCCTTTTCGATTAACTCTCGAAGTGCCGAGCTTTTGCTGTGTTCCTGTTCACTCATTTGATCCATTCCTTCCATTTCCGTATCTAGTATCGTTTCGCTTCATAGCGATCAGTTCTTCCAGTCCCTTGGCATCCACTTTTGCTTTGCTTTTCGCACTTTCCATGGCAACTACGCCAAGATAATCAAGCACCAAAAGCTTCGGAGATCCGTCGGGGGTATTTGCCAGAATCATGGCCAATAGCTTCCTCTCATCGGCGGTAAGCTTGTCCGTCATCGTATCCGGATTGGGATATATGCCGTTATCAATGGCGGCGCAAATCTCGCCATACAGATGGATCAGAGCTTCTTCTCCCAGATCCTCCGGCTTGATTCTTTCCTCCACCAGTCCTTTTAGCTCCGGATTGTGGGCCAGAAGAGAAAGAATTCCCTCCGCCGCCCGTGCTAACGTCACATTCTGGTATCGAATGCGGGTGAAGGATGGCTGGGCATTCTTCTCCGGATTTGTATTTTCCCGCATTTCACGCCGTTCATTCTGTCGTCTTTGCCGTTTCAGGCTCTTTTTGACCTCGCCTTCAATGGTTTCCCTGCGAATACCGGTAATTTCTGCCAATTTCCCTATGTAAATCTCCACTTCAATCGAATTCTTGAAGGTAGAAACCAGGGTAATGGCTTCGTTCAAAAACGCCAACTTTTGTTCATCATCGGTTATATCATATTTAGCACGAATCTTTTCCAGGCGATAATCGCTGGAATTTTCGCTTCCCGAAAGCAGCAGTCGGAAAGCATCGCTTCCGTATTTCTTTATGTATTCATCCGGGTCTTTGGCACCCTTCATTTTCAAAATCTTGATTTTGATATCCCTGGCTCGAAGCAACTCAATGGCACGCTCTGTGGCTTTCTGTCCGGCTTCGTCGCTGTCATAAGCCACCACCACTTCGCCTTTTCGCTTTTTGATCAAATCGGCCTGTTCCGGTGTCAGAGCTGTTCCAAGACTCGCCACCGCATTATCAAAGCCCGCCTGATGAAGCATCAAAACGTCCATATACCCTTCCGCCAAAATAAACTGGGGAGCGGTACTGTTTTTCGCCAGATTCATGGCAAAAAGATGGTTGGCTTTGTGATACACGTAGCTTTCCGGGGAGTTGAGATATTTGGGCAGCGAATCATCCAGCACTCGCCCACCAAACCCCAACACGTTTCCGCTGACATCAATGATAGGAAATATCAGCCGATTACGGAACCGATCATAAATGTGGCCTTTCTCACTTTTTACAGCAAGGCCTGCATCCAGGAGCTCTCCCTTATCAAACCCCTTGGCAACCATGGCTTTGATCAAGCCATCCCATTGGTCGGGAGCATATCCCAGACCGAAACGTATCACCATTTTTCGGGATATTTGCCGACGGGCCATGTAGTCCCTGGCAGGGGCCGAAATTTCCTTTTCCAGGTTACTATGAAAAAAGCGGGCAGCTTCCTTGTTCAGGGCTAAAAGTCGCGTACGGCGCTTATATATGCTCTTCTCGCGCTCATCAGTGGGCACATCCATCCCAACCATTCTGGCCAGAAGGGACACCGCATCCGGGAACTCCAATTTCTCCGTCTTTTCCACAAAAGAGATGATACCTCCACCCTCTTTACACCCAAAGCAGTAGAACATCTTCTTTTCTGGATCCACTGTAAAGGATGGTGTCTTCTCATTGTGAAAGGGGCAACACCCCCACCAACGGTTGCCGCGCTTTTCCAGTTTGCAATAGCGGCCAACTACGTCCACCATATCCAGCCGATTCATCAGCTCATCTAAAAATCGTTCGTCAATTGCCAATCGGCCGTTTCCTCCTTTTTTACAACACCTGCCAATTCAAGGGAATGTAAATGTCCTTGAATCGTTCCAGGGCATATCGATCGGTCATGCAGGCCACGTAGTCACACACAGCCCGTCCAAGCCCTTCGGTTTCAATAATCGACTTATATTCCGGCGGTAATTCCTTTTCATGCTTCATGTAGTGCTGATAAAGAATTGCCAACATATCTTGGGCTTTTCCCTCCTGCCCCTTTGCAATGGGATTGCGGTAAACCTGTTCAAACATGAAGGTATGGAAATCCTCCATAACCCTGCCAACTTCTTGGGAAAAGGTAATATCTTTCAGATCGGTATTGTTCTCAATCAAATCCAAAACTGCTGTATTGATACGTTCTGTTTTGCTTTTACCCAATACCTCCCGTACTTCCGTGGGAATTTCATCTTCCTTCAGGATACCGGCACGAATCGCATCATCGTAATCATGATTCACATAGGCAATCCGGTCGGCGTGACGGACGATTCTTCCTTCCAGGGTTGTGGCATAACTGATACCCACGTGATTGAGGATGCCATCCCGTACCTCGTAGGTCAAATTCAGCCCTGCACCATCCTTCTCCAGTTTATCTACGACCCGAAGGCTCTGTTCGTTGTGCCGAAAACCGCCTTCATAGAGTTGGTTTAAGATGCGCTCTCCTGCGTGGCCGAAGGGCGTGTGCCCAAGATCGTGTCCCAGGGCAATGGATTCGGTCAGGTCTTCGTTGAGGGACAAGGCTCTGGCCACCGTCCTGGCAATTTGGGAAACCTCCAGGGTATGTGTCAAGCGAGTACGGTAATGATCCCCTTCCGGGTCCAGGAACACCTGGGTCTTTTGCTTCAATCTTCGGAAGCTATTGGAGTGGATAATACGGTCTCGATCACGCTGAAAATCGGTGCGTACCGGACACTTTTCCTGGAAAGACAATCTGCCACGGCTTTCCTTGGCATGGGCGGCCTGGGGGACTAACGTTTTGTATTCGGCTTCTTCGAACCGTTCACGAACAGCAGTCAATCGATCGCATCCTTTCCCAAATCAATATAAGAGAAACTCCGGAATTCCATTCATAGGATAGAATACCGGAGTTTTTTTCATTTTTCTTCTTTTTCTTTCGAAATTCAAAATTTTTATTCTTCTGGCATATAGACAATACCGCCCCGTTCACACATCCCTGTTCCGGCTGTCAGATCGGCAATTCTGCCTTCAAAACTTTCTGCCCGCTCCATGGAGATGGTCACCCGAAAGGATACGTTTTCAGCATATTCGGGGGCTTCCGGTGTGATTCCCTCCCGATTCAGGGTGGAAGTCACCTTCCCGTGGAAGTGGTATGGAACCCGGACAACATATTGCTGCATGGGCACCATGTTGGATATGGTTGCCGCATCCAGGGCTCCTTTTGCGCCCGAAGCATAGGCCCGAATCAGACCACCTGCGCCAAGCAGGATACCGCCGAAATAGCGAACCACCACACACACCACGTCGGTCAGTCCCTCCCGGAGGATCACCTCCGAAACCGGACGTCCCGCCGTACCGGAGGGTTCTCCATCGTCACTGGCACGCACCACGGCTCCGCCCCCCAAAACATAGCACCACACGTGGTGATTGGCTTCAGGATGCATATCCCGAATCAGGTCAATATACTCCCTAGCCTCTTCTTCATTGGAAGCATGGGCCAGGTACCCAATAAATCGGGACTTTCGCTCAATCAGAGTGGCTTCCCCTTCCCGGGAGCATGTCTTGTAACCATCACGCTTCGGCGGCAAATTCTTTCACCCTTCCGTAAATTCGCAGATTGCAGACGGCATCCACCTTGATTCCGTCTTCCAAGTATTCAAAGGATTTGACAATGGCTTCTCGCTTTAAAAGATCCAGAATGGATGCATTGGCATAGGGCAGGTGCAGGCTGACAGCCTTCATTTCCCTGCCAACTTCCTGTTCGATTGCCCGAAGCAATTCATCTATGTTCTCGCCGGTTCTTGCGGAGATCAAAAGCCCTCCGTTCGGGATTTCTTCCGGCGGGCAGGCATCGGCTTTATTCAATACTGCAATGCGCTTGACTCCCTCGGGAGCCAGCTCATCGCAAAGCTTTTCTGTCACTTTGGCCTGGAGCATCCAGTCGGGATTGGATACGTCAATCACATGAAGAATCAGGTCAGCATATTGAAGTTCTTCCAAAGTCGCTTTAAACGCTTCAATCAAATGGTGAGGCAATCGGCGGATAAAGCCAACCGTATCGGAAATGACCACTTCGCAGGCATCACTGATTTTCAGGTGTCTGGTGGAGGTATCCAGGGTATCAAATAGCCGGTTATTTGCCTGGATATTACTGCCGGTCAGCCGGTTTAACAGGGTGGATTTCCCCGCGTTGGTATAGCCCACAATGGCTACCACCGGAATGTCGTTTTTTAGGCGTCGCTTCCGTTGCTGTTCACGAACACGTCTAACATCCGCAAGGGCTCGTTCCAGACGCTGCATGTGGATCCGTACGTGACGGCGGTCGGTTTCCAGCTGGGTTTCGCCGGGACCACGGGTACCGATGGGGCTTTTACCACCCGATGCAGTTTGACGTACCAAATGTCCCCACATACCGGTCAGGCGGGGTAAAAGATACTTATACTGTGCCAATTCCACCTGGAGTTTACCTTCGGCGGTACGAGCACGCCCCGCAAAAATATCCAGTATCAGACCACTTCGGTCCAGTATACGGCATTCCATAATCTGTTCCAGGACCTTGGCCTGAGACGGGGCTAACTCATTATCGAATACAATCAGTTCGGCTTCCAGGTTTCGTGCAAGCTCCGCAATTTCTCGGGCTTTCCCTTCACCGATGTAGCATCGGACATCCGGTTCTCCCCTGTTTTGCAGGACACTTGCTACCACTTCTCCCCCGGCGGTATCCACCAGGGCAGACAGCTCTTCCAGACTTTCCTCGTTGCTGTTTTCCTCATCATCAAACACGCGGCAATTCAATCCAACGATGATAGCTTTTTCTTTTGTTTCCAGAGTATTCTTAATTTTTTCGACCATACAGTCTCCTTATAGGTCTTAAAAAAAGCCGTCTCGATTACTCGAGACGGCAATTTTTGAAATAATCTTATTCAAGACCGAACTTCTTCTTGAATCTGTCAACGCGTCCGCCCGTATCGACAAGCTTCTGCTTGCCGGTGAAGAAGGGATGACACTTGGAGCAAATTTCAACACGGATGTTCTCCTTGGTGGAGCCGGTTTCGATTACTTCTCCGCATGCGCACTTAACTGTCGTCTGATAATATTTGGGATGGATGTTCTCCTTCATTGCCTTCACCTCTTTCTACATGAACCACATTATTATAGCACACTTATTTTGATTTTGCAATAGGTATTTTTAAAATCTTTTGATTATTTTTTGCCTTCGTAGCGGTATACTTCCATGCCGTCGATCACCACAGGATAGACGTTCAAAATGGAATCATACTTTTCGGAGTAATCGGCTTCCCGGAGAACGGTATCTACATCCACCTTCCAGGCTTCTTCGCCGGCACCCTGGAAATAAACCAGGTGATAACCGTACTGGGTCTTCACGATATCGTAGTCGCCTTCCTTACGGGCTTCGTCAAAGATCCAGGCATCAAACTCGGCAACCATGTCACCCTGCTTGATATCTTCCATCAGACCGCCTTCCACAGCGGTAGCATCGGTACCGTTGGCCTTGGCCAGGGTAGCGAAAGCCTCCTCAGTGGCACCGGCAGCTTTGAAAGAAGCAAGAAGCTCTTCTGCGCCGCTCTTGGCCTTATTGTCTTCGGTGGTGCTGGTGGCTTCGGTGTTATTTGCATTGAAGGGCACCAGAATATGACGGACATCTACTACGCTGTAGCTTTCCTTTTCACGGTTACGGAACAGGTAGAGGGAGTAACCCTCGGTATCTTCCAGGACAGCAATGTCACCGGCTTTGCGGGAAGTATCATAAAGCCATTCCGCTCCGCTGGTTTCCACGACTTCGTCCTGACCGTGGGCGGTTTCCAGGAACAGTTCGGCGGTAACCTCTTCCTTGTCTTCCTCTTCTTCCAGGAGATCCTTGGTGTAGCGAATGGCTACGTTGTTGAAGGCAGTTTCAGAAGCGGTATCACTGCCCCCTGCAATGGTCTCAAACAGTTCTTCCGCTTTTTCCTTGGCTTCCGCCATAGCATTGGCAGTCACGTCGGCATACTCGTCGTCGGTCATGTTTTCCTGATCGGGAATATCGGCAAAAATCGGCAGAAGCAGATATTCAACAGTATCATAGTCATTGACATTTGCTTCATATTCGGCGGTCAGTTCTTCATCACTGTATTCAAAAGAATCATAGAGATGTTCGGAATACTGTTCTGCAAGAAGAATTCTGGTCAGAGAAGAGCGGATAGTTTCTTCATCCAGCTTGCGGCCGAATACGCCCCTGCTGTAGGCGCCAAGGCTAAGACCTTCACTCTTGGCGGAGGCTTTCATATCGGCAACGTAGGAATCCACTTCGGCCTGACGTTCCTCGTCCAGAGTAATGCCTTCGGCTTTGGCAGTTTCCGAAAGACCAACGGTATCCACCAGGCTGGTACGGGTTTGTTCTTCAAAATACTGTTCCCAGGTGGTATCCTCGTCATACATCTGTGCCGAAAGATCCTTGCTGGTATCCAAACCAATGCTGGACAGATAGCTGGAATAATAATTCACGAAGCTCGCGTAATTGGAATGGAAGTTGAACTGATATTCATCCTTGCTGATTTCGATGTCGCCTACGGTGCAGGCAGGACCAAAACCATCGAACCAGTCGTTGCTTACGGCAAGACCCAGGCCGATCAGAATGGCAAATACCAGGACAAATGCAATTGTCCAACGCAGAGCGGTTCTTTGTTTCAGAGTAATCTTACTCTTCTTCGCCTTTCCGGCGTCTAACTTAGCTTTTTGCTGACCCATGTTTATTACATCCTTTCAATGGGGGTTCATGCGAAGGACGTTTCGTCCGCAGCATAAACATTATTTTACCTCTATTTTTGCTATTTGTAAAGAAAAACTTTTACTATTTTCTCACATTTTTTATTCCCGGAACAACTCCAGCATATCATCCTTGTCCATATTGGCCACAAAGGTCTCGCTTTCGGTAATAACCGCCCGGGAAATACTCTCCTTGTGGTGTTGCAGTTCGAATATTTTGTCTTCAATGCTATCCTTTACCAGAAGTTTGAACACCTGTACGTTCTTTTCCTGCCCGATTCGGTGAGCCCGGTCGGTAGCCTGGTTTTGTACGCTGATGTTCCACCAGGGATCGTAGTGAATCACCACGTCCGCCGAGGTCAGGTTGAGTCCCGTACCGCCGGCTCGCAGGGAGATCAGGAAAATGGGAGTTTCATCCTTGTTGAATTCCTGCACCAGCCGCATTCTCTCTTCCGAAGGGGTATCGCCCTTAAGAAGATAATACCGGATTCCCTCTTCGTTCAAAACGTCCCCGATAAGATTGAGCATAGACACAAACTGGGAGAAAATCAAAACCTTATGCCCTTCTTCCAGACTTTCCCGTACCAACTCCATACAAAGATCCAGCTTTGCACTGCCGCCTTCATACCCTTCCAAAGTCAATGCAGGGTGACAGCAAAGGTGGCGGAGCCTGGTAATTAGCGAAAGGATCTTAATACGGCTTTGTTCGAAGCCAACCCGTTCCAGTTCATCTTCCAATTCGCTTCTGGCACGAGCCAGGTTGGAAAGGTAGACGTTACGCTGTTCTTCATCCATCTCCACGTATACGGTACTTTCAATCTTGTCGGGAAGTTCTTTAAGCACTTCACTCTTCGTACGGCGCAGGATAAAGGGTTTGACCTGATCCCTCAGGGCTTCAGCCGTTTCAGTATCGTTGTCCTTGACGATGGGAATCTCGTACTTACGACGGAACTTGGGATAGCTATACAAAAATCCGGGAAGCACAAAATCGAATATGGACCACAGGTCAGCCAGAGAATTTTCCACCGGCGTACCGGTCAGAGCAAAGCGGACTTCCGCATTGATGGCCTTCACCGAGGTGGCGGCTTGGGTGGTTTGATTCTTTATGTACTGGGCTTCGTCGATAATACAATACCGGAACTGTTTCTTTTCGTAAAGCTCCAGGTCTCGCTTGATCGCATCGTAGGAGGTGATCAGTACCTCCCCCCGGAAGCTTTTCAAAAGTTCCTTACGTTTTGCAACGCTGCCGGAAATCACCGTAACTGCCATTTCCGGCGCAAAGCGTTCGAATTCCGTCTTCCAGTTATATACCAGGGAAGTCGGAGCCACAATCACAGACGGTTTGTTTCGTTTCTTCTCCTGGGGGATTGAAAGAAGCGAAATAATCTGGATGGTTTTACCAAGGCCCATTTCATCCGCTAAAATACCGCCAAGGCCGAAATCCGCCAACCCCTTGAGCCAGCGGACACCATTTTTCTGGTATTCACGCAGAATGGACGCCAGCGGAGTTTCGAAATCGCTGTTTTCCCGATTTCCGGTCAAAAGCTTGAAGGATTTATTGCCGCTGACCTCCACGTCGGGGAATTTGGAAAGCAGGGTATTCAAATACATACCCCGGTATGCCAGGAAGGTCATTTCCTTTTTGGCCAGCTTTTCTTCATCCAGATCAAAATTCTTTTCCAGTTCGGCAAAAAGACCTACATTCTTTTCATCCAGGGTCAGGAAACTGCCGTCTCCCAGACGGTAGTACTTTTTCTTTTCCCGGTAGGCAGCCAGGATTTCTCCGATCTTTTCAAGCGGCAGATCCCCTCCCACCGAAACCTCCAGAAGACCACCGTTGAGTTTGATTTTCACATTGGGCGTTTTGGGATGGTGGATTCCAATATTCTTTACCGCATCGGTTACGTAGAGGGTGGCATGAGCCTTAATGGCAGCCATACCATCCAGGAGAAAATCATAGATCTTCTCATCTCCCATGAGCACCAGATTCCCATTGGCGTCGGAGTAAAATCCTTTTTCCTTCAAAAGATACAGAATTTTCATTTCTCCCACAATGTCCCTGGGAATTCGGGCGGCGGAAAGGGACGCTTCCTTGGCGTAGGCATCAAAGGTATAGTCCCCATAGGTGAATTTCACCCCGGCTGTCAGATACTCCTGGTTGCCATTCACCCGATCGATATATACGTTGGTTTCCAGTTTGATTTTGTTTTTGGATCCTCTGGAATCCTGCAGGCGGCTTTCCAAGCGGTTGATGCTTTTGATGCGGGGCAATACGTAACGGCGAAGCTTGGATTGGGCATCCGCCGAAAATTGCAGTTGGTTTTGGTTGGAATTGCGTTTGAAGGCTTCCAATACCGAAGCCAGAATCTCACTGGTACGGCCCGTGCAATAATACAGATCCGCATTCTCTTCGTCCCGGTTGGTAATCACCACCAGGCTGGGAGTTACGCTGTCTTCCATTATGCGGAAGGTGGGCAAGTCATGACTTAACACGATCCCTTCCCCAGCCTTTTCTGCCAGGAAGTTCACCGGGGGAATCTCATCATGAATGGTAATGTTCTTGACGTTTTCCCGGAGCCCGTGGTAGGAAATGGTCCTTCCGTCAAAAAGACGGGCAAACCTTCCCATTTCGCAGGTTGGAAGGAAAATGCGTCGGGAATCAGGAGCTGTATTCAGGTTGGTGGCATTGATCCTGCCGGCGTATTGCCGGTCGTATTCGGCAAGTCCTGCGGCAAAATCCAAAAGATTTCTGGATTCTTCGTCAAAGCATTCCGGTGTGAATAGCACCGAAAGGCCCTTACCAAATTCAATCATACCCCGATTGAGCCAGGCACGCCCCATGGCCAGGGCATCCCGGACTATATATTGTCTGCCATTGCCCACGGTGAACTCCAGATAAAACCGGTCTCCCCTGTCAAAGGTCAGACTCGGCACCACAGAAAGTCCGTGTGGCACCAGGGCCAGCATATCATCCACATTGGCTTCCCGTTCAAACTTTTCGATCATACGGGCTCCGTACAGGTCGGTACGAACCTTCACAGGTTCCCCAGCCAGGGCCTCCTCCAAAAGCTTTTCCAGGTCGTCAATGGGATCTTTGGGTTTATAGTCACCGGTGATCCGGCAGGACTTCATATCATCCCGCAGGAGATACAATACCGATGCACAGTGTTTGCATATACTGTCGCTTTTCTTCTTTCCCCGCACACCGGATTTGGCATAGGCCGGGCAATTGCAAAAGCGATCGGTCAGTTTTCCATCCGCATCAAACCGTAGCACAACGTGATACGGAGTTCGAATACTCCCCTGCACCTTTGCATCCACCCTGCAGCTCTTTTCAGATTCTACAAACAACTCGCAAAGCAACACCGATCCACTTTTGTAGATCGCCTCTCCCCGGGTTTGATTCAGGGTGGAAAGGCTTTCGATGGTTCCTTGCAAATGGTTATGGATGCGGTGCAGAATACCTTCGGTTTCCATTTCTTCGCTTCCTTTTGTTATTTTCTGTTTTGCTTCTTTTCGCTTTTTCGCACATGAGCACGATTATATATAGTGTACCACTTTTTTTCTCTCATTGCAAGAATTATTTCTTGACTTTTATAGCATTTTGTTATATAGTATAGAAAAGAATTCATCTCTGCCCTTAAAAAGGGCCAACGAAAAAAGCGAGGTAAGCATTTGTGAACAGAATTCGTCAATTACGCAAGCAAAAGCACATCGGTCAGATGGAATTTGCCAAACTCATGGGAGTATCCCAACCCACCGTCAGTGACTGGGAAAACGGAAGGAAACACCCTTCCTCCGGTAAGCTGGTTCGCCTTTCCGAAGTATTAGGTGCTTCCATCAGTTATATATTGGGTTCCGATTTGTATGATGAAGGGGTTGCCGAATCCATCCCTGCCGCCGAACCCGATGCAGTTGCGCCTGCCCCTGCACCGGTTGCCTCTACTCCCGCAGCCGATCCCCGTGCCTACGAAAAGATTGTCTACGAAAAAGACGACATCAATCCCGATATTGTTCCCATCGGTGAAAAATTCATGATGCGCGTCTTTGATAATTCCATGAAACCCCGTATTCAGGAAAACGACTACATCGTGGTCCTGCGTCAGGACGAAGCCGAAAACGGCGCCCTTATGCTCCTGCAGGTGGGGGGTAACATGCTTTCCCTGAAGCGGGTGGAAACCGAACGGGGCGGCCTGCTCCTGGCATCCAACAGTCCCTTTTTCCGTCCCGTGTTTTACAGCAAGGAAGACATTCAACGCATTCCTGTCCGTATCATCGGCAAGGTCGTGGAACTTCGGGCTCTTTTCTGATCCATGAAACAGCTTTCCGAAATGACATTGGAAGAGCTTTGGGAACTCTTCCCCATCGTTCTTACCGAACACAATCCCATCTGGAAGGATTGGTATGCCGAAGAAATCGAACATTTGTCCGGCTTGCTCCCCTTCCCTGTCCTCTTTCATCACGTTGGGAGTACCGCAATTCCTGGCATTTGTGCCAAACCCATCGTGGATATTTTAGCGGAGGTTTCCAGCGAAACTGCCCTTGCACAGGCCATCCAGATTTTGCAGGAAAACGGTTATCCTCTCATGAATGCCTCCTCCACCCGGGCCTCTATCAACAAGGGTTACACCCCGGAAGGCTTTGCGGAGCGGGTATTCCATATTCACCTGCGGCTTGCCGGCGACCATGACGAGCTATATTTCCGGGACTATCTTCTGACCCATCCCGAAGCAGCCAGGGAATACGAAGCCTTAAAGTACTCCCTTTGGAAAAGGTTTGAACACAACCGGGACGGCTATACCGCCGCCAAAACCGACCTTGTCACCCGGTTTACCAAGCTTGGCAAAGACACTTTGCTTCATTCTCCGCGCTTTATTCTCCGTCCCTGGCGGGAAAACGATGCAGAAGCTCTGTACCGTTACGCCAGCGACCCGGACGTAGGATATCCCGCCGGTTGGCCCGCCCACACAAGTGTTGATAACAGCCGGGATATCATTCGCAGTGTCTTTTCTGTGCCCGAATGCTTTGCCATTTGCCGAAAAGAAGACGACCATCCCATCGGTGCCATTTCCCTGAAGCTCTTTCCGGCCACCGACATGACCGAGCGCCCTGACGAATGCGAGCTCGGTTACTGGCTTGGCAAGCCCTTCTGGGGTCAGGGTATTATGCCCGAGGTTGGAAGAATCATTCTCCACCACGCCTTTCATCGACTTGGCATGGGTACCGTCTGGTGTGGTCACTACGAGGGTAATATCAAGTCCCGCCGTGTCATGGAAAAGTTGGGGTTTACCTATATTGGAAAAGCTGAGGGGTTAGAGCTTCCTCTTCTTGGTGAAGTCCGTACCGGCCATCTTCTGCGCCTGACAAGTGAGGACTGGAAGGATGAATAAGCCCATCGTTTTGGAGACCCGGCGATTATTCCTGCGGGAATTTTTTGCGGAGGATTTGACTCCCCTCCATAAAGTTCTCGGTGATCCGGAGATTTCCCGCTTTTATCCCTACAACTTTGATTTGGCTCGCACCGAAAACTGGATCCTTCGCAACCGAACCCGTTACCAAACCGACGGTTTTGGTCTTTGGGCTGTGATTTTGAAGGACAGCGGTGAACTCATCGGAGACTGCGGACTGACCCTGCAGCCCATCCAGGGAGAAATGCTTCCCGAAGTGGGCTATCACATCCGCCGGGACAAGCAGCGCATGGGCTATGCCTCTGAAGCGGCATCCGCCTGCGTTAACTGGGCTTTTGAAAACCACGATTATCCCGCCGTCTATTCTTACATGAAATACACCAATCTCCCCTCCGCCGCCGTGGCCCAAAAGGTGGGTATGCGGTTTCTCCTGGAATACCCCGACCCTGTAAACACCTTCACCCGGGTTTACAGGATCACAAGGGAAGAATGGGAAAAGAAACCACTTTACTAAAAAGCAACGACCATCCCCTCATCCAAAGGGGATGGTCTCTTTTTTGATTCCAATCAGCCTTGCTCGGCAACGTAAAGAGAGACACGGTTTTGAATATATGCCACTGCCTGTTCCAGGGTAATATCCCCGGCAAAATAGCGCACAGCTTCCTCCATGATCAAATCCCTCACCGCCTGGTGACTCAGCCCGGCAAAATAGTTTGCCGATTCGTAAAGTCGAAGACCCTCCTGATAGGATTCCCGGATTTCGTTTTCGTCCCGTCCGGCTTTAACTGCTTCCTTGGTTGCTCTTTCCATCTCTTCCTCCAGAACCCTTCGGTTTGTGGGAAGTCCCCAGAATTTTCTTTCCATGGAATCTCTTTGGGTCTCCTCCGAAAGAAGCCAGGTCAAAAACTCACCGGCACTGACCTTCACCCGGCTTTGCCGGACGATTGCCAGGAACTGCTCCGAATCCATGGCAAGCGCGTATCCCTTTTGATTGGGTACGGGCATCAGCGTTGCCGCTACTCCGTGTTCAGTTCTGGCCCGCCCGGTATCGGGATCCAGGAAACGCTGCGTCAACTCCAGATCCTCAATTCTCCATGTACGCTGGCATGGCCAGAAAATACCAAAATCCCCGTTTTGCTCCTGCCACAGAAATACCTCGTCGATATTATCGGGGGCCTCATTGCAAAACTCCAACACAGAGGCAAAGTCGGGATCGTCAAAAGAACAGGTGGCATTTTCTTCATCGATCCAGGAGGAAACAGCAATATCGATCATGTTTCCCAGAATGATATCTTTGGTACCCATCTTTTGAAAGAAGAGTCCATCCTCCCGGTTCAACATCACGATCAGATCCTGCATGGATTCAAATCTGCCATCCACCTCATCCGCAAGACTTTTGGGTATCTGCATTCCACAAATCCGCACGAGATCGGGAATCATATAGATTTTGCCATTCACCCTGCCGGCTTCCACCACGTTTTCCATAAGCTCCCCAGAGGAGAGAATTTCCCCAATGATGTTTTCCAGTGGTTCCAGAACTCCCCTTTTTGCGTAATTTCGGATAAAAGCAGCATCATACCCAACCACCATATCCACGTCACCGGAGAGAATGGCCAGATTGAGCTGGGCCCGTTCTTCAAAAACGCGGATTTCCACGTTTCCGGCGGTCTGCATGTTATATAAAGAAACCTGTTCTTCAAATATGGGGGGAGCCCCAAGCAAACAGCCAACCACCACCGTTCCGTAACCCTCTCCGGTCTTGATGGGCAGGACATCCACCGATTCCCCGAAGAAAAACAGCCCCTTGAGGGTGAGAACCAGAATACCGTCCTCCACGGCGACAAGCTGACGGATGCCCGAAAGGTTGACGCCGTAATGGGTCAGATTTCCAAGCTCCTGCACAGTCTTCCCATCGGTGCGACAGAGCACCGATGCCACAACGTAGTAGTTCCACTGCCCATCGCTTACCACGGGCAGATCGTCCAGCGTTACCCCCTTCAGAAGGATTTCATCCCCAATTCCGCTTACTCTGTCGGTAACTCCAAGGGGAAAGATCACACTTTCCCGGTATTCCACCGTTTCCCCCGTATCATCATAGGCAAGCCGGTTGACAACCAGATAATCGGTTCCATCCAACTTCCAGTAACCCAGCTTGGGATCCAAATCCATGATCATGTAGGGATCGACTGACCGTCCGATGCCATCCTCCATCTTGATCAACGTGTTCATTCTGTGGTCAAGCTGGTATTCCCCCAGGCAATCCAAAGCAGAGGCTTCGGTCTCTTCCCAATCGGTAGCCGGCATGTAGTTATCCCCCAGGGTACATACCCCCAGGTCGGAAAAGAGTCGAAGTGCCCCCTCCTCCTTTTCCATACCCAAAAGGTAACCGTCCTGCAGCTCATATACAAGCCTCCCCCCAAAGGGATGACTCTCGGCCTTGTTTTGCCGCAGCTTCAGTTTGGGGCGATCATCATCTGTGCCACATCCAGCAAACAGGAAAAGACAGATTAGTAAAACAACAGAAGTCCAAAACAATCGCTTCATAAATTCCATTCCTTTCTTCGGGAAGTTTTGTTATAAACCTATTCTATCATTTGCTTCGACTCCTGTAAACAAAGAATTCCGAAAGAATTTCTTAATTTTTCTTAATAATTGGCCCGGTCTTTTGCAATAATTCGCCCCCGGTACAGCTTTTTGCGTACCGGGGGCTGATATGTACTTATTTTGCGTTGACGGCGGCGATGAAGCGGTGGAAGGCTTCTTTGCCTTCGGGGGTACGCTTGTAAACACCAGCGTGCTCCAGAACCTTGGCAAAGACCTTGCCAACCTCTTCCTTGAGGATAACCATGTTCTTTTCCCGGTCATCGGTGTGGCCGTGCTTGGCAAGAATCTCTTCTGCCCAGTCGGCATGGGCTTCGGTCATTGGGTTAGCACGCAGGTCAGCACCGGTGCACATGGCTTCATTGACGGCATCCAGTTCCCCAACCAATCTGGCGGGCAAAACCGCAAGACCCATGGCTTCGATCAGGCCGATGTTTTCCTTCTTGATATGATGGAGTTCTGCATGGGGATGGTACACACCAAGAGGATGTTCTTCGGTGGTGATGTTGTTGCGCAGGATGATATCCAGTTCATACTTGCCGTTCTTGAAGCGGGCAATGGGATTGAGGGTGTTGTGGGCTTCCCCATCGGTTTCTGCAAAGATGAAGGCGGCTTCGTCGGTGTAACCACGCCAGGTACCCAGAATCTTATCCATCAGATCGGCGATGCGGTCGGTATCTTCGCATCTGAGGCGAATCACCGACATGGGCCAGTTCACAATACCGGCTTCCACGTCTTCAAAGCCCTTGAAGGTGATGGTTTCTTCCACTTCGGCCTTTTCCATGGCGAAGGTGTAGTGGCCACCCTGGAAGTGATCGTGGCTGAGAATACTACCGCCCACGATGGGCAGATCGGCATTGGAACCCACAAAGTAGTGGGGGAACAGCTTGACAAAATCAAAGAGCTTGCCCACGGCAGCCTTTTCGATCTTCATGGGAGTATGCTTGGAATTGAAAACGATGCAATGCTCGTTGTAATAAACGTAGGGGGAATACTGCATGAACCAATCGCTACCATTGATGATAATGGGAATGATACGATGGTTTTGGCGGGCGGCGGCATTGATGCGGCCGGCGTAGCCTTCGTTCTCCTTGCACAAAGCACACTTGGGATAGCCTGCTTGGGGAGCCAGCTTGGCAGCGGCGATGGCCTTGGGGTCCTTTTCGGGTTTGGAACGGTTGATGGTGATATCCAGGTCACCGTACTCGGTGGCGGTGGTCCACTTCATGTCCTTCTTAATGCGGTAGGTACGGATATAGTCGGTGGCGCAGGAAAGCTTGTAATAATAATCGGTAGCCTTTTCGGGGGAATCCTGATAGAGGGCGAAGAACTTGTCATACACCTCGGAGGGACGGGGAGTCAAAGCGCCCATCAGCTTGGTATCAAAGAGGTCGTGGGCAACGTTACCGGTGTCGCAAAGGCCCTTTTCGATGGCGAAATTGACCAGTGCATCCAGGATTTCTTCCAGGGGCATTTCTTCGGTACATTCCACCGCTTCGTATTCATCCTCACTCAGAATTTCCAGGAGTCGGTTGATGGCCCAAGTCTTGTCCCGGGCGGCAATCAGTTCATTTTTTTCGGCATACTCCACCAGTTTGGTGAGATAAAGATTGTAATTTACCATACGATTCCTTCCTTACCGTTAATCTTCTTATCCTATTATACAACTTTTCCCCGGGTTGTCAATCCTTGTTCCCGGCTTTCTTTACCTTTGTTTTTTCATCTTCAGGTTTGGTCTGAACATAATATCCAACTTGTATTCCAGAAGATCGGTATCCAGTTTATCAAGAATACCGCTGACCAGGGGCTTTTCCAGAATATCCTTTCCCATAGTTTCGACAAAGCGGGTAACAAAATCCCGTCCGGGAGACTCGTTTCCACTCAGTTCCATGCTGTCCTCATCGAAATAGAACCGGAAATAGCGATGAAACGGCGTTTCCAGAAAAGCAATTTCTAAAATCAAAACCAGCCGGCCATCCTCATCCCGACCAAAGCGACCAAGGGAAGAGATCAGCCATTCTGTCTTACCAAATAATACCCGATTTTCCTCCCCTGCACCAAAGCCTATCGGAATAGTATATTCAATTTCCCCTTCCGTAGCAATCAACCAAAATTTCCCATCGCTTACACGAAAGGAAAGTTTTGATAGTCCCCCGGTATATTGGTTTTCCAGGATCTGCATCATGCGGGGCATAATGCCCAGGGTGGCATCCATCCGGTCGGGTAGATATGCCGTACCATTCAGCTCCCAACATTCAGCAGGGATGGTTTCTTCCTTTTTGAAAAGACGTTTCCACCAGGGAAGAACCGGTTCCCTATCTCGAAAGGACGCAACCAGCTTTTCCAAATTTGCCGATTCCCAGTGTTCTTTGCTTTCCAAAAAGATTCGTTCGTAGATTTCAAATACGGGATTGGTTTGAAACAGGTCAGGATTGGAGGCATTCACCGCCACAACCAGCTTTTTTTCTGCATCAATGAACATATTCTGTCCGAACATACCATTGAAAAGCCACACCGGGTGTTGACGATGGACCCATATTTGAAAACCATAATCATAGCTTCCGTATTGCTCCCCGGTTCTGACATGCCGTCTTGTCATCCGTGCGATCCATTTTTCCGAAAGGACACGCTTTCCCATCCAGGTGCCCCGGTTTGCTAACATCAGGCCGATCTTCACCAGATCCTCCGGCAGGACATATAGTCCCCATCCGCCCTTTTCGATACCTTCCGGGCTCTTTTCAAAATAGTATTCGGTGATACCCAGTGGCTCGAATAAGCGTTTACCCAGATAATCCCCCATACCGCACCCAGCCTTTTCCCGGACGATGGCTGAAAGCATGTAGGTATTCAGGGAGTTGTATTGGAATCCCTTTGTCAGAACTGTACCACCTGCAAAAAACTCCCGAACCCACTCTTCGGTTACGTTTGCCTCCCCTTCGTTAAAGGCAGCAGCACTTTGCATGGTCAAAAGATCATACACCGACAGATGGCTCCAGGAAAGACGTTGCAAGGGATTTGTCTTGTCGCGAAGAATATCCACCACCTTTTCATCCACATCAAGTCGGCCTTCATCCCAAAGAAGTCCGATGGCAATGGCGGTGATGCTTTTGCATTCCGAAAAGGTTGCTTTCCAAATCCCAGATTTTTGCACACCAAAAGTGGCTTCGCAAAGGATAGAATCCTCCTTTGCCACCACAACAGACTCTACGTTTGTTTTTTTGTTTTGATATACTTCATCCAGGAAGGCGGCAATCTGTCCGGAAGATACCTCTTTTTCCTCCGGTTTAACCCGCGGAATTGCTGTAAAGGTATTCCCCCTTCGAAAGGAGGGTTTTGCCCCGTAAGGCATTATAACAGGCTCACAGGGTTTACGGCGATCGGCCGCCCGGGTCAGGAGGCCAAGAAGGCGGTTCAGATTGGTCAGACTCACAGGGTCCCCTCCTCCATGATAATACGGTAAATCTCCTGCATTTCCCGGTCAATCACGGCAATACGCTCAGCGCAATCCCGAAGCCGTTCCCGAATTTCCAGGGGAACTTCTTCGCTCTGCTTATACTTCAACCGATGCTCCAGGCTGGCCCAAAAGTCCATGGCAATGGACCGAATTTGAATTTCCACCGGAACCCGTTTCTTTCCCTCTGCCAGAAATACCGGTACCTCCACCACAAGATGCAGACTGCGGTAACCACTTTCCTTCGGGTTAGTCACGTAATCGCTGCGTTTGATCAACGTAATGTCATCCTGCGTCAGAAGCAAACTTGCAACCCGCTCCACGTCATCCAGATATTGCACAATAACACGGACTCCGGCCACGTCGTATAGCTCGCTTCGCATGGATTCGATGTTGACCTCCCGTCCTCTGCGAACCAGTTTTTCGATAATGCTTTGGGGGGATTTCAAACGGGACTCAATGTGATGAATGGGATTGTGATCGTGGTGAATCCGGAATTCCTCATCCAATATTTCCAACTTGGTTCGTATTTCCCGAATCCCCGCTTGATATACCTGCATTTCGGTAAAAAATTCGGCGGTATGCTCTTTAAATCCGGTCTTTTCCAGAAGGGACAGCTGTTCCCCGGTAATACTTTTCTTTTGCTTTTCTTTCATTTCTGTCATAACCTTTCTCTCCCTCCTACCCTCTATTTTACCCTCTTTCCTTCTGTTTGTCAAAAGGAATTTGTGGGTCTTGTACCTTGTAAAAAGAAACGATTTATGGTATCATGAAGGAAGATATCACAAAGTGTGAAAGGAATCAATTTATGAAAGCTATCATTTGTGTTACCGGCCACGATTCAGTGGGTATTATTGCTTCTGTCAGCGCTCTTTGCGCCAAGTACGGTGCTAACATCATCGACATTAACCAGAGCGTTATGGAAGATTATTTCACCATGGTTATGATGGTAGAAATCGACAAACTGACCATCCCCTTCGCCGAATTCTCCGCCGCCATGAAAGCTCATGGCCAGGAAAAGAGTTTGGATATCCACACCATGCACGAAGACATTTTTAACTCCATGCACCGCATTTAAGCGAGGATACTCCTATGTTGAATATTTCCGATATCATCGAGACCGTCAATATGATCCGGGATGAAAACCTGGATATTCGTACCATCACCATGGGAATTTCCCTTTACGACTGCGTCAGCGAAGACCCTGACCGTTTTGCCGATAAGATCTACGATAAAATCACTCGTTCCGCCGCCCATCTGGTTTCCTGTGGGGAGGAGTTGGAACAGCTTTACGGCATCCCCATCATCAATAAGCGGGTATCCGTGACCCCTATTTCGCTGGTTGGCGGAGCCTTCACCCCGGATGGATACCTGAAAGCCGCCCGCGCCATGGATCGGGCTGCACGGGAAATTGGCATCAACTTCATCGGTGGTTACGGTGCCCTGGTCCACAAAGGCAGTACCAAGGGAGCAGATGCCCTGATTGCTTCTCTGCCCGAAGCCCTTTCCACCACCGACCTTGTTTGCTCCTCGGTGAACGTGGCTACCACCAAAGCCGGCATCAACATGGATGCGGTTGCCCAGATGGGCAAGATTATTAAGGAAACCGCCTGGCTGACCCGTGATCGGGACAGCATTGGCTGTGCCAAATTCGTCGTCTTTACGAACGTCCCCCAGGACAACCCCTTCATGGCAGGGGCATTCCACGGCGTGGGTGAACCCGAAACCGTCATCAACGTGGGTGTTTCCGGTCCCGGTGTGGTAGCAAGTGCCATCAACCGGGCAGGCAACTGCAA
>SVKS01000006.1 GCA_015068345.1 Oscillospiraceae bacterium
CGCCGTAATCCCGGACAATGTCGCTGGGGTTCACGACGAATTCGGGGAAGCGCTTACCCATCTTGATGCCGTTTTCTCCCAGGATCATGCCCTGGTGAACCAGCTTCTTGAAGGGTTCCTTCACCGGGCTGATGCCCTGGTCATAAAGGAAGCGGTTCCAGATACGGGAATACATCAGATGTCCCACGGCGTGCTCGGGCCCACCGATGTAAAGGTCAACCGGCAGCCAGTGCTTCAGAAGCTGGGGATCGGCCAGTTCCTTGTCGTTCTTGGGA
Source organism: Oscillospiraceae bacterium (assembly GCA_015068345.1). Taxonomy (GTDB): domain Bacteria; phylum Bacillota; class Clostridia; order Oscillospirales; family QAMX01; genus RUG11797. The sequence continues at coordinate 276 of SVKS01000006.1, forward strand.
TCGATATAGCGCATGTAGTACCAGCTGGAACCGGCGGAACCGGGCATGGTGGAGGTTTCGCGGGTTCCCTTCACGCCGTTTTTGTCGTACTGCTTCCATTCGGTGGCATTTTCCAGGGGAGCCTTGCCGCCTTGACCCTTGTAATTGTCCAGAACCGGCAGAACCAGGGGAAGTTCTTCATCGTCCAGTACGTGGATACCGCCGTCTTCGGTGTGTACCACCGGAACCGGTTCGCCCCAGTAGCGCTGGCGGGCGAAGATCCATTCCCGGAAGTGATAGTTGACGGTGCGTTTGGCAACGCCCATGGCTTCCAGCTTGCGGGTGATGGCTTCCTTGGCTTCCAGAACCGGCATGCCGGAGAATTCTTCGGAATTCATCAGGACGTAATTTTTGTTCAGGTAGGTTTGCTTTTCCATGGCGTGATCGGCGATTTCCACGTGTTCATCCTTGTGGTCAATGACCTGGATGATGGGGATGTTGTGGACTTCGGCATATTCAAAGTCACGCTGGTCGTGGGCGGGGACCGCCATAACGGCACCGGTGCCGTAGCTTGCCAGCACGAAGTCGCCGATGAACAGCTGGACTTCCCGGCCGTTGACCGGGTTGATGCAGGTCAGGCCCTTCAGGGGGCAACCAGTCTTGCCCTTGTTCAGTTCGGTGCGCTCCATGTCGCTCTGCTTGCGGGTGGCTTCAATGTAAGCCAAAACTTCTTCCTTGTTTTCCACCCGGGGCAGGAGGTCCTGCACCACGTTGCCATCGGGGGCCAGCACCATAAAGGTGATGCCGTAGACGGTTTCAATGCAGGTGGTGAAGATGGAGAATTCGCCGCCGCCTACGATCTGGAACTTCAGCTCCACGCCTTCCGATTTGCCGATCCAGTTGCGCTGCATTTCCTTGGTGGATTCGGGCCAGTTGATGTCGTTCAGGCCTTCCAGCAGAGCTTCGGCGAAGGCGGGCTGGTCGATGACCCACTGCTTCATGTTTTTGCGGATGACCGGGAATCCGCCGCGTTCCGACTTGCCGTCGATGACTTCGTCGTTGGAAAGCACGCAGCCCAACTCTTCACACCAGTTCACCGGCATATCGATGTATTTGGCGTAGCCGGCTTCGTAGAGCTTTTTGAAGATCCACTGGGTCCAGTGGTAGTATTCCGGGTCGGAGGTGGAGATGGTCTTGGAAAAGTCGTAGTCAAAACCAAGCTCGGTGAGCTGCTTCTGGAAGGTCTGGATATTAAGCTTGGTGAATTCGGCGGGGTGGTTGCCGGTATTGATGGCGTACTGTTCGGCGGGCAGACCGAAGGAGTCGTAGCCCATGGGGTGAAGGACGTTGTAACCCTGCATGCGCTTCATGCGGGAAACGATGTCGGTGGCGGTGTAGCCTTCGGGATGGCCGGCATGCAGACCGACACCGGAGGGGTAGGGGAACATGTCCAGCACGTAGTACTTGGGCTTGGAAAAGTCCCACACATCGGTTTTGAAGGTTTCGTGATCGGCCCAATATTTTTGCCATTTGGGCTCAATTTCACCGGGTACGTAGTTTTTCATTTTGCTTACTCCTGTATATCAATCGTTGGTAACTGGAATTTTGTGCATCGTTACACATCATAACGAATTACAGCTCATTTTAACACAGTTAGGGGAAATAGTCAATCGAAAAAGCCGCGTCTTTTGAAGAAAAGCAATTTTCGGGGAAATACTGGTAATTATCCGGCCTCTTTGCTATAATAGGAAAAGGATTCACCGGGAACCCACCGGTTGCAACCGCCGGTTGACACATTTTAAGCCGTCGGTTGGTGGTGTGCTACCCCAAAATACGCTATACTTTGGACATCAAACAATCCAATCAAGCGGAGGAGCAAATATGATTTTGGCAGATAAGATTATCTCGCTTCGGAAAAAGAATGGCTGGTCCCAGGAGGAATTGGCCGAAAAGATGAATGTGTCCCGCCAGGCGGTGAGCAAATGGGAAGGAGCCCAGACCATCCCCGACCTGGGCAAGATTCTTCAATTGGCAAGGCTGTTTGGGGTGACCACCGACTATTTACTCAAGGACGAATTGGAAACCGCGGAGCATACCCGGGAAGACGAACAGCCGGATCTGCGTAAGATCGGTATGGAGGAAGCTGGAGTTTACCTGGAAAGTCGGGTGGCGGCGGCCAAACGAATTGCCCTGGGAGCCCTGCTTTGTATCCTGTCCCCCATTCCGCTGTTCCTTCTTGGAGGTGCCACCGAGGAAAACTGGGGTATCCATGAAGGCTTTGCCCTGGGGGTGGGACTTGTGAGCCTGATCCTGATGGTGATGGCGGCGGTGGCCCTTTTCGTTTATACCGGATTCCAAAATGCACCCTATGAATTCCTGGAAAAGAATGAAGATTTCGAACTGGAGTATGGTGTGGCGGGTATGGTCCGGGAAAAGCAAAAGGCATATCGGAAGGATTACGTGCTGGGTATGGTGATTTCGGTTTGCCTTTGTGTGATTTCCCCGGTCCCCCTGCTTTTGGGGGCTTTTGGCGGAATCGGGTTCCAGGTAGTGGCCCTGCTTTGTGTAACCATGGGCATTGTGGGATGCGGGGTCTATGGATTGGTGCGAAACGGTGTTCGTTGGGCGAGTATGCAAAAGCTTCTGCAGGAAGGGGAGTATCAGAAAAAGGAGAAGGAATCCAATTCGGTTCGTGAGACCGTCAGTTCGGTCTATTGGTTGATTCTCACCGCCATCTACCTTGGCTGGAGCTTCCTTTCCAATGATTGGCATATTACCTGGGTGGTATTTGCAGTGGGTGGAGTGTTGTTTGCAGCCCTGGACAGGGCTTGCGACCTTTGGAACAAACGGAAATAGGAAAGAATGATCGAAGGACTTCCGGAAAACGGAAGTCCTTTTTTGTTGAAAATTCAAATTGAACCTTTGGAGAATTTGTGATATACTATAGAAAATCGAAAAGGACAAGAAAAATGGAAAACAAGCTTTGCAAGAATATAAAAGTACTGGCCAGCATGGCAGACAACCATGGAAAACTGAGCATTCCTGCAGTATTCTCCCTCTGCATGGATCTTGCTACCGAGCATGGGGCCATGATCAAGCTGGGGTTCGATGATCTGGCGGAAAAGGGACTTTTCTGGCTGACAACTAAAACGAAACTCAAATTTTCAATAATGCCTGGCATGCTAACCGATCTGCTGGCCGAAAGCTGGCCCGAAAAGCCGGGCAGAATCCGTTGCAACCGCTTTTATCGCTTAACCTGTGGTGGGGAATTGGTGGCGGAGGGGAAAACCGAATGGGCCATTATCAGCAGGGAAACCGGTAAACTGATTCCTCTTTCGGAGGTCTATCCGGAGGAACTGGTTCATCACCCCGAAGTGATATGCGAAGAACCCTTTGCCCGGATTCGGGACGACTTTGCCGGGTGCGAGGAATTGGAACGCTATAAGGTACGCTCCACCGATATCGATTTGGGTCAGCACATGAATAACGTTGCCTACGTGCGGGTGCTTTTCGGTGCCATTCCCAGCCGGGAATGGGAGGAGAAACGAATCACGGAGGTGGAGGTGACCTTCAAATCCCAGAGCTTTGAAGGGGAAGAATTGACCATCTGCCGTCGGGAAATCGAGGATGGGTTTGAAATTGGGATTCTCCATGCCGACGGAAAGCCTGCCGTAGTGGCGATAATCCGGTGCAAATAGGATAAAGAGAAAAGCCAAGCTGATGGTTCAGCTTGGCTTTTTATCTTGTTTGGCGAATGCTGGGGTCATACATGGCGATAATGTTTTCCACCGGGGTGTCGTTTTGAATGTAGTGGGCGGAGGTCATGATGTAGCCCCCGTTTCGACCCAGAATGGAGATGGCGTTTTTCACTGCCGCCTGTACCTCCTCCGGGGAGCCGTGGGGGAGGGTTTCCTGAATGTCGATGCCTCCGTGGAAGCAGAGCTTATCTCCCCAAGTACGCTTGATGACTTCAAAATCCATACCGGTGGCCCGGGGCTGCAGGGGATTGAGAATGTCGATGGGAAGCTCCGCCAGGGCGTCGATCTGCCTGGTGACCGCGCCGCAGGAATGATAAAGGATCTTTTTCCCGTGGCGCTTGATCACGGCATTCAGCCGACGGTGGTAGGGGTAAACAAACTCCTCCAGCATTTGGGGGGACATGATCAGGGTGGATTGGGTGGCAATGTCGTCGTAGGTGTAGACCAGGTCGATCTTGTCACCGGCCACTGCCATGGCCCGCTCCACATAGTCACACCAGTAGGAACAGAGCTTATCCATGATGGCGTGGGCGAGCTCCGGGGCGGCGATCATATCCATGAGAAACTGCTCCTGTCCCCGCAGATTCCAGGCCATTTCGTAAAGGCCGCCTGCGTGGAGCTTGATGATGCGTTTTTCATGGAGAGAGCCGATCTTTTCGGGGAAGCCTGCCCAATCAAAGGCCGAAGCATCCGGCCACTTGTCGTAGGAAGCCAAGTCGGAAAGCACCTCAACCTCCCCCAGGGGACGGGAGAGATATTCAGCGTACTCGCAAAAATCGTTTTTCACCAGACGCATGTGGGCACCATTGTGGTCGATCCAGCTGCCGTCGGGCAAAGTCTTTACCGGGGGCAGGGTGGAATCGGGGAAGACGAATTGCAGGTCGGTTTCAAAAATATCATAAAGCTCCTGTTCTCTTTTGACACCAAAGTGGGCCAGAAGGGTCCGGGTGGTGGTACCCTCGGCCCAGAAATCCACTGGACAGCGGTCAGGCTGGGTGTGGTTCAGGGCGGCCCAAACACGTTCTCGACTTGTCATAGGAGCCTCCGTCAATCGATGCGGATCACGTTTACCGAATGGGGCTCCAGGGTAATGGTAAGCGAGTCGGCATGGGTACCAAGATCGGTTTCGACGACCTGTACGCCCTGGTGATCCACGTCGTTGTAGGCATCCTTGCTGTCACCGTTCAGGGTGAAAAGGGTGATCTTGCCAGGGGTAGACAGGGGAATGGAGATGGTTTCGGCCTGGTCGGGGGACTTGTTTACCGCCGAAATGGCCATGCCGGGCTTGTGGGTGAAGGTGGTGGCCAGAATATCCAGGGCGTCCACGGCGCGTTCCCCGCCGCGCTTGTGGGGAACGGTCATGGTGGGCATATCACCCTCCTGCCACAGATCTACCACCCGGTCGCCCATTTGGTTCACAAACAGATCGAATACATGGTAGGTGCTGCGCAGAACGATACCCTTGTCGTGGCTGTAAATGCATCCCCGGGTGTTGACGATGGGGGCGAAGTTTGCCATGCCCACCACGTCGCAATGCCGGTTCATGGCATTCAGGAAGCAGGCGGAAAACACTGCATCTGCCATGGTATAGATGGAGTTGTCATCGTTTTTGTCACGGGGGGTCAGGTAGCTGTCCTTGCCTACACCCAGGGGGTAGGAGTGTACCTTGGGGTGGTGCCAGGAACGAAGGTTCCACTCATCAAAGGCGATCTTGATCTTGTCATCCAGCTTCATGGCGGCCAGAATCCCCCGGACCTCATTGACCGAGTGATCGATCTTGTCGGTGAAAGCCATGCATTCCTCATAGCTGGCAGGGGAGTTTTCCTCCGGCATCATGTCCCAATACTCGTGGATGGAGATCCAGTTGAGGTAACGGCCGCAGTTCTGGAGCAGATTCAGGTTCCAGGCCACGTCGGTGAGGGCGGCGGCGGAAAGCTCGATGGTGGGATCCACGTGGGTCATCAGCTTGGCGGATTCCCGGGTCAAAAGCCCCCATTCCTCGCTGGATTTGGCACCCAATTCCCAATGACCGTAGTTTTCGTTGCCAATGGACCAGTATTTCACCGCATGGGGCTTTTCATGACCATTTGCAATGCGCCATTTGGCGTATTTGCCCTCGGTTTCCAAATTACAGTATTCCACCCAATCGCTCATTTCCTCGGCGGTGCCGGTACCGGCATTGGTGCAGATGTAGGGTTCGCACCCAAGCTTGCGGCAAAGCTTGACGTATTCATCGGTGCCAAAGGTATTGGGATCCTCCACCCGCCATGCCTTGTCGAACATGGGGTTCCGATTGGACCCCACCGCTTCCTTCCAATGGTAGGTGGAAACGAAGCATCCACCCGGCCAGCGCAGGATGGGAATCTGGATTTTGCGCATGGCATCCAGAATATCGGTACGGAAGCCGTCCTCGTCCGAAAGGGGATGGCCCGGCTGGAAAACACCGTCGTAAACCTGGCGGTGGAAGTGTTCCAGAAAATGCCCATACAGCATGGGATTGCGGTCCCCGATGATACGGGCAGGATTGACATGAAGCTGTAGCATAGAAATACCTTCCTTTTGCTTGATGATTACAGTATAACAGAGAAACAATCAATTGTCCAATGCAGAAAATATACAATTAGCAATAATATAACAATGAGTAAAATCTCGGGGTGCGTTGATTTTTCCTTGCAACAGGAGTTTGATTGGAGTATAATGTTGACAAGATCATTCTGCCCGCTGGGCGGTAATATGTGAGAATAAGGGGAATTTTCTATGATTTATCGTGAATTTGGGTCGTTGGGCTGGAAGGTATCGGCAGTGGGTATGGGCTGCTGGAACATTGGCGGTCAATGGGGCGAAATGACCGACGAACAGGCCGCTGAAATCATCCATGCCGCCTATGATGCGGGGGTCAACCTCTTTGACGTGGCCGAAGCCTATGGCAACCCCCACGGTACCTCAGAACTGCGTTTGGGCCGTGCCCTGAAGGATATTCGGGACAAGGTGTATATTGTTTCCAAAATTGGTTCCTGGGGCTTCCGGCAGGGGGAAATGATCCCCAAGGGAACGGTGGACTCCATCCGCCTTTGCGGTCACGCCATCTGCGGCCGTCTGCAGACCCGCTACGTGGACGTGGTTCTGTGCCACAACGGCAGTATTGAGGATCCCAGCGTTTACATCGCTGGCTTCAACGCCCTGATGGAGGAGGGCTTCGTGAAGGCCTATGGCATTTCCACCAACAGCTTTGAGGTATTCAAGCGCTTCTACGACATGAGTGAAGGGAAGTGCCGGGTTCTGGAACTGGATTACTCGCTGATCAACCGCCAGCCGGAGGAAGAACTCCTGCCCTTCTGCAAGGAACATGGAGTGGCTGTTCTGGCCCGGGGTCCCCTGGCCCAGGGAATCCTTTCGGGCAAATTTGATGAAAAAACCGTCTTTACCGACGACGTGCGAAAGGCCTGGAGCGAAGGCGGTGCCAAACGGGAAACCTTCCTGGCGGATCTTGCCAAGGCCCGGACTGCTATCGAGACTGCGGCGACCATTGCACCCGAGCTGGCTCCCGCCGAAGCGGCCATCCGCTACACCATTTCCCACGCCGCCGCCCCGGTGGCCATTCCCGGCATGACCAGCGTCCGCCAGGCCAAGCAAAACGCCGCCTGCGGCAACAAGCTTTTCACCCAGGAAGAACTCAAAAAGTTCTAAGGAGTTGGATATGGAAGAAAAGATTTACGTCAATTACGAGGATTTTGGTGCCGTCGGAGACGGCGAGCACGATGACATGGCGGCCATTGTGGCAGCCCATGCCTATGCCAACGCCCACGGCCTGCCGGTAAAAACCAGGCGGGATGCCACCTACTACATCGGTCCCGGGGCCAACCCGGCCTACGTAGAAACCGACGTGGATTGGAACACTTCCCGCTTTACCATCGATGACCGGGCGGTGGAAAACAACAAGGTGCCCGTCTTTATGGTGCGTTCCACCCTGGCGGAAACCACTCTGCCCATCACCCGCCTGACCCGAGACACCAAAAAGTTGGATATCCATCCCGAAAGGGACATGCTGGTGACGGTGTATAACGACAACGTCCGCCACTTCATCCGGTTGGGCCCCAACCAGAGCGCCGGAGAGCCGGCGTTGGATACCTTCGTTTTGAAAACCGATGGTACCATCTACGGCAATATCGACTGGGACCACGAGACCGTCACCCGGGTAGTGGCTCGTCCCATTGACGAAAGATCCCTGACATTGAAGGGCGGTTATTTTACCACCATCGCTAACCGGGAAGCCTCTACCTACAATTATTACGGCCGGAATATTAAAATTCAGCGTTCCAGGGTGACGGTGGATTCGGTGGTTCACTACGTGGCGGGGGAAATCGGTCACGGAGCACCCTATGGCGGCTTTGTCAGTGGGGTGAACTGTGCCTACTTTACCGTGAAGAACAGCTTTTTTACCGGACATAAGATTTACCAGACCATTGGAGCCGCCGGGGTACCGGTGCCCATGGGCTCTTATGATCTGAACGCCAACAACGTGGTGGACTTTTATTGCGAAAACTGCCGCATCAACGGTATCACCGACAATACCCGCTGGGGGGTCATCGCCAGCAATTTCTGCAAAAATATCGTGGTGGAAAACTGCATTTTCTCCCGGCTGGATGCCCACATGGGAGTTTCCGGGGAATATACCATCCGAAACTCCCAGCTTGGCCACCAGGGGCTCAATGCCATTGGTAAGGGCAAACTGACTCTGGAAAATACCACCCTTTACGGATACCGATTCCTTAACTTTCGGGATGACTACGGAAGCAACTGGGAAGGGGACGTGGAGATCAAAAATTGCCGCTGGATTCCGAATGGCGGGGAGGAATGTACCCCCATTCTGATCCATTCCACCAACAACGGTATGCACGACTTCGGTTATCCCTGCTCCATGCCCGAACATATCGTCATCGACGGCCTTGTGGTGGCAGATACCAACACCCCCGACGGATACCCGGGTCTGCAATTGCTCAAAAACCCCGACGAGGGTGCCTGGAAAAAGAAGGAGAATCCGGCCGATCCCGGGCCCTTCCCCTACAAACGGGCTAAGTCGGTGGAGGTAACTGGACTGGTCTGCGAAAGCGGCAAGCCCGCCTTCGTATGCGACGATCCCAACGCCTTCCCGGACACCGTGATTACGGTGAACGGGGAAAAACTCAACTGATTTACGTTCCAGAATCCAATGATGGTACACCCTTTTCGGGGTGTACCATTGTTATGGGAAGGGAGGAAAGAAATGCTATTTACCAACCGGGATCTTTATAAAATCGCCATTCCCCTGATGCTTCAAAGCATCCTCGCCACCACCATCGGTATGATCGACTCGGTCATGGTGGCCGGTATTGGGGAGGCGGCGGTGTCGGGGGTAGCCCTGATCAACTCGCTGGATGCGGTGCTGGTGAACTTTTTTGCCGCCATGGTGGCAGGGGGCACCGTTATCATTTCCCAATATCTTGGCAAGGGGGATATGCAAAAATCCCAGGAGGCCATGAAGCAGCTGCTTTACGTGACGCTGGCGGTTTCGTTGTTGATTACCCTGTTCGGCCAGATCTTCCGGGAACCCATGCTCCGCCTGCTATTTGGGGAGGTGGAGGAGGGGGTCATGTATTACGCAGACCGGTATTTCCTTTTTGTTTCTCTGTCTTTTCCCTTCCTTGGGCTTGCCAATGCCTGCAGCGCCGCCATGCGGGCCATGGGCAATTCGGCCACACCCATGCTGATCTCCCTGGTGGACAATGGCTGTAATATCCTCTTGAATGGGGTCTTTATTTACTGGTTGGACATGGAAACCGCTGGGGCGGCCATTGCATCCCTCATCAGCCGGGTGATCGGAGCGGGAATCCTGCTTCTTTTGATGATGGACCGGCGGCAGGACATCCACATCGACCGGCCTCTATATTATCGACCGGAGTTTTCCATTATCAGAGGAATCCTTCGCATCGGAATCCCCAATGCCATTGAAAACTGTATGTTCAGCTTTGGTAAGCTCCTGACCCAAAGCGTGGTTTCCACCCTGGGAACCGCCTCCATCACCGCAAACTCGGTGGCCTCCAACGTGGTGAATTACCAGTACATCGCCGGGGCTTCGGTGGGAAACGCATCGGTGATTGTCATTGGCCGTTGTATCGGTGCCGGGGAAAAGGAACAAGCCAAACACTACTCCCGAAAGCTTCTGTTTGCGGCCTATCTTTGCGTGTGGACGGTGGTATTGATCACAGCTGTGTTGGTCCGGCCCATCATCGGCTGTTGGCAGCTGACACCCGAAACCACCGAGTTGACCCGGGATCTGATCCTCTTCCATTGCGTCAGCGCCGCGTTGGTATGGCCGGTGGGATTTGTTCTGCCCAGCATGTTCCGGGCGGCAAGCGACGTGAAATTCCCCATGGTGATCTCCATCACCTGTATGTGGCTCTTCCGGGTGGCCTTCAGCTACATTTTGGCACCCGAGTCCTATCCGGTTTTGGGGATGAATCTTCCGGGACTTGGTATGGGAGTCATGGGCGTTTGGGTGGCCATGATCATCGACTGGGCTGTCCGGGTGGCAATATACGCCTGGCGCTACTTCAGCGGAAGATGGCTCACCGTATACGATAAGATCAAAGAGTAAACGAATGCGAATAGGAGCGATGGCAGATGGATATCAAGAACCTGAATACCCTGATCCACGTGGCGGAACTGGGCAGTTTTTCCCGGGCAGGGGAGCGATTGGGATATTCCCAACCCACTGTTTCGGTGCAGATCAAACAACTGGAGGAGGAACTGGGGGTGCGGCTCTTCGACCGCATTGGTCACGCCATTCGGCTGACCGGACCCGGCAGGGATGTTCTGCGCTATGCCCAGGAGATTTGTCGTATCTGTGGAGAAATGTCCCAAAATACCGCGGGAAACAATGAAAGACCCACGGTAATCCGATTGGCTACTGCCGACTCGCTGTGTGGTCCCTTGATCCAGCGGGTATTGCCCATTCTTCGGGAACAATGTCCCAATATCTCCCTGAAATGGATGACCGCCGGTACCGAAGATATGTTCCGCATGCTGGACCACAACGAAGCCGATCTGGTTTGCACCCTGGACCGGCATATTTACAACACCAACTATGTGGTAGCCCGGGAGGAGAAGATTGGAGTGCATTTTGTGGCACCGGCGATCCATCCTTTGACGGGACGGGGGCCTCTGACCAAACGGGGGCTTTTGGGGCAGGATTTCCTCCTGACCGAGAAGAATATGAGTTACCGGGGCCTTCTGGATGAATGGATGGCGGAGGACTCCCTGGAGATCAAGCCCATATTGGAAAGCGGCAGCGCCGACCTGATTTGCCGCTTGGTGGAACAGGGATACGGAATCTCTTTCCTGCCGGATTATGTTACCGAAGAAGCCTGGAGGTCGGGACGTATTGTGCGGCTGGAGGCAGAGGGGTTCCAACCGGAACTGTGGAAACAGCTTCTCTATCACCGGGAGAAATGGGTGACCCGCTCCATGGAACGGGTGATCGAGCATTTGAAAGCAATCACTTTAGCATAAAAATAACGCAGAACCGAAATTCTGGTTCTGCGTTTGACTTTTTATTTGGAAGGTTCGTCCTGCTTGCGGAGCTCCTTGGAAAGAAGTACCAGGACGGCGATGACGATGAAAATCAGGATGTTCAGGAGGAAGGGGAGGCGGCGGTCCATGGCGGAAAGCTGACCGATGATCCAACCGAAGGGGGTGGTGATGGCCATGGTTACCACGTAAAGCAGGCTCTGGGCCCGGCTGCGTTCTTCGGCATCAATGAAGATGACCATCAGGGCATCCCGACGGGGGAAGAACAGGGCGCAGGCGAAGGCTTCAAACAGGGTGTAGCCAAGAACCAGCCACAGATTGCCCACCGGAGCCATCAAGAGAACCACGTGGCTTGCAATATAGAGAATCAAAGACCCCACCATAACCGGTCGGTAACGGAGAGCGTTGAAGTGGTTTTGTACCGTGAAGATGAAAACCAGCATGAAGGCCGCCCGGATCATGGGGAATACCGAAACGAATTCCTGGGAAATGGACAGGTTTTCGGTGATGTAGATGGCAAAAAAGCTGCCGGTGACCATGGTGGAAACGTTGATCAGGGCGTAAATGATAATGATAAAGCGGGTCTCGGCACTCCTGATCACCTTCAGGAACACATCCTTGTACTCCCAGATCAGCTTCCACAGGGAGGTGTTTTTGGTTTCGGCCATGCGGATGGCACCCTGCCGGGTCTCCCTGGAGGCAAAATAGAGGATCAGGAACTTACTGGTCATCATGACGAAGGTGACGAAGTAGAGGATGCGCATGGTGGGAACCAGGGTCAGCTTGTTGATCAAAATGGCCGAAATGGGGGCGAAGAATACCGCCAAAAGCCCCGAAACGTTGATCCAGGTGTAAATATCCACCAGATCCTCCTCCCGGGCGTCCTCCACCAGAAGGCAGTTCCAGGCGTTGTCGGTGATCTTCCACATGCCGTTGACCACGGCGGCGGCAAAGAACCACCAGAAATTCTGGCTGAACATCCAGATCAGGCAGGGAACAGACCAGGATAGAATATCGAAAATGGCGGTGGTTTTCCGCCGGCCCAGCTTGTCGCACAGGACACCGCCCAGAAGGGCGGCAATGACCTGGAAGATGGCGCCAATGGAAAGCAGGAAGCCGATCTGCTGGTCAGATACCCCCAGAGCTACCATGAAGAGGGATGCGTAGGGGGAGTAGAGGTTGTAGGGGATGCCCCACAGGGGCTCGGTGTAAACACAGGCCCGCTGGTTGCCCCGCAGGGCAAACAGGGACCGGAACAGATTCGTTTTGGGTTTTGGTTCGGACATGGGGGTATTCTCCTTGGCAAGTCAGATTCGTTCCAGGGTCAATAGGTAAACGTCGTTGGTGCGAAGGGGGATGGTTTTGGAAAAGGGGGAACCGTCCAGCGCCAGGGTGGCTTCCCAAATGGGGCGGCCGTCGGTTTGCTCCTTTAGATTCCGTACCTGTTCCCGGGAAAGGGAGTCCTCGTACTCGGTGTGCAGGAAGATGGTATAGGGATCGTTGATGCCATGGCCCACGGCGTAAAGCTTTGCGCTGTAGCGCCCGGGAAGGGGATTCCGGAGGGTCAGAGTTACGTCCTCCTGCTTTTCCGGGGGAACGTCCCTCCCGAAGTAGAGAATATTTTCCTCCTCCTGGAAGTTGTCGCAGTTCCAGGTCAGGAGCTGGTAACCATTGTGGCTTTGGGTGGCCAGGGTGTTTTCATCGGGGCAGAAAAGCCGGGTATCCCCCAGCATGGCCAGGAAGCGGTAGGCAAAATAGGAGGGCTTGGGGATGCCCTGCAGGTTCAAAAGGCCGAAGCCGCCATGGAAATTGGTGGTGGGAGGACCGTCCTCCTCAAATACGTCGGACACCTCGCAAAAGGACAGGGAGGAGATTTTGTTCATGCAGTCCTTCAAAATCTGAAGCATGTGGGAGGGGGCCCGATAGGAATCGTGCAGGGGGTCCCAGTAGCAGAAGGTCAGCCCCCATTCGGTGTAATGGATCTCCATGGGGTCATCCTTCATAACCTCCAACACGTGATCCACGCTTTGGGTGGCACCGCCGGGCACCAGCTTCAGGTTGGAAAGGGGCCAGGGGGTACCCGGGGACCAGGTAGGGACGTGGCAGTCGGCATCGCTTTTTGCTCCGGGAGTGTGGTCGGTCAGGCAGTAGGAGTGGGCGGTCAAGAAATCCAAAGGAATGTTATTTGCCCGGCAATGGTCCCGCAGGGCGGGGAGCCAATCATGGGCTCCGGCCACCGAGGGGCCGCCAATCTTGTAATCGGGGCACACCGACTTCACCGCCAGGGCGGTGACCTCGTATAATTTGAAATACTCCTCCCGATCGCCGGTGAAAAACCATCCGTCAGGCTCGTTCCAGACCTCAAAAAGCCAGGTCTTGACCTCTTCCTCCCCGTAACGATGGGTGAAGTGTTGGGTAATGCGGTAGATCAGGTCGTACCATTTGTTATAATCGGCGGGAGGGGTGATGTTGGATTTTTCCCAGTAGATGGTCTTATCCCCGCTTGCCAGGGTTTCCGGCATGAAATCGAACACCACAAAGGGTTTCATACCGATTTCCAGCAGGTAGTCGTAGACTTCATCGCAGTATTGGAAGCTGTAAATGGGCTCTCCGCTTTTGGAAAGACGGTAAATACCCATATCGTCCTGCAAAAGACCGTGGAATCTGACGTACTCAAATCCGCAGGTATCGTGAACCATTTTCAAGTGTTCCCGGTGGTCGGCCCGTAAGAGCAAATAAGCTCGGGATGCGCTGACACAACGGCTAAAATAACGGTCCAGTGTGCCTTCCACACGGGTGGTATCCACCATAATATTCTTCATGCTTCCATCACCTCCCCGTGATTATAGCACGAATGGGCAGGGGTGTAAAGGATTGTAAAAAAATAAAAATTCCCCCTTGCAAAAGGGAATCGGTTGTGTTATGATAACGCCACTTCCGAAGGTATTCAAAGCTACGGAGCAAATTTTGCCGCAAAGGTGGCATGATGTATGTTTGCAACTCTCAAAAAACGCTTTCTCAATTCGGACTTTTGCCAGGTGTTCAATTTCCGCACCCCCGAAAGCAAGGGCAGTTCCCTGCTTTTGATCAATACCTTTACAGCAAACCTGGCCAACGTGTTTATCACCGGCGTTTTCTATACCTCCTTTTTAGCCCAAAACGGTATCGATATCGTCCGGGTAGGTGTTATTTCCTTTGCCTCCTACCTGGCCTGGTTTGTGGGTCTTTTGTCACCTAAATTTCTCCGACTGTTCAAGCATCGCCGGGCACTTCTGTTATTTAACCATGTTTTCTACTACGTTTGTATCGTATTGGCCACCACCATCATGCCCATATTTGTGGAGGACCCTGGGGCCAGGACGATCTGGTTCATCGTCTTCATGTTGATAGGCAGCATGACCAACGCCCTTTTGGGGCCCGGGGCTATGGCCTGGCACATTCACTTCGTTCCAGAGGAAAACGACAAGCGAAATATCTATTTTTCCTTCCAGAATATGGTGGGAAGCGTGGTGTCTACCGTTGCCGCGGTGGTCACCGCTATTGCAGCCGACTCCCTGGGGTCTGCCGGGGGGCAGGAGCAGCTTATCGTGACCCTGCGGTACGTGGCCTTCGGTCTGTTCGCTTTCGGGGGCATTTTGGTCTATGCCCTCCCGAAAGAATGGCCCTATGAGTATTCCAGCGACACTCCCAAACTCAGGGACGTGGTGACCCTGCCCTTCCAGCAAAAGAAATTTCTGTGCTGGTGCGGTGTGTGCTTCCTTTGGAACTTCATTGCCAACACCAACAGTGCCACCTGGAACTACTATCTTCTGGATACGGTGGGGATGCCCTACCTGATGACCCTGACCACCAGTATTTTCTGCATGATCGGGAACCTGTTCATGCTGCCCTTCTGGCGGCGGCTTATCGCCCGGTTTGGTTGGCACAAAATGCTTTGCGTCTGTTTCCTTTTGGAGGCGGTGTGTGAAACCACCTACAACTTTACCACCAGCACTACCCTGTGGTGGTACGTGTTGGTTTCAGTCTATTGTGGCCTGGTCTGTACCGGACTCAACCTGACCTATGCCAACCTCTTCTACGTGAACCTGCCCAAGGGGGACCGGGACGTTTACTACCTCTTCTGGAACTTTGGGGCCAACATTCTGGCCTTCCTGGGGGCCTCCTTCGGTACCTTCTTCCTGAGCATCTTCCAAAAGATCGAGCCGGTCACCATGTTCGGCCTGCCCTTCTACGGGTCCCAGTTCCTGCCATGGGTGCGCTTTATCCTGACGGTGCTTCTGGCGATATACATCTGGAAGATTACACCCTATACCCTGCGTGAAGACTGACTTTATTTCCCCTCCTTCGACGGTTGAAGGAGGGGAATTTTCTTGTATTCGGATTACCTCCGTGCTATAATACAGGGGACAACCTGTGAAATCGGGAAGGAGAAAAATCATGGCAACCTGTATCAATCTGAACGGCACCTGGACTTTAACGGGAGTCGATGAATTTGGAAAAGCTCTTGCCCTGCCGGGGACTGTGCCGGGATGTGTACATACCGATCTGCAGGCAAACGGCATCGTGGGGGACTTCTTTTGGCGTGACAACTCCAAAAAAGTGCAATGGATTGAAAATCACGATTTTACCTATACCAAAACCTTCATACTGAACGAGGTGGCGGAAAATGCCTGGCTGGAATTTGACGGGCTGGATACCTACACTACCATCCTCCTGAATGGGAAAGTGGTGAGGGAGACCGACAATATGCATATTCCCCACGCCTTCCAGGTGGACGGTTTACTGAAAACCGGGGAGAACACCCTGGAGGTACGTTTTGATTCCCCCATCCGCCGGGTGGAGGGGCTACCGCTCCATCCCGGTGCCTTCACCCAGGAACGCATGAATACCCGCCGCATCCAATGTACCTACAGCTGGGACTGGGTGGACCGTTTTGTCACCATGGGCATTTACCGGGACGTGCGCCTGGTCTTCCGGGGACAAAACGAGGTGGAATCCTGCTATATCTATACTGCGGATATCAACCCCTACGCCGCCCAGCTCAAGCTGGAGGTGGCCTTCCGGGATTTTGTTGACCTGGGGGACACTGTTACCATGAAGATTCAGGACCCGGATGGAAACGTCATTTTCCAAAAGGAACGTACCATTCTCCAGGATCATCTTTATGAATATATCGATGTGGTTTCTCCAAAGCTCTGGTACCCCCTGGGCTATGGAGAACAGCCCCTCTATACACTGAGCCTTACCACAAAAACCTCCCAAAAGACCAAAAAATTCGGAATCCGAAAGATTACCGTTTTGCAGATTGAGGATCCGGTGGGAAGCGAGGCCTATAACCTTTGCCGGGCCATGCAGGAGGAGGATCACCTGAAGGGTTGTGATTTCAATCAATCCACCGCTTGCTTTACCGTGCTGGTGAACGGGGTGAAGATCATGTGCAAGGGAGCCAACTGGGTGCCCTGCGATCCCTTCCCCTCGGCGGAGAGCCCCGAAAAGATCACCCGGCTCCTGGAGCTGGGCGTGGCTGGGGGCTTCAACATGCTCCGGGTCTGGGGCGGCGGCATTTTTGAACGTGATGAATTCTACGCCGAATGCGACCGCCTGGGTATTTTGGTGACCCAGGATTTCCTGATGGCCTGCGGGGAATACCCGGAGGACGAGGATTGGTTCATCCAAGCCCTGAAAAAGGAAGCCACGACGGCGGCTCTGCGTCTTCGCAACCACCCCTGCCTGGCCTTCTGGAGCGGGGACAACGAAAACGCCGTCCACGGCAACGAAAACCGTACCGATTTCCCGGGTTACAGCTCGGCGGCATTGGGCATTGAGCCGGTGATCGCCCGCCTGGACCCCAACCGCCGCTTCTTCCCCTCCTCCCCCTATGGCGGCGACCACTACTGCAGTGCCACCCGGGGAACCACCCACAATACCTTCTACCTGGGGTCGATGTTTGCCTATATCCAGGAAAGCGATTTCACTGACTACCGGGCCTACTTTAACAAGTTTATCTCTCGTTTCTGTGCCGAACAGCCCTCCTTTGGTCTGTCCTTCGTGTCGAGCCTTCGGAAATATATGACCGAGGAGGATATTTTTGGGGATGACCCCGGCATGATCGAATTCCACAGCAAAACCAATCCGGGTCTGCCCAGTACCCTCTTCCATATTACCAATACCATGGCCCAAAAGATCTTTGGGGATTTTGAAAACGGAGTCGACCGGGTCCGTAAACTTCAAATGCTCCACTGCGAATGGACCCGCATCTCCTTCGAGCTATACAGACGCCACAAGGGCTTTGATTGGGGTATGATCTACTGGATGTTCAACGATTGCTGGCCTGCCGCCGGTGGTTGGGCCTTCTTAGACTACTACGCCTGTCCCAAGCCCGCTTATTACGTCTTCAAGCGTTGCGCCGCGCCGGTGGTGGCCACCCTGGCGGAGGAGGGGGGCAAGCTATCCCTCCACGTCAGCAACGACGCCATGGAAACGGTTTCCGGCAGTGCCGCCATCTATTGCCATAACGTCGTCACAGGGGTGGATACCCCCGTTGTCGAGGTGCCCTTCCGGGTGGATGAAAACGCCGCCGTCAGGGTGTGGGAAGGGAACATGGTACCCACCGACGAAAATACCATCCTCCTTTGCGACCTGACCTCCACCCTAGGGAATGACCGGTGCTTCCTGGTGGTTGACCGCTATAAGGATACCACCATGACCTACGCCGACCCCATCCTCCTTTCGGAAAGCGAGGAAGAGATTACCGTTACCGCCGATCGCTTCCTGCCCTATGCCATGCTGGACGTACCCTATCTCCTTTCGGAAAACTGCTTCCCCCTGAAAAAGGGAGAATTGAAAACCGTAAAGAAGATCGGAAGACTCTGATAATGATAGAAAAGCTCCCCTTTGTCACACCGACAAAGGGGAGCTTTATGACTTGATTTGTGAATTGCTTAATCTTCCGGAGGAAACTCCTTTTTGCGGGAACGGAACCAGAAGAAAAAGCTGATACCCGACCCCAAAAGCCCCACCAGGAAGAATTGCAGGGAAATACCGGCTCCTTCACTTCCGCCAAATACACGGGACAGCGCACGGACCAAGCCGGAAGTTCCGGTCATGATGGGATCGAATATCCCATCCGCCAAAATGCCGCCCAGGAAGATTCCCAGGGGAATGAAGATGTTTTGCAGGGTGTCCCGGGCGGAAAACACCCGTCCCTGCAGGGAAAGGGGGACGTGGGTACGCATGAAGGCACCCAGGAGGATGTTCATCCATGCCGCAAGACTATAGGCCAAAAAGGCAGAAAGACACCACACCAGGGGGGGATTGCTCAAGCTGAGGGTTAAGTTGCCCAAAAAGAGCAATCCACAGGTGAAGTAGATGAAGGAAAGCGGCCTCTTTGGGGGCTTGGACCAGGCAGCAAGCAAACTGCCAAACAGAAGTCCAACAGCCATACAGCTTTGCACCATCCCCAGAACAGACTGGTTGCCGCCTGATTTGGCCAGTACAAGGACTGAAACCATGCCGTTTTCCCCGATCTTAGCCAAAAAATTGATCAGAGTAAAAAACAGGATCAGCCGCAGAAGAACCGGTTGCTTCCCAAGGTAACGAATTCCCGAAAGACAGGCCTGCAGGAATGGCTCCTTTTTCTCCTGGATTTCCGATTCGCTCTTCGGGATGCGGATCAAGAGGAGTAGCGGGAAAAAGGCAATGCCAAAGCTGAAAAGATCCAGGGTCAATACCAGCTCCAAGCCGCCGAAGGCGAAAACCATGCTTCCCAATACCGGGGCCAAAATGGAAATAATGGCGTTGGAAGCCGATTGCAAGCCCTCGGTTTTGGCGTATGCTTCCCGGGGAACCAACAGGCTGGTTGCCACGTAGGCGGCGGGAACCTGGAAAGCATTCATGAAGCTAAGCAGGAACTGGATAACGTAAAGGTGCCAAATAGCAAGCCGGGACAGCACCAATAATCCAAGGGTGATGGCGCTGCCACAGGCGGCGGCCAGATCGCACACCAGCATGATGCACTTTTTGTCCATCCGGTCTGCTATGGCACCCGCCAGAAAGCGGAAGAGTATGGTGGGTAAAAAGGAACACAGGGTCAGGGTGGCAACGCTGGATGCGGTGCCATGGGCCTGGTAAATCCAAACCACCAGGGCGTAATTGGTCATGGCGGTACCCAGGGCGGATATCGCCTGGGTGGACCATAAAATCAAAAAGGGTCGTAACGAACGAAAAGACAAATTCTTTTGCATAGACTTTGCTCCTTATACCATGTTATTTATACAGGAAACAGCAAAGTCTGACGGGGACGGTATCACTCCCTTTCGGGAAGAGTCCGCTCCGCGCACCTACCGTCCCAAATCAGACTGTGCGCGAAGCTGTGCCTTGTGCGGCAAAAGAACCAAAGAAGTAGGGGTTGATCATAATCGTTTTCCTTTCGTGACTTACAGGACACGGAGTCCGGTACCGCCGCCAACCTTACCGCCTGCTTTCAGGTGGGTCTTGAAGGCGCGCCGGACCGAAGTATCCTCGGGGTAGTCGTCGAAGCTTCCGGTGTAGTCCATGTCGAAAAGCCGCCACATATCGCCGTAGCTGCCGCTTTCGTCCACACCGAATTTTACCAGGTTGAACTCGGTGATAAACCGACGGATATTGCTCTTTTCGGGGAGAATATCCAGGTTCTCGGGGTAAAGGAGCCAACTGGCGCAAACGAATACCACCTTACCGTCGATCCAGGCTTCCTTGAAAAAGTCCTTGGCCATGGCGTAGGAGGCGTCGCAGCTTGCCTTGTCGATGGGAGTGAGGGTGCGGGGAATGTGCACGTTGATGAGCTTGGTTTCGTTCCGCAGTACCAGACCGTTCAGGGTACAGGGATTGGTGGGAATACGGCCATCTGCCGTTACAAGCTCAAATTGCAGCCGACCCAGGGCGAAGCGGGTCAGGTTGAAAAAGCCCCCGAACCACCCGGCAACAAAACTGCCCCATATATTCTTGACAGCCTTGCATTCCCAAAGCTTGTATTTTAGATCGCACATGCTGTCGTACCAGATCTGGTCGGCAATGCCACGCTCCCGGTAAAGGGTGCGAAGGTGGCGGGAAAGACAGATGAATAGCAGGAGCCGGACGGAGTAGCTGTGGAGCCCGGTTTTGAGGGCGATGTCATCGCAGGCTTCCAGGGCGGCGTTGAAGTCGCAGTTATAGTCGGCCTCATAGCGGGCCATCAGCTCCTGCCATGCGGCTGCTGTGGCGGGGGCCGCCGTGATGGTGTCGTAGGCATTCAGCAGAACCTCCCGGCTTTCGGCGGGGTAGTCGAAATCGGTGAAAAAGGTATTCAGATAGGATCGCATGGAAAAGATCCTCCGTATTATCTTATTTCAGGAAGTTTTTGTGCAGATATTCGCTGCTGAACCGGACGCTTTCGAAGGGATCACCGGGGCAGGTATCCTGTTCCACCACCAGGTACTTGACACCGATGGATTCCGCCAGGGGGATGATATCGGCAAAGTTCAGGTTGCCGTGACCACATTCGGTGATGTAGGGATCATTGCCCTTCACGGCCATATCCTTCAGGTGGAGAATGTCAATGCGGCCTTCCATCTTCTTCATCAGGGCGCAAACGTCCACACCGGCGTGCTGGGCCCAGTAGGTATCCAAAACAAAGGAAATGTTGTCCTTGAAGCCCTCCAGGTAGTAGTCGAAGCGGGTCTTGTCGCCAACCCGGACGAATTCATGGCTGTGGTTGTGGTAGGTGAATTTGAAGCCTTCCCCCTTGATGGCGTCGGCGATGGCGTTACAGGCTGCGATCTGCTCCTCGATCCCCTCCATGGTGGTGACGGCGGCCATGCCGCCCACGCCCATGTTGGTGGTGCCAAGGGCCTTGTGCTCCTTGATGGCGGTGGGCAGGTCGTTTTGCATTTTGTTGAAGTCATCGTGGGTACCCACGATTTCCAGCCCTGCTTCTTTGGCTAAGGCGCCGAATACGTCATAGGGAATGGCGCAACCGGCGGTCTGGACCTGATCATAGCCCATGGCCTTGATTTTTTGGAAGCTCTCCCGGATATCGGCTTCGGTCTGCATGAAGTCACGAATGGAATAAAGTTGAAGTCCCAGTTTGGTATACATGGTGTTTCTTCCTTTCCGATTTGAATTTTCTTGATTATATCACAAAATACAGCAGGAGAAAAGAGAAAAGTTTCAGCTTTTCTTCAAAGATGCTTTGAAAAAAACCGACAGCAGTTGTTAAGGGGGAAAAACAAAAAAATAGATAAAAAACCTGTCGCATTTCGATTCTTTTTGGGGAAAAGAAGGTTGACAATCAAAAGGGGCTGTGCTATAATTTTTTTAATCTCAATCGGGAATGGTCTTTCCGAAGCAAGATATTCCGACCGCCGGAGCTTTTCCGGCAAAGTAGGCCATACGGACAGCCGGGTCGAATGCCGAAGACCGCGGAATGCGGTTGGCAACTTCTGTTGCCTTATTGATTGAGTTAGAAGCTCAGTTTTATAAGTTGGTTACTATAAACCAGTGCCTCGCGCAAAACTTGTGAAATGGTCAATAAGAGTAGTAAAAGTAATCTTTGCTATATAGACTCTGGTCCCATTGTGATTTGTACCTGCCTGTTAGAGTGGAAGACCTCCCCGGGGGGAGAGCAGAACAGACATGGAGAATATCGCCTTTCCAAGTGACGTGCCGCATTGGCAACGTCACTTTTTTTGTTATGGAAATACGGAAGAAAAGAGAAACGGTATGAAGAAGATCATTGAACTCAAAAACATTTCCAAAGCCTTCGATGGTGAAATGGTGCTGGACAACATTAGTCTGGACATCTACGACAACGAGTTTATCACCCTGCTGGGTCCCTCCGGATGTGGCAAGACTACAACCCTTCGGATGATCGGAGGTTTTACCCAGCCCGATACCGGCGACGTGATCTTCATGGGCGACCGTATCAACGACGTGCCTCCCCACAAACGCAACGTCAACACCGTATTCCAGCGCTATGCCCTGTTTCCCCACCTGAATGTGTTTGAAAATATTGCCTTCCCCCTGCGGGAAAAGAAGGTTCCCAAGAAGGAAATCAATGAAAAGGTCAACGAAATGTTGCGGCTTGTGATGCTCACCGGCTTTGCCGACCGCCGGGTGACCAGCCTGTCGGGCGGTCAGCAACAGCGCGTTGCCATTGCCCGGGCGCTGGTCAGCCATCCCCAGGTTCTGCTTTTGGACGAACCCCTCGGCGCTCTGGACCTGAAGCTTCGCAAGGATATGCAGCAGGAACTCAAAAAGATCCAGAAGAGCACCGGCATCACCTTCGTCTTCGTTACCCACGACCAGGAGGAAGCACTCTCCATGTCGGATACCATCGTGGTTATGAGCGAGGGTAAGATCCAGCAGATCGGCACCCCCACCGACATCTACAACGAGCCGGAAAACGCCTTTGTTGCCGATTTCATCGGCGAAAGCAACATCCTGGACGGCGTTATGCTGGAGGATTACAAGGTTCGCTTCGCCGGTCAGGTCTTCTCATGCCTGGACACCGGGTTCGAAAAGAACGAACCGGTGGACGTGGTGGTTCGTCCGGAGGACGTGGATATCGTCCCGGTGGAAAAGGGTATGCTTTCGGGTGTTGTCACCTCGGTGACCTTCCTGGGGGTGCATAACGAAATTATTGTGGATATCAACGGCTTCAAGTGGATGATCCAAACCACCGACAGCGTCAATGAAAATGAAAAGATCGGCCTCTTCCTGGAACCCGATGCCATTCATATTATGAAGAAGTCGAAGTATTCCGGCATGTTCGGCGACTACTCCTCCTTCTCCGATGAAATGGAAGAAATCTCCAATCCCGATCCGGAAGGTGGGACGGAAGAATGAAAAAAAGATTGAATACCTATCATGCGGCGTTAGCACCCTATTCCTTCTGGGCGCTGTTATTCATCCTGGTGCCCCTGGTGTTTATTGCCTACTACGCCTTCACCGACGACAGTTTCGCCTTTACCACCGAGCATTTTACCCGCTTTTTTACCGCCACCAGCAATATACTGGAGGATGACGGTACCTCTCGGGAGGTCCGGACCTATCTCCTGATCTTCTGGCGTTCGGTAAAGCTTGCGGTGATCTCCACCGCCATCTGCCTGGTGCTTGGCTATCCCATTGCCTACATCATCGCCCGTGCCCCCGAAAAGACCCAAAAGACCATGATCACCCTGATCATGATCCCCATGTGGATGAACTTCCTGATCCGTACCTATGCCTGGATGACCATCCTGCAGGACACCGGTATCTTCAACAACATCCTCTCTGCTCTGGGGCTTGGACAACTGCACATCATCGGCACCGAAACGGCGGTTATCATCGGCATGGTGTACGACTACTTCCCCTACATGGTGCTTCCCATTTACTCCATCATGGCCAAAATGGATCTGCGGCTTCTGGAAGCCGCCCGAGACCTGGGCTGTGGAAGCCTTTCGGTGCTTCGCCGGGTGATTTGGCCCCTGAGTATACCCGGTGTGGTGTCGGGTATCACCATGGTCTTGATCCCCTCCATCAGCACCTTCTATATTTCTCAAAAACTCGGTAACGGCAAGTTCTTCCTGATCGGTGACGCCATCGAAGGACAGTATATGGCAAACAACCTGCACTTTGCCGCCGCCATTGCCTTCATTCTGATGGTCATCCTGCTGGTGGCCATGGCCATTGTGAAATACGTGACCAATCGCTACGTTTACGGAGGTGAAAGGGAATGAAGATTTCCAGCAAAATCTACAGCGCCATCATCCTGATCTTCCTCTTTGCCCCCATCGTGGTTATGCTCTTCTTCTCCTTCAATGACGCCAAGAGCCTTTCGGTATTCTCCGGCTTCTCTCTGCGCTGGTACGAAGAATTGATGGGCGATCGCAACACCCTGGAATCGGTGAAAAACACCCTGATCCTTGCGGCTAGCGCCACGGTGATCTCCACCGTTATGGGAACCGCCGCTGCTATGGGGATCAACAAGATTCGTTCCCGTTGGTACAAGGCAGCTATGAACACCGTCACCGACATTCCCATGACCAACCCGGATATCATCACCGGTATTTCCCTGATGCTGATGTTCGTTTTCGTAGGACGGCTGATGGGGTCGGCAACCAGCCTGAACTTCTGGACTATGCTGGTGGCCCACGTGACCTTCTGTCTGCCCTACGTGATCCTGCAGGTGTTGCCCAAATTCCAGCAGATGGATAAATCCCTGCCGGAAGCGGCCATGGATCTGGGATGCACGCCTCTGAAGGCCTTCTTCAAGGTGGAACTGCCGGAGATTCTGCCTGGTATCATCACCGGTGCCATCATGGCCTTCACCCTGTCGCTGGACGACTTTGTCATCAGCTATTTCACCGCCGGCAACGACTTTGAAACCCTTCCCATCCGCATCTACGGTATGACCAAGAAAACGGTTACCCCGAAAATGTATGCCCTGGCCACCATCATTTTCTTCGTTACCATGACGCTTCTTTTGATCAGCAACTTTGTGGACAATGAGGATCAGAGAAGACTTCGGGAACTGAAAAAGAAGAAGCACCTTCCCAGCAAATAAATCCTACCCTCAAAAGGAGATTCCAACATGAAAAAAGCTTTGCTCACCATCGCTCTTGTGACCCTTCTGGTTCTGTGCCTGGCCGGCTGTTCCGGTAGTGCCCGTACCCTGAACGTCTACAACTGGGGCGAATATATTTCCGACGGCAGCGAAGGCACCTTCGACACCATCCGTGAATTCGAGGATTGGTACGAGGAGACCTACGGCGAAAAGGTCAAGGTTAATTACACTACATTCGCCTCCAATGAAGATATGTACAGCCGTATTTCCAGCGGTGCCGCCAGCTACGACGTGATCATTCCCTCCGACTATATGATCGCCCGCATGGCCTCGGAAAATCTCCTGGAACCTCTGGATTTTGAAAATATTCCCAACTACAAGAATATTGATGAGAACTTCAAGGGCCTCTACTACGACCCGGACAACAAGTACACCGTTCCCTATGCCTACGGTATCGTGGGTATCATCTACAACGCCAACGTGGTGGATGAAGCCGATGCCAAGGGTTGGGATCTGATGTGGAACGAAAAGTATGCCGACAGCATTCTCCAGTTCAATAACTCCCGTGATGCCTTCGGTACCGCCCTTTACAAGCTGGGGCTGGACGTGAATACCACCGACAAGGCCTCTTGGGATAAAGCCTACGACGAACTCCTGGCTCAGCGTCCCTTGGTTTACAGCTACGTCATGGATGAAATCTACAACATGATGGAAGCCGGGGAAGCCGCAGTGGGTGCCTACTATGCCGGTGACTACTTCACCATGCGGGATGCCCAGGCGGAGGACGTAGATCTGAAGTTCTACTACCCCGATCCCACCAACCTTTACATTGATGCCATGTGCATTCCCACCTGTGCCCAGGATAAGGAGCTGGCGGAGATTTTCATCAACTACATGCTTTCCGAAGAACCGGCCATTGCCAACGCGGAATACACCTGCTACGCTTCCCCCAACAGCGTGGTTTACAACAACGAAACCTACAAGGCTGACATGGGCGA
Source organism: Oscillospiraceae bacterium (assembly GCA_015068345.1). Lineage (GTDB taxonomy): Bacteria > Bacillota > Clostridia > Oscillospirales > QAMX01 > RUG11797. The sequence goes on from SVKS01000006.1 coordinate 26,138, forward strand.
AGATGCCATTGCGGTGCTTTATCCCGAAATGGACGACTTCGCCGCTCGTTACAACACCTATGCCTACCAGAACCTGGACAAGGAAATGCTGGACTACATGAATACCCTCTGGGAAAATATCAAGATCAACTGATTTACAAAACAAAAGATGGTGCTGTGCCATTGGTACAGCACCATCTTTTACATCATGGAGAGAGGTTATATGAAAATCACCGTTTTGGTGGAAAATACCACCTGCGACCCCAACCTGGAAGCCGAACACGGACTGTCGCTCTATCTGGAGACCGGGAAGAAACGCATTCTGTTTGATATGGGACAGACCGATCTTTTTGCCCGTAATGCGGAAAAGCTGGGGATTGATCTGAAAAATGTGGATCTGTCGATTCTGTCCCATGGACATTATGATCATGGCGGCGGCTTGCGTACCTTTTTGGAGATCAACCGACATGCACCAATCTATCTCAGCAAGCACGCTTTTGGACCCTATTACAATGGTACTGAAAAGTACATTGGATTGGATACGAGCCTTGCGGGAATAGAACGGCTGGTTATGGTGGACGGAAAGCGGAAACTGGGGGATGGCTTGACCCTTCTTTCCGGAGAAGACAGAGATTGCCCCTGGAATATAGAAAGCTTTGGCTTAAACCGCAGGAAGGAAGAGGGCTTTGAACCCGATGATTTTCGCCATGAACAGTATCTCCTGGTGGAGGAAGCGGGAAGGCGAATCCTGATCAGCGGATGCTCCCATCGGGGTGTTTTGAACATTATGGCGTGGTTTGCTCCTGATGTGCTGGTGGGGGGACTCCATCTGTCCAAGATACCGCCGGGAGAAAAACTGGCAGAGTATGCAGAAAACCTGGCGGGATACAAAACGGAGTATTATACCGGACATTGTACCGGAAGCGAACAGTACGCTTTTATGAAAGCACAGATTCCCAACCTTTACGCGCTTTCTACCGGGACCGTAATCGAAATGTAGAAGAAAGTGAATCAAATAGCATAGTATGAACAAAAAAGCATATGGAGCATCCCACATTGCGGGATGCTCCATATGCTTTATAAAGGGAAATTAAGCGAAGATGGAGAAGCCAACAACCATGAGAACGGCGGAAACGCCCAGAACGGCGCTGCCTACAACGATCAGACCCATAACGGAACCGCCGCGGAAACCAACAAGGAATGCGGGCTGGATGCCCTTGGTGGCGGCTTCAGCGGATCTGCCGTTGGAGAGAGCGGCAACGATAAAGCCGAGCTTACCGGCGATGGCAGAGAGAACGGTACCACTAAGAAACCCCTCCTTGAATGAAATATGCGACGAAACAAGGAGGGGGAGTATATGCACCTGACGCTACGTGACGGACAAAAAAACAGGACCGTACCATACAAGGAAGGTCCCGTCACCGCACATATCAATCGAGATAAACCGGATCCGGGGGATTCGGTGACAGACTCCACCGCTTATTTCGACCGTCCAAAAGGATAACATAAGGGGTCGTGTAAAGTCAAGATACGATAAATAGACTTTACCGAATCTTATCCGTAAGGCAAATAAAATATTCCAAAACTTTACTGACTTCGTTTTTTTGTGGAATTCATATTTTTCTATTGATACTCGGCCAATTTTGTGTTACCATGTAAGAAGTGATTTACTAAATGCAAAAATGAAAGGGTGTTTCCATGAAATATACCATTACACCAACCAATATTCGGCCTTTAATCACCATGGCGGTGGACATTGTGTATAAACAGGTTCCCGATTGGTATGGACATGGGAACCGTACCTTGTGTTTTGACATCGTTCGTTCTTTGGGAGATGGACCGAAGCCGCTGGTAATTTGGCTTGGAGGCGGTGCCTGGCAGGAAATGAATCAGCACGTTTATCTGCCGGAGTTGACATATCTTGCGGAAAATGGTTACACTGTGGCCTCGGTGGAATATCGCACCAGTGAAAAGGCTAAGTTCCCTGCTCAAATTGAGGACGTGAAGGCGGCTATTCGATATATTCGCGCCCATGCGAAGGAGCTTTGCGTGGATCCTGAAAAAATTGCAATCATGGGAGAATCGGCCGGGGGGCATCTGGCGTCTCTGGCGGGTGTTGCCGGGGAAGAACGGCAATTTGACGTGGGGGAATATCTGAATGAATCCAGTGCGGTGTCCTGTGTAGTGGATTGGTATGGACCGGTGGACTTTACAAGGTTTGGTAACGGCAATCCTGTTTCTCCCGAATCTTTGCTGATGGGAGCAACTTTAGAAAACGATCCGGAAAAAGCCAGGGCGGTCAGCCCGGTAAGCTACGTATCCCCCAAAACGCCGCCCTTTCTGATTTTGCACGGCGATTCCGACCATTTGGTTCCTGTGGAACAAAGTCGGGAACTGTATGCTCTTTTGCAGGAAAACGATGTGGACGCCACCCTGGTGGAGCTTTTGGGTACCGATCACGGTGGCCCGGCATTTACTACGTCGGAAGTGAAACAAATCATTTTGGATTTTCTGAATTCACACTTGAAATAATGCAAAGGAGGGAATACCATGAAAATTCCTTCTCCCTTCCTGCCGGTTCGGGCAGAAACCAATGATCTTTCCCATACCGTATACGTGCTGGACCGGGCCTATACCTTTGGACCGGATGGACTATTGACCTCGGTGGTATCCCAGGGGCAGGAGCTTTTGGCAGGTCCCATGCGCATAGTAATGCGGGAAGATGGGGAAGCAGGGGTTTGGGATGACAATTACCCCGAAAATGAAAGCGAAAGCTTTATTCAACGGCGTACCGATGAGGAGGTTGTGATCTGCGGAGCAAAACAGACCGACCGATTTATTGTAGACACCGCAAGCACGGTGGACTATGACGGTAACGTGGATATTTCTCTGAAGCTTATGACCCGGGGAAAGACCGTGGCCCAGGTATTTGGCATTGCCGACACCAAGCCCTTCCTTTACAAATTGGACTGCTTGTGGCTGGAAATCCCCTTGAAAGCCGAAGCGGCACCTCTTTTTACCATGTATCCCGATGGAGATATGTACCTTGCGGACGGTAGTGTCCGGGAAAAATCCACCACCTCCATGAGCGGCCGCCTGCCCGAGCAGTCGGCGGCCATGCCTTTCAAAGCCCTTTTGTGGTTGGGAAATGATGCCCGTGGGCTTGGTTGGTATGCCGAAAACGACCGGAACTGGCAACCGGAAGATCCGGACCGTGCTATGGAATTGGTGCGGGATGGGGAAATCTTGCTTCTTCGGGTGCGACTGCTTGACAGCCATCCCCAAAAGTGGCGGGAAGATCCAGCCCGTGGATCTGATTTTTATCAGCCGATCTCTTTCGCCTTTGGTTTCCATGCTACACCGGTGAAGCCCTTCCCCAAGCAACCTTATCTTCACAATGCCCTGCACATCGACTGTGGTATCAAAGTCAAGGGTAACTACATCGATTTCTTTGCGGATGAAAACCGTTATGACCGTCTGGTGGAAAAGGGGGTTACCACCCTGATCCTCCATGAAAAGTGGAATAAATCCCAGAACTGGTTCGAGCTTTCGGAATTCACCCGGCATCAGCTGACTACCATTGTGGAGGAATGCCACAAGCGGGGCATCAAGGTTCTGACCTATTTTGGCTACGAAATCTCCTCCATGGCTCCCATTTGGTCGGGGCTTTCGGAAGAGGTGGCCATGCGGGATCCCGAACGGTATCACGGTGGCTGGTGGCGTGTCCCCTTCCAGCGGGACTACCGGGTGTGCTACAATAGCCGGTACGCCGACCTGTTCATCAATGGCATCGCCAATATTATGGACAGTTGCCATACCGATGGTATTTATCTGGATGGTACCGCCCAACCGGTGATCTGTTACAGCACCGAGCACGGCTGTGGCTGGCACGATGAGGAGGGGAATCTCCACGGTACCTACGGCATCCATGCCATCCGGGATATGTTCAAGCGTCTTTATGACGTGGTGACCTCCCGGGGTGGAATGATCAACGTACACTTCTTCGGTTGTGTCAACTTCACCGCCCTGCCCTACATTCACCAGACCTGGTACGGGGAAAATCTGCAGTTCAGCCTGATGAAGGGGAGCACCGCCGATATGGCCCTGGATTATTTCCGTGCGGAATACACCGGTCGCAACATGGGAGTGCCGGTGGAATTCATCGCCTACGAAAACCGTCCCTACTGGACCTTTGAAAATGCGGTGGCTTGTTCCATTCTCCATGGTATTCTGCCCCGCCCCAATGATATTCGCCATCCCCTGGACCTGATGAGCGATATCTGGCGGGTATTCGACGCCTTCCCCATCGCCCAGTCGGCGTGGTGCCCTTACTATCAAAATGACGTGACCACCGACCACGAAAAGGTCAAGGTCAGTTATTACCGCTATACCACCCTTTCGGGGCGGGTACAGCTTTTGGCGTTTGCGGTCAATATAGCGGCCGCTCCGGTGGAAAAGGTTACCCTTTCCTTCGGTGAAAAGGTTGCCACCGCTACCGATATGACGACCATGGAAAAGGTGGGATTTACCTTTGATCTGCCTGCCTATGGCTATCGCATTCTGTTTGTTGAATAGGAGAAGATATGAGAAGAAAGAAAAAGACTTTGAAAAAGATGATTCCCAGCGTGATCCTCTTTGTGGTTTTGTTGGCGGTAATGGCTTGGTTTGTGATCGGACTTTTTAATACCAACCTGGTACCCGAAAAGTATCTTTTGATCCTGGCCGGTGTGTTCTATGTTTTGGCGGTAGTGATTCTGTTTTTGACGCTGAATCCTGAACGCAAGGGGGCCTTTATCACCGGCATTGTGCTAAGCGTGGTGATGGTGGGAGGTATGGCATTTGCCAATGGCTACATCAAAAAGGGTGTAAATACCCTGGAAAAGATTACCGGATCCCAAATGTCTGTGGCCGACATGGGAATCTATGTTCGCTCGGAAGATGCGTCTGTGGATATTTTGGATGTCGCCGACTACACATTTGGTATCATAGCGGAGATGGATCGGGAAAATACCGATACCATGCTGGAAAAAATGACAGAGACTTTGGGAAAGCCCCCTGTTACCCAATCCTATGGCGATATTACCGAAGTGATGGAAGCTCTACTGACCACCCGGGAGGTGGAAGCCATTGTGATCAACAGCGCCTTCCTGGGTATTTGCGAGGAAATGGAAGAGTATGCCGATATACGGAGCCGGATACATGCCGTTCTGTCGGAGCATATTGAAGTTCCCGTGGATACCTCGCTGCACGGAAATGAGGGGGAAATGGATCCTGAACAGATCATCGATACCCAAACGTACAATGACGTGTTCACCATGTATATCAGCGGTATTGATACCTACGGAAAGCTGAGCACCACCAGCCGAAGCGACGTAAATATCGTTGCTACCGTCAACACCAAAACGCGACAGGTTCTTTTGGTGTCCATTCCTCGTGATGCCTATGTGGCTACCACCGTGTCAAACGGAGTGCCCGACAAGCTGACCAATGCCGGAATCTATGGGATCAATTGTAGCAAGGGAACCCTGGAACGGATTTACAAGACAAAAATTGACTACTATTTCCGGGTGAATTTTAGTGGATTTGAGGATATTATCGATGCTTTGGGAGGTATAACGGTAGAGTCTCCGGTGGCCTTTACCAGCAGAGTGAATGACCATTATTTCAAGAAAGGCGAGAATAAACTCAACGGTGAAAATGCTCTGGCTTTTGTCAGAGAACGGAAAGCCTTCGCAGACGGAGATCATCAGCGTGGACGGAACCAGATGACAATGGTCAAGGCGGTAATGGAAAAAGCCATGAGTCCCGCCATTCTGACCGGATATACCGATCTAATGAACAGCGTGGCCGATAGCTTTGAAACCAGCATGCCCTACGAAGTCATTGCAGAACTGGTAAAGATGCAACTGGAGGAAGGGGGCAGCTGGAACATTCAGACCTATAGTGTCAGTGGTACCGGAGCCAGCAAAAAGCCATACTCTCAGAAGGGCAATGCCTATGTAATGGATATCGACTACAGCACGGTAGACACCGCCATTGCCAAAATGAATCAGGTCAAAAACGGTGAGATCCTGCAAGCTGAATAATGCCGCATGCTACCGGGGCAATATTTGCCCCGGTATTTTATACGACTCAAAATATACAATAAGTATAAAAATAACAAATGGTAAAAAGAGGGACTGGTCCTTGTAAAAGGGAAAGAGGGCGTATACAATAAAGGAAAGCACACGAAAGAAGGGGAAACCTGTGAGATGGAGGATTGCCATTGTAGAAGACGATGGGGTAATTTATGTTGACCTGGTATCCCAGGGGGAAGCTTTGGGACGAGAAACACCCGGCAATCGCTTGACAAAGCAACCGCCGGGTGTTATCCTTTTGGGGTTGGGAGGTGGAACCATGCATCAAAAACCGAAAATGATCCTGTTTGATTACGGCCAGACCCTGGCGGACGAGAAGGTGTTCGATGGGCTGGCAGGGAGTCGGGCGATTCTTGCGTATGCGGTGGAGAATAAACATAACGTTACTGCCGAGGAGTTACAGGCCGAGGCCACCGCCTTGAATCGGGAGGTGGGGCGCACCGACCCACTGGGTTCGAATCCCATCCTGGTGGAGGTACCAAACCGCATGTTTTCCGCTTACCTGTATGAATCTATGGGGATCAAGCTTTCCCTGAGCCCGCCCGAAATCGACCGGGTGTTCTGGGATGGGGCGGCTCCGGCGGTGCCAACACAGGGAATCGGCGAATTTTTGGCTTTCTTACAGGAAAGTGGGATTCGTACCGGTGTGGTCAGCAACATTTCCTTTTCCGGAGCGGCTTTGACAGAACGAATTCATAGGCTGTTCCCGGAGCACCGATTCGAGTTCATACTGGCTTCCAGTGAGTATATGTTCCGGAAACCCAGCAGACGAATTTTTGATCTGGCGCTGTCAAAAGCAGAACTTTCACCATCCGACGTATGGTACGCGGGGGATAGCTTTGCTTGTGATGTGGAGGGGGCCGGAAACGCCGGCATTTTCCCGGTCTACTACACCGGTGTCGCCAAAAAGCTCCATTCCGCAGAGGGGATTTTGACTGTGGCAAGTTGGGACGAGCTGCGAGCCGTTATTGAAAAACTGGAGAAAAAGAATGAAGATACAATTTGAAACGAAGGACGAGAATCAGGAGATTTTTCGTTTCCTTTATCACATGAACAACCTCCCGGAGCATCATTGCCATCTTTGCCCCAGGGAGGAGATAGCGTTGCAGAAGGAACTGAATCGGATCCTTTCCCGAAAAGATGCTTCTCTGTTGGTTTTGAGGGATGAAACGGGGAAAATCCAGGGTGTGTTTCGGGTGCTGGCGGAACCGGAAGAAAGGTATCTGGAGATAATCTGGGGATTTGTGGAAGAACCCTTGGTGTATGAGGAAATGTTTGCGTATTTCCGGCGGGAGTATACCGGATGCCATCTGGATGTGGTGGTCACAAAGACCAATCAAGAAATGATGGAAGCCTATCAAAAGCAGGGGATCATCTATGATGAGGAACAAATCATGATGCTTTTGCAGGACTATACTCCAAAATCCGTAGAAGCGGCCATTATCCCCTATGACCCGATTTATGAGAAGTCGTATCGGGTGATTCACCAGGATGAAGGGGTCTATTGGACCGCTCAGCGGATGCTGAATGCCTTAGATCGATATCACGTCCTGTTGGTCCTGGAAAAAGGGGAAGCGGTGGGATACGCGGAAATTACCAAAGGGTATGATGAAAATGAACCGATTCAGATTTATGTGAAACCGGAATGCCGGGGCAAAGGGTATGGCCGCGGACTTTTACAGCGTGCTATTGAGGACAATATGCCATCAAACATGATGCTGGAGGTCTACGTCAATAACACCCCGGCTCTGGAACTTTACCGGAGTTTGGGTTTCCGGGAAGTCTTGCGAGAATACATGGGCAGTATGACGATTTGAATCACAAAAGCCAAGCTCGTGGGAGCTTGGCTTTTTGTTATCTTCCGTCATTTTGGTGCAGGAAATAGCCGAAATCGAAGCGAACCTCGTGCCGCTCCACATCGATGTTGGTGTAACAGCAGGAATCGAAACCGATCAGGGTGAAACCCTGACTGCGGTAAAAGGCGATGGCCCGTACGTTGCAGGATTGGGTTTCCAGAATGATGGCCCTCCGCCCCTGCAATTTGGCCTGTTCCTTGGCCAGATTCATCAGACGGGTACCGATGCCCTGCCGCTGGAGCCGGTCTGCCACCCAAAGCTCGGTGATCATGAGCCGATTACTCCATTCCTCCGGGCAAAGCTCAATGCAAGCCAAAAGCTCCTTCTTTCCGCTCTTCTCTTCCACAATGCCGAAGGCCTCAGCCTTTTCCCAATGGTCCTGGTAGAGACTGTCGGGAAAATCGTAATCCTCCGGGGAATGGGTTACCGGGGTATCAAACTTCTTTTTTACCATATCCACCCGGAAAACGTCATCTTCCAGGGTGGTTTCCAGGTCGTAATATTCCTCGGTGGTGTAGCGAAGGGGGATGGGTGTCCCCTTCCACTCTGCCTTTGGCAGGGGGATGATCTGGTAGTCTGGCATAGGGTCTCCTTTCAATAGGGTAGGGGGATGGACTTCCCATTGAGTACCGCTTGGGAAAGCACGTCACCCCGATAGCATAATTTCAGGGAAAAGAAGGGACAGGGGGTGTCGATCAGGTCGAGAAAAATCTTGTCCCCTTCCCACATGGGGAGCTTTCGTAGGGCGGATTTTTTAATCCATTCCAAAACGCCCTCGTCACAATCGATGATTTTCCCCGTAAATCCGGTGGCGGTGAAAAGATGCATGTACTCCCCCTCCACCTGGTCGGAAACGAAGGTGACGATCCCTCGGTAGGCGTAGTCGGTCAGGGTCAGGCCGGTTTCCTCCAAAACCTCCCTGCAAATGCAGTCCTCGGGACTTTCCCCCTCTTCCATTTTTCCCCCGATACCGATCCATTTTTCATGGTTGACGTCGTTTTTCTTTTTGATACGGTGGAGCATCAAATACTGCCCTTCCCGTTCCAGATAGCATAAAGTTGTGTTTTTCATGAGTCCATTATACCACACCTGTCAAGCAGGGGAAACAAAATGTTGTTGCCAAGGCAACTTTTGCGTGATATAATAATCCCGGAATTTGAAGTATTTCCCCGGGAAGGATGATGTACTGTGAAAAAGAAACGGGAGCCATGGATGAAGTTCCGTCATCGAATGATACGCAATATTTTGATTCTGGTGCTTCACCCACTATGCAGACTTCGTTATGGTATCCGGGTGGAAAAATTCAAAAACCAGGGCAAACGACCCTATCTGATACTATATAATCACCAGACAGCCTTCGACCAGTTTTTTGTGGGGTTGGCCTTCCGGGGACCGGTCTACTATCTGGCCTCGGAGGATCTATTCTCCAACGGATGGGTTTCCTCCCTGATTCGCTGGTTGGTGGCCCCCATTCCCATCAAAAAGCAAGCCACCGACGCCAAAGCCGTTATGACCTGTATGCGGGTAGCCAAGGAGGGGGGGACCATCGCCATCGCTCCGGAGGGGAATCGAACCTATTCCGGTCGGACCGAATACATCAACCCCGCCATTGCCTCCCTGGCAAAACACATGAAGATGCCGGTAGCCTTTTTTAGGATTGAAGGCGGCTACGGAGTACATCCCCGTTGGAGCGATCGGGTTCGCCGGGGGAAAATGCGTGCTTACGTATCCCGGGTGTTGGAACCGGAGGAAATGGCCGCTATGTCGGCCGAGGAATTCCATCAAACTGTATGCCGGGAGCTTTACGTGGATGAAGCGGTGGCCGACGCCAGATTTGCCGGGAAAAACCAGGCCGAATACCTGGAACGTGCCATTTACGTTTGTCCCGATTGCGGCATTGCCCCCCATGAAAGCCGGGGGGATATCATCACCTGTAAATCCTGCGGCAAGCAGATCCGTTACCTGCCCACAAAGGAATTGGAGGGAGTAGGGGAGAAAGTCCCCTTCCGCTTTGTGGCAGACTGGTACGAATACCAAAAAGACTTTATTAACAAGCTGGATACCCGAACCATGACCGAAACCCCGGTGGCCACCGATGCCGCCGCCCTTTCGGAAGTGATCGTGTATAAAAATAAAAAGGCCATTGCCGATTCGGTTTCCCTCTCGCTCTACGGCGACCGGCTGGTGATGGATGAGGGGAAGGAAGGGGAATGGACCATTCCCTTCGACGATGCCTCCGCCTTCACGGTGCTGGGTCGTAATAAGTTGAATATCTACTATGATGACAAGGTCTATCAGTTCAAGGGAGATCCCCATTTCAATGCGCTGAAGTACGTGAACTTCTTCTACCGATTCAAAAACCTGGAAAAGGGCGACGGAGAATCCGATTTCCTGGGTCTTTGAATGGAACCGTTCGAATCTAAACCCAACCCCATCCCATTTTGCACAATGGGATGGGGTTTTTGTGTGTAAAAAATCTCCTTTTACCCGGGGATTGGCACTTGAACTGACCTAAAAATCGTGGTACACTTGTAGGTAATCGGAGTACCGGTGAAAGGAAGGAACAACATGAAGGTTGTACTTGAAAATCTGACAAAACGCTATCAAAGCGGCAATAAAAAGAACGGCGGCGAGGTGCTGGCGGTGCGGGATTTCAACTACGAAATTCCCGATGGCAAGCTGGTGGGTCTGCTGGGCCCCTCCGGCTGCGGCAAAAGCACCACCCTCAATTTGATCTGTGGGTTGGAAAATCCCACCGAAGGGAAAATCTACTTTGGCGAGGATGACGTAACCGACCTGCCACCGGAAAATCGGGGGGTTGGCATGGTGTTCCAGAATTATGCCCTCTATCCCCACCTGACGGTGAAGCAGAATATCCTCTTCCCCCTTCAGAACCTGAAGGGGAAGGATCGCCCCACCAAGGAAGAAATGAATGAAAAAGCTCTGGAAGCCGCCCGTTTGGTGCAGTTGGAGGAGTTGATGGACCGGAAACCCAAGGAGCTTTCGGGCGGTCAGCAGCAGCGAGTTGCCATTGCCCGGGCTTTGGTGAAGCGGCCCCGGGTTCTGCTCCTGGATGAACCTCTTTCCAACCTGGATGCCAGACTCCGGCTCCAGACCCGGGAAGAGATCCGCCGCATCCAGCGGGAAACCGGTATCACCACCGTATTTGTCACCCACGACCAGGAGGAGGCTATGAGCATTTCCGATGAGATCGTGGTGATGCAGGCGGGGGTCGTACAACAGATCGGCAAGCCCCAAACGGTGTACGACGACCCGAAAAACCTCTTTGTGGCTAAATTCCTGGGAACCCCCTCCATCAACCTGTTTGATGGCAAAATCCAGGGCGGTAAGCTCTGGATCGGGGAGGAGACCGTTATGGATGTGGTTCTTTCCGACCGGCCGGTTACGGTTGGTATTCGACCCGAGGGCTTTGTGCTTTCTGCCCAGGGAGCCATGACCTGCAAGCTCATCCGGGTGGAGGTCATGGGACGGGACGTGAGCATCGTATCCAGCCACTCCGCCTGCCAGGCCGCCCAGCTCCGGAGCATCATCCTTTCGGAAAACAAGGTGGATGAGGATGCCGAAACCGTCCGGTTTGACCTGAAGCCCGGTAAGGTGTTCCTCTTTGATACCGAAACCGGCGACCGGATCGAGGTGGAAGCCCATGCGTAAGAAAAACCTCCACGGGTGGCTCTATTTACTGCCAGCCATCCTGTTTTTGGGGTGCTTTATGGTGTACCCCCTGGTGGACGTCCTGATCTATTCCCTGGAGGAGGGGTATAACTTCGCCTCCCAGGAAATGTTCGGGGTGGGCTTCTATAACTATTCCTACGTGCTCCACGATCCCTATTTCCTGCAGGCGGTGAAGAATACCTTCATTCTGGTAATGATCACCGTCCCCCTTTCCACCGGTATTGCCCTTTTGATCTCGGTGGCACTTTCCTCCATCAAGCGTCTGCGGCATTGGTTTCAGACGGTGTACTTCCTGCCCTACGTCACCAATACCCTGGCGGTAGGCCTGGTTTTCATGATTCTTTTCAAGAAAACCGCCTACACCGACGGTCTGGTGAATTTGATGATCAACTGGTTTGGTGGTCCTTCGGTGGACTTCATCGATGGTCCCTACTGGGCGAAGATGTTCGTACTTTGCTTCTACACCATCTGGGTGGTTATGCCCTTCAAGATTCTGATCCTGACCAGTGCCCTGGCTTCGGTAAATCCCGACTACTACAAGGCGGCCCGCATCGACGGTACGTCCAAGTGGCGCACCTTTACCCGCATCACCCTGCCCATGATCTCCCCCATGCTCTTCTATTTGATTATCACTGGCTTCATCGGAGCCTTCAAGGCTTATTCGGATGCGGTGGCGCTCTTTGGTACCAACCTGAATGCGGCGGGCATGAATACCATCGTGGGCTATGTCTATGATATGCTCTACGGTGACAGCGGCGGCTACCCCTCCTACGCATCGGCGGCGGCCCTGATTCTGTTTGCCATTGTGTTTACCATCACCTGCATCAACCTTCTCATCAGCAAGAAGAGCGTGCATCATTGAGGAGGAATTATGGGAAAACAAAACCAATATACACAAATTGAAAAGCGCGCCGTCCGGCAGGAAATCATCCGCAAAAGCTTCACCTATCTCCTTCTGGGGTTTTGGATGCTTCTGGTGCTCTTTCCCTTTTACTGGATGCTTTTGACCTCGGTGAAGGGGTATGGTGCTTACAACTCGGAATATATTCCTGCCTTTTTTACCCTGGCTCCCACCCTGGAAAACTACGTCCAGGTGTTTGAAAATGCATCTCTGGGCACCTACTTTATCAATACCACCATTTTCACCCTTGCCACCACCGCTATCATGCTGGTAGTGATCATCCCGGCGGCCTTTGCCTTCGCCCGGATCGATTTCAAGGGGAAAAATCTGGTGTTTGCCCTGCTCCTTTCGCTGATGATGATCCCCAATGAGCTGGTGGTGATCACCAACTACGTCACCATCACCGACCTGGATCTGCGCAATACCTTCACCGGCTTGATTCTGCCTTCGGTAACCTCGGTGTTCTACATCTACCTTTTGAAGGAGAATTTTGAGCAGATTCCCCTGGAGCTTTACAAGGCCGCCAAGGTGGACGGTACCTCCGACTGGAAATACCTTTGGAAGGTAATGATCCCTATCAGTATGCCAACCATCGTCACCATCACCATTCTGAAGGTGATCGAGTGTTGGAATTCCTATGTCTGGCCACGATTGGTCACCGATGAGGAGTCCATGTACCTGGTCTCCAACGGTATCCAGGCCATCCGGGAAAACGGATTTGGCCGGGAAAACATCCCTGCCATGATGGCGGCAGTGGTGGTGGTTTCGGTACCCCTGATTGTGATCTTTCTGATCTTCCGGAAAAAGATCATGGAAGGCGTTTCGAGAGGAGGTACCAAAGGATGAGAAACGTAAAAAAGATCTTTGCCCTGCTGGTGCTTCTGGCCCTGTGTGTGAGTCTTTTCACCGGATGCCATGGCTCCCGGGGGATGGATGCCTTTTCGATTCCCGATGAGTTTGATACCTCCCGGGATTATGAAATTTCCTTCTGGGCGAAAAACGATACCAACCTGACTCAGGTGGAAATCTATAAGCAGTCCATTGCGGAATTTGAGGCGCTTTACCCTAATATTACGGTGAATCTGCGGCTTTATACCGACTATGGTAAGATCTACAACGACGTGATCACCAACATTGCCACCCAAACCACTCCTAACGTCTGTATCACCTATCCCGACCATATTGCCACCTACATGACGGGTAACAACATCATGGTTCCCCTGGACGAGCTGATGAATCACCCGGAATATGGGCTTGGTGGCAGTAAAGTGGTTTTTGACTCCCCTGCAGTGGAGGAAATTGTTCCCAGCTTCCTTGCGGAATGCAAGCTTGGGGAAAGTTACTATGCTCTGCCCTATCTTCGCTCCACCGAAGCCTGCTATGTCAATAAAACCTATGTGGAGGCCTTGGGTTACACCCTGCCGGAGGTATTGACCTGGGATTTCGTGTTTGAAGTGTCCGAAGCCGCCATGGCCACCGATGAGGAGGGCAATTATCTGGTCAACGGTCAGAAGACCATGATTCCCTTCATTTACAAATCCACTGATAATATGATGATCCAGATGCTCAAGCAGAAGGGTGCGAGTTATTCGCAACCCGACGGGAGCATTGAAATCTTCCACGAAACCACCCGGGACATCCTGGGTATGGTGGCGGAACACGCCAAGTCCGGAGCCTTCTCCACCTTCAGAATTTCCAGCTATCCCGCAAACTTCCTAAATGCCGGACAGTGTATCTTCGCCGTGGACTCCACCGGCGGCGCTACCTGGATGGGCAGCGATGCTCCCCTGGTGGACATCAGCGACGATAAGCTGGTGGAATTTGAAACGGTGGTTATGCCGCCGCCCCAGTTTGACCCGGAAAACATCCAAATGATCTCCCAGGGTCCTTCGGTCTGCGTATTCAACAAGGCCGATCCCCAGGAAGTAATGGCTTCCTGGCTCTTCACCCAGTACCTTTTGACCAACAATGTGCAAATTGCCTACTCCAAAACCGAAGGCTACGTTCCGGTTACCACCAAAGCGCAGAACGACCCCGGCTACCAGGATTACCTTGCCCGCAGCGGAGAGGATAACAACGAGCACTACAAAATCAAGATCGATGCGGTCAAGCTGATGCTGGAGCATGTGGATCAGACCTTTGTGACCCCGGTTTTCAACGGCTCCACCTCCCTGCGGGATGCCTCCGGTCAGATGATCGAAGAGGTTGCCAAGGGGGTCCGCCGGGGAAAAACGGTGGATGATGCCTTTATTGATGACCTGTTTGCCAATATGACCTCCCTCTACCACCTGAATCAGGGAAATGCGGTCAACACCGGAGAAAAGGCCGATCTTGGGCCTTTGCCGGGAACCGCCGTGGTCCTTTTGACTGTGCTTGGATGTGTGTGGCTCATCATGGGCGGTTACGTATTGGCGAAGTATCTGAAAGCAAAAAAAGTTTCCCGAAAGGGGTAACACCCCTTGATTTCTTGAGCCGTGAAGAGTATAATGAATGCGGCTTGAAAAAGTATAAATAAGGAGAGAAAAACATGAAAAAGTTTCTTGCTATCCTCATGGCTCTCGCAATGGTCTTCACCATGGCCGCTTGCGATGCCGCCGAAGAAGAATTCGATCCCGCTGCCAAGTCGGAAGGCGTTATGACCTACGAAGAATACGCCGCTGCTGCACTGGACAGTGAAGTTGTTATCGAAGCTTACGTCCAGGCTACCCAGGGTTGGTGGTTCGACAGTGATGCCGGTTACGGTAAGATCACCGTCTACGCCCAGGATCCCGATGGTGCTTACTTCATTTACGAAATGAAGTGTGACGAAGCCGATGCCGATAAGGTTGTTCCCGGCGCCAAGATCAAGGTTACCGGTTACAAGGGCGAATGGTCTGGCGAAGTGGAAATTATGGACGCCACCTTTGAAGCCGGCGAAGGCACCTGGACTGCCGAAGCCATGGATGCCACCAGCCTCCTGGGCACCGAAGAACTCATCCAGCATCAGAATAAGCTGGTTTCCTTCTCCGGCCTGACCCTGGAAGCCATTGAATACAAGAATGGCGAACCGGGCGACGATATCTACGTTACCCTCTCCAAGGACGGCGAAAGCTACAGCTTCTGCGTGGAAAGCTACCTGACCGGTCCCGACAGCGACGTTTACAAGGCTGTTGGCGAACTGGAAGCCGGTGCTGTGGTTGACGTAACCGGTTACCTCTACTGGTACGAAGGCGTTAACACCCATATCACCGCTATCGAAGTAAAGTAATTCTTACATAACAAGCCACACGATCCCCGATGGAATTCCATCGGGGATCGTTTTTTGATATATTCTTGACTTTTGCGGTGGGGTTTGGTATCATCATGGTAAGAAAATAACCGAAGCGGGGTAAACTATCCCCGTACCGTGCCGGAAGGAAGGAGAACACTATGTCCGAAATCAAAAAATACAATCCCGCCGATGCCAACGCCAATACCCGTGCCTACATGGATTCCATTTGGGTGGAGGAACGTCTGCTGGATGCGGTTTCCCCCGATCTCACCATGGAACTCTATGGCAAAACCTTCAAGACCCCCATTATGACCCCGGCCTTTTCGCATTTGAAGTTTTATGGAGAAGGCCGCAAGAACGGTCTAATGGAATATTCCGAAGCGGCTCGTCGCATGGGTGCGGTCAACTGGATCGGCATGGGGGAAAACGAGGAATTTGGTGAAATCCTTTCGGTTGGAGCCGATACCATTCGTATCGTCAAGCCCTATGCCGACGACAGCAAGGTGGCGGACCAGTTTGCCTACGCCGAAAAGAAGGGTGCTTTCGCCATCGGCGTGGATATTGACCATACCTTCGGCAGTGACGGCCAGGATGACCTGGTGGTGGGGGAACGGATGCGTCCCCAGACCACTGCGGATATGGAAGCATACGTCAAAGGGACCAAGTTGCCCTTTATTGTCAAGGGTGTCTTGAGTGTACGGGATGCGGTGAAATGTGCCGAAGCCGGTGTCAAGGGCATCGTGGTCAGCCATCATCATGGCAGATTGCCCTACGCAGTGCCTCCCCTTATGGTTTTGCCGGAGATCGTTCGGGAAGTGGGTGGCAAGTATGGTATGAAGATCTTTGTGGACTGCAGCATTGACCGGGGGAGCGATGCCTACAAGGCATTGGCCCTGGGGGCTGATGCAGTTTCGGTGGGACGCGCTATGATGCCTGCTCTGGAAAGCCGGGGTGTGGAGGGCGTTATGGAAAAGATCGAGGAAATGAACAAGGAACTTGCCATGACCATGGCCTTCACCGGTGCCAAGACTCTGGCAGAAATTGATCCTACCACCCTTTGGATCAATGGCAGACACGCTTTCTAATTTGCAAATCAGCATAGCCCGGAAGGTCTTTCTTCCGGGTTATATTTGTTTTCGGCAAAGCATCCCGATTTGTTTACATATTTTTTACAGATTCTGTATCAATATCCAATTGCATTGGGGAGTGAAATCAGGTATAATACGTATCGTGGGGGTATCTAATGGCAGAAATGAAATTGGGTAAAGCCTCTGGAAATGACTTTAGGGAAAAGAAGAGTCGTGGAAAGGAAAATGTATGGATATATTTGATCTTCTGACAATGATCGGCGGGTTGTGCCTCTTCCTTTTTGGAATGAATATTATGGGAGAGGCTCTGGAACGGCGGGCCGGTGGTGGTCTTCGCACCCTGCTTGGAAAAATGACCGGAAGTAAACTGGCCGGATTTTTGACCGGCGCGGGGATTACAGCCATTATTCAAAGCTCCTCAGCTACCACAGTTATGGTGGTTGGTTTTGTCAATTCCGGGCTTTTAGCCTTGAATCAGGCGGTCAACGTGATTATGGGTGCCAACGTGGGGACAACCATTACCTCCTGGCTTTTGAGCTTGAGCGGAATCGACAGCTCTGCCGTTTGGGTCAAGCTTTTGAAGCCCTCCTCCTTTACCCCGGTACTGGCGCTGATCGGCGTGGTTTATTATATGTTCCTGAAGGATTCCAAAAAGAAGGATACCGGTATGATCCTTCTGGGTTTTGCAACCCTGATGTTTGGCATGGATACCATGAGCGGGGCGGTGGCCGGACTCAAGTCGGTTCCCGGTTTTGCCGATCTCTTCCTGCTTTTCACCAATCCCTTCCTTGGAGTACTTGCGGGGCTTATCCTTACGGCGATCCTGCAATCCAGCTCGGCATCGGTTGGTATTTTGCAGGCTCTGGCGGCTTCGGGAAGCGTCACCTACGGTGCGGCAATTCCCATCGTCATGGGTCAAAACATCGGTACCTGCGTGACCGCCCTGATCTCCTCGGTAGGAGCCACCCGCAACGCCAAACGGGCGGCAGGGGTGCATTTGGCATTCAATATTATCGGTACAGCGGTTTGTCTGGTGCTTTATTGTATCGTCATGTGGGTGTTTGCCCCGGCTATTTTGAACGAATCGGCTACCATGTATGGAATTGCCATTCTGCACAGCGCCTTCAATATTTTCTGTACCGTGATTTTGCTTCCGGCAAGCTCCCTTTTGGAAAAGCTTGTGGTCAAGCTGATTCCCGACAGCAAGCAAAAGGAAGTGGTGGTGGAGCTGGACGAGCGTCTGCTTTCCACGCCACCCCTGGCATTGGCCCAAAGCCGTCTTCTCATGGTGGATATGGCCTATTACGCCCTGGATGCGGCGAAAAGCGCCATCGACGTAGTGGCAAAGGATCCCACCCGCATGGAAAAAGCAATCCGGGAAGAGGAGGATCAGACCGACCACTACGAGGATATCCTTAGTACCTACCTCCTGAAGCTCAGCTCGCTGCAGGCATTGGGCGAAGCCGATTCCGAAGAGGTAACCGGATTCCTGAAGCTGGTGGGGGATTTTGAACGTATTGGTGACCACGCCGTCAATATTTTGGGATCTGCGAAGGAAATGGCGGAAAAGAATCTGACTTTTACCGAAGCGGGACAAAAGGAAATGGATACCCTTCGCGAAGCTGTGAAGGAAAGCATGGATATTGCCTTCGGTTCCTTCCTGGAGGAGGATATGAAGGCTGCCGAGCGACTGGAACCCCTGCGGCATGTAATCCATAATCTGCAGAATACCCTTCGTACCAATCATATTCAGCGAATGACAAAAGGCCTTTGCAGTGTGGAAGCCGGTTTTGTGTGGGCTGATCTGTTGACCAATCTGGGGCGTGTGACCGACCACTGCAGTAATATTGCGGGCTGTGTAATGGACATGAAAAAGCATCACCTGAACCTGCATGAATCCCAGCGGGAAAGCCGCAACGAAGAATATCAGGAAACGCTCAACGAATATACAAAGAAGTATACTGTATAAGGTGAACCCCCGGAAACGGTTCAAATCGAACTGTTTTCGGGGGCGTTTGTTTGTTTATTGGAGGGTTAGCTTATAACGATTCTGGTGAGAGAGGTACAACCCACGAAGGTGCTGGAGGAGGTGGGGGCGAAAATGCCCACATAGGTGATACTGTCGGGCATCACGTTTTCCAGGTTGCTGATCCAGGCAATCATGATTTCATCGCTGGAAACCTCTTCGGCGGTGAAGGTGTAGGTCATTTCATCTCCATAGATGTCGTGGCCATAGTAGGTGATACCGGTAACGTTGGTGGCACCCACATCAGCCAGAAACTCCTGCAGGGAAATACCGTCCACCCGGAAGCTCTTCAGGGCGGCCTTTACGTCGCCGGTCCCAGAAAGGGTACAGGTGGTGATCATTTTGCGGATTTCGTGGGTTTTGGCATCAGCAATGGTATATTCGGTTTCTTCGGCACCTTCTACCTGGAAGGACCAATCCAGAGTTTCCAGGGTGATGGCGGCTTTGGCTTCTTTTTCAGCCACATCAGGGGTGGTGCCGGTGCAGGCGGAGAGGAGACAAACGGTAAGCACCAGAACCATCAGCAGGGAAAGAAGGGATTTTTTCATGCTATCTTCCTTTCTTTTGCGGGTGTACCCGTATGATGGGTATATATTAACATAAAAGAAGCGGTTAGTCAACAAAAAAGCAGGATTTTGTCAACTATTCTCCGGGAAAACCGGGGTGCTTTCGGGGGCGGAAAGCAGATCCAGCTTTCGCTGAATTTGACGGGTGCGAACCCCAACCAGCTTGTTGAGTTCGCTTTGGGCTTGGGTCAGGCGCTGGTCGGTGAGGGCCAGGACTTCGCTGAATTTATCAAATTCCCCCTTCACCGAAATCAAAATGTCCCAAACCTCGGCGGAGCGCTTTTGAATGGCCAGGTTGCGGAACCCAAGCTGCAGACTATTGAGCAGGGCGGAAATGGTGCTGGGGCCGGCGATATTCACCCGATATTCCCGTTGCAGGGTCTCGATCATGCCGCTTCGCACGGCGGCGGCATAAAGCCCCTCGAAGGGCAGGAACATGATGGCAAAATCGGTAGTGTAGGGAGGCTCCACGTATTTGGTGTGAATGTCCCGGGCACAGGCCTTCAACCGGGCAGTCAAGACCTGGCTTGCGGTCCGGATGGCCTCCGGGTCCCCGGTTTCGTAAGCCTCCTCCAGGGCAAAGTAGGGTTCGCTGGGGAACTTGGCATCAATGGGAAGGTAGACAACCCCGTCACTTCCCGGCAGGCGGATGGCAAACTCCACCCGTTCGCTTCGGCCGGGACGGGTGGCCACGTTTTCGGCGTACTGGTCGGGGGAAAGGGTTTCCTGCAAAATAGCCCCCAACTGCAATTCCCCAAGGATCCCCTTGGTTTTCACGTTGGTCAAAACTTTTTTCAGGTCGCCCACCCCACTGGCAAGTCCTTGCACCTCACCAAGTCCCTTGTAGACCTGTTCCAAACGTTCGCTGACCAGACGGAAGGATTGGGAAATCTTGCTTTCCAGAGACTCCTGCAGACGTTCATCCACGGTTTTTCGCATGTCGTCCAGACGGCGGTTGTGATCCTCACGCAGTTCGGCCATGCGGGTATCCACCACCTGCCGCAGGGCTTCCATGCGGCTGTCGTTTTGCAGGGCGAAGGCGGAAAAACGGGCATCCTGGGCGGCAAATTCCCGGTGGACCTCCTGGGAAAGCTTGGCTTGCAGCTCTTCCAACTGGCGGAGACGAAGCTCCTGGGCTTCAAAATAGTGCCGTCGGTCCCTGGCCACCGATTCCGAAAGGTTTTGGGTGGCATCCTGCAGGGTGGCACGTAGCTCCGCCCGGGTGGCCCGAAGCTCCGAGCGAAGTTCTGTTTCTCTTGTGTGGGTGGATCCAAGCCGGACCAGTAAAACAATAAGCAGAATCAATCCAGCAAGGGAAAAGAGGGCAGCAGCCAATAGAATATATTCCATAAACGACCTCCTGATCAGGGGAATAAACATTTGTACGGTGTTTATATTGTACCAGAAGAAGGGCATTTTGTAAAGCAAAAAAGCGAAAGTATGTTCGCCAAGTTTGACGAACATACTTTCGCACGATGTGAACGGGGAGATCAAAGACCGAAGCTGACCGCCAGGGCGTTATCCACCTGAGTCATCATTGCTTCGTCCACCCGTCCCATTTTCTCCAAAAGACGGCGTTTGTCCAGGGTGCGGATCTGTTCCAGAAGAATTACCGAATCCCGCTGGAGTCCGTAGACCCGGGCCGAAAGCTCAATGTGAGTGGGAAGCCGGGCTTTGTTGATCTGGGACGTGATGGCGGCGGCGATGACGGTGGGACTGTGACGGTTACCCACGTCATTTTGTACGATCAAAACGGGACGCACGCCCCCCTGCTCACTGCCCACCACGGGGGAGAGGTCGGCGTAGTAAATGTCCCCGCGTTTCACGGTATAATCTCGGTTCATAGTACAATCATTCCTTTTTATCGGAGGTATGCTCTTATTTTCCCTCATAAGCAGGGAAAATAAACATGTGAAAAAAATAACCTGCATAAGCTGTTGCCGTGGGGTATTGCCCCCGACAGTATCAGTATATGTGCAGGGGGATATGATGAAACGATATATTTTTCGGGATGGACTGATTCTTACGGTGGTGGCCCTATCCTTTTGGGGGTTTCTGCTTTATACCGAACCGGTCCATGCCGCGGTAGGGGAGGCGTCGCGTCTTTGTGCCGGGAGCTTGATCCCCTCCCTGTTTCCTGCCATGGTGGTGACCTCCTTTCTGGTGGAAAGCGGGGCATCAAGGGGGCTTGGACGGGCGTTTGACCGGTGGATGCGATTCCTCTTCCGGGTGCCGGGGACCTGCATGGCTTCCCTTTTGCCGGGTCTTGTGGCGGGCTATCCGGTGGGAGCCAAAACGGCTCTGGCGCTTTATGAAAGTGGGCAATGCAGCAGGGAGGAGACGGAGCGGCTTTTGGCGTTTGCAAACAATGCCGGGCCGGCATTCCTCCTTGGCACGGTGGGGGTGGGAATGTATTCCTCCCTCCGATTGGGTGTGCTTCTATATCTTTCCCATGTGCTTTCGGCTTTTATGGTGGGGATGCTGTTCCGTTTTTGGAAGGGGAGGGAAGCCCCGCCGTCGAGTCCTCCATTGGCGGGGAAACGGGGAAGCCTGGCGGCGGCATTTACAAAAAGCGTGGGGAATGCGGCTACCTCTGCCCTTCACGTAACCGCTTTTGTCACCTTCTTTTCGGCGGCAAGCTGTGTGCTTTTCGAAAGCGGATTTCTTCCTGCTCTGGCATGTGGAGTGGGACTTCCCATACCCTTCCTTGCCGGACTTATGGAAATGACCGGCGGGATACGGGGGCTTGCGATGGAGGACGGTCCTGTGGCCATGGTAGCTTTTCTTGTGGGATGGGCTGGTTTTTCGGTGCATTTTCAGGTGCTGTCCTTTGTGGGGGAGAAACAGCTTTCATTGGTACCCTATTTTGTTGGGAAATTACTGCAGGGGGGAATGGCGGCGGGACTAACCCTGTTTTTGCTCCGTTTTTTTACATAATTCACATGCTTTGCGAAAAAAAGACTTTGCATTTTCAGGGGTATATGGTAGAATAGACCTATGTGAAGAAAGGCAGGGGAGAACCATGCTGTTTAATAAAAAAATCGAACCCCGGTGTGTTTATTGTTCCCGGTATTTCGCGGTGGATGAAGACCACGGCATTTGTGACCGGCGGGGGCCGGTGTATGCCGGCGGTGCCTGCCGCAAATTCAAATATGACCCCCTGAAACGGGTTCCGCCCAAGGGCCTTTTAGAGGAAGAACTCCCCGTGTTTGAGGATGAAACCGACGAGAAAGGAACGAAATCGTTATGAAAAAGGATATTTTACAGTTTGGAACCCCGGAGGAAGCGGGCATTTCCTCCCGTAACGTGGTGAAGTTTATTGAGGATATC
Source organism: Oscillospiraceae bacterium (assembly GCA_015068345.1). Taxonomy (GTDB): domain Bacteria; phylum Bacillota; class Clostridia; order Oscillospirales; family QAMX01; genus RUG11797. The sequence goes on from SVKS01000006.1 coordinate 48,964, forward strand.
AAAAAGAAGCGCACCATGATGCACAGCTTTATCTTCATCCGAAACGGTAAAGTCTTTGCGGAAGGGTATTATCCCCCCTTCGTACAGGATGAATTCCACCGGATGTATTCGGTCAGCAAGACCTTCGTTTCCATGGCGGTGGGGACCCTGATCGGTGAGGGGAAGTTGTCGCTGGATGACAAGGTGGTATCCTTCTTCCCCGATAAGTGTCCCGGCTACGTGCATCCCTGGGTGGCGGATGCCACCGTGCGGGATCTTTTGCGCATGGCTACTCCCTTCCGGGAAGGGACCACCTACAAGGTAAGCGATCCCGACTGGAGCTACACCTTCTTCAATACCGAACCCAACCATCCCGCCGGTACCATCTTCAATTACGATACCTCCGGGTCCTATATTCTGGACGTCATCGTGGAACGGATCACCGGCAAACCCTTTATGGAATATTTGAAGGAAAAAGCACTGAAAGCCATTGGTTTTTCGGAAGGCTCCTTCTGCGTGAAGGCGCCGGAGGGCTACTCCTGGGGCGGTTCGGGTGTGATGTGCTCTACCCGTGACCTGGCTCGTCTGGCTCTGCTTGTGGCAAACGACGGCATGTTTGAGGGACGTGAGCTCCTTCCCGCCGATTACCTCAAGGAAGCCCGTTCCTTCCAGATTGATAACAACACCTCGGGCAACAACAATCTTTACTCCGGTCTGGGCTATGGCTACCAGATCTGGCGGACCTACGACAACGGTTATTCCTTCGTGGGTATGGGCGGTCAGCTGGCCATCACCATTCCCGAAAAGAACTTCATCGCCGTCTTCACCGGCGACTCCCAGGGGCATTCCGTGCCCTACGGCGGGGTGTTTGAAGCCCTTCGGGACAACATTACCGATCACCTGGGGGATGCTATGCCCGCCGACCCGGCCGCCCTTTCGGAAATGAAGGAAGCCATCGCCGCCCTAACCCCTGCTATGCTGGCGGGAAAGGAATCATCCCCTGCGGCAAGAGAGATCAGCGGTGTTACCTACCGGATGAACCGGGAGGATCGCATGGGCATCCGCAAGCTGACCCTGAATCTGGGAGAGGATGAAGGGGAACTGGTTTACGATACCACCCGTGGTCTGAAAACCCTGAGATTTGGATTCGGCAAGTTTGTGGTTGGGACCTTCCCCGAAACTCATTATTTTGGCGATACCATTGGGACCCCCTCCGGCAAGGGTTATCGCTACATGGCCCAGGCAGTCTGGACCGAGGAGCGGAAGCTGGTGCTGCGGGTCTACCTGATCGATATGTATTTTGGAAATTTCACCGTGACCTTCGCTTTCAAGGGGGACGAGGTGGCTCTTTCCATGGAAAAAACTGCCGAGTGGTTCCTGGAGGAATACCAGGGCTTTACCGCGGGCAAGGCGGAATCAAGTTTCTGATTGGACAAATTTATCCCCAAAAAGAGGCGCGGTTGGTTCCAACCGCGCTTCCTTTTTGACTTATTACAAAACTGTTTTGTGAACGCGACAGATTTTGCTTGACAAATCCCCATTCCCGTATTATACTTTATCATATTATCACGATAAAGCGATAGCATGATAAAGAGGAGCCGATATGACAAGCTTTCATAACAAGGATACCGACCGCCTGTTCCAGGCTATTTTGACCCTGAAGACGATTGAAGAATGTGATCAGTTTTTCGATGATATTTGCACCATTCAGGAGGTGCTGACCATTGCCCAACGGCTGAAAACCGCCGAGCTCCTGAAAAAAGGTGCCAACTACCAGGAAATCAACCGGGAAACCGGTATGAGCACCACCACCATCAGCCGGGTCCGCCGTTCGTTGGACTATGGCAGCGGCGGATACGATATGGTGATTTCCCGCATGGAGGAGAAGAAAGAATGAACATCGCCCAAGCCTACCTGAAGCCCGAAGAAAAAGCGGTATTTCTGCTTCGCAGTCTGTACCGATCCTTTGGGTATTTGCCCTATAAAATGAGCAAGTTTGAAGAGTACGATCTCTACATGCGACATAAGGAGTTTCTGAAAAGCGACCGCATCATCACCTTCAACGATGCCGACGGCAAGCTGATGGCCCTGAAGCCCGACGTGACCCTGTCCATCGTCAAAAACGGGGAAAACCAGCCCGGGGGCAAGCAAAAGGTTTGCTACAACGAAAACGTCTACCGGGTTTCTCCAAGTACCCATCAGTTCCGGGAGATTTTGCAGACCGGTCTGGAATGCATTGGGGACGTGGATCTTTACGACCTTTATGAGGTGTTGGATTTAGCTGTGAAATCCCTTGCCATGCTGTCGGAGGATTTCATCCTGTCGGTGTCCCACGTGGGCATTCTGACCGGGTTGTTTGAAGCCTGGCAGGTACCGGGGAAGGCTCAGGCCGGTTTGGTGAAGTGCATTTCGGAAAAGAACATTCATGAAATGGGGCCAATTTGCGACGAATTTGGTCTGTCGGATCGGGCCAGGGAAGGCATGATGCTCCTGCCCGCTCTGGATGGAGAACTGCTGCCTACCCTGAAGGCGTTGGAAAATCACCTGGAGGGAGAGATGGCAAAGGCCGCCTGGGATGAGCTTTATGCCCTGGCAAACCTGTTCCGGGGAAGCGAATATGAAAACAAGATCCGCCTGAATCTTTCGCTGGTGGACGATATGAAATACTACAACGGTTTGGTGTTTAAGGGATATCTGGCGGGTATCTGGGAGAGCGTACTTTCCGGCGGCCGTTACGATACCCTGCCCCAGCATATGGGCCGCAAAGCCGGTGCGGTGGGATTTGCAGTCTACATGGATCTCCTGGAAAATCTGCCGGGCCGGGAGCGGGAAAGCGACGTGGATGTGCTTCTTCTCTACCCCCAGGGAGCGGAACCCGCAGTCGTTGCCGGGAAAGTCCGGGAACTGCAGGCGGAGGGGAAGACCGTCAGCGCCCAGAAGATCATTCCCGAAAAACTTCGTTATAAGACCCTTTGCTGTCTGGAAGGGGAGGAAAAAGCATGATCAACGTTGCATTGCCCAAGGGCCGCCTGGGGGAAAAGGTTTACAAGCTTTTTGCCGCCGCCGGGTACGAGTGCCCCGAACTATTGGAAGACAGCCGAAAACTGATTTTTGAAAATGCTGAAAAGGGCATCCGCTACTTCTGGGTCAAGCCCTCCGACGTTTCCATCTACGTGGAGCGGGGAGCCGCCGACATGGGGGTGGCTGGCAAGGATATTCTTTTGGAATACGAGCCCGAAGTGTACGAAATGCTGGATCTGGGCTTCGGCAAGTGCCGCATGGCGGTGGCCGGATACAAGGATTTTTACGATGATGGATCCCGCACCCTGCGGGTAGCTACCAAATTCACCAACATTACCAAGAACTACTATGCCTCCAAGGGCCGGGAAATCGACATCATCAAGCTCAACGGATCCATTGAACTGGCTCCCATTCTTTCTCTTTCTGACGTGATCGTAGATATTGTGGAAACCGGCACCACCCTGAAGGAAAACAACCTGGACGTGTTGGAAACCGTGGTTCCCATTAGCGCCCGACTTATCGTCAACAAAGCCAGCTACACATTCAAAACCGCCGCAATTTCGGAAATCGTGCGGCAGATCAAGGAACAGGTAACCCAAAATGATTAAGATTCTGAAGGTCGGGGAGGTTTCCCCCGAAGAAATATTTGCAAGAGAATTGCCCACCCAATCGGTGGAAGGCGTGGTGGCCGATGTGATCGCCCGGGTGCGTGCCGAAGGGGATAAAGCCCTTTATGATTACACCGAGCGGTTTGACGGAGTAAAGCTTTCCTCCCTGGAAGTTTCCGAAGAGGAAATGGAGGAAGCTCTGGCATCGGTGGAGGAGGATTTCAAGGAAGTTCTCGCCAAAGCCGCCGAAAATATCCGGGCTTTCCACGAAAAGCAGGTTCGTTCCAGCTTTGTCACTACCGAAAAGGATGGAGTCGTGTTGGGGCAAAAGGTTAGCGCCATCGAAAAGGTAGCTTTGTACGTGCCCGGCGGTACCGCCCCCCTTTCTTCCACCGTGTTAATGGATGCCATTCCGGCGAAAATTGCCGGTTGCCGGGAAATCATTATGACCACCCCACCGGGACGGGATGGAAAAATCAATCCCTCCATTCTGGCGGCGGCAAAGACTGCCGGTGTCACCCGCATTTTCAAAATGGGTGGTGCCCAGGCCATTGCTGCCCTGGCTTACGGAACCGAAAGTGTGCCGGCGGTGGATAAAATCGTAGGACCCGGCAACGCCTTTGTGGCCGAAGCCAAACGCCAGGTTTATGGCAAGGTATCCATTGATATGATCGCCGGTCCCAGCGAGATATTGATCGTAGCCGATGGTAAGTCCAACCCCAAATACATTGCCGCCGACCTGCTTTCCCAGGCGGAACACGATAAAAACGCCAGCGCCGTGTTGGTGACCGACAGCATGGCCTTTGCCCTGGCGGTGCAGGAAGCTCTGGAAGTGGCTCTGGAAGCCCTGCCGAGGAAGGAGATTGCCCGGGCTTCGGTGGAAAAAAACGGTAAGATCATCGTTGCCGAAGGCAATCTGGATCAGGCTATTGAAATCGCCAACGAAATCGCCCCGGAACATCTGGAGTTTTCGGTGGATAACCCCTTCGATTATCTCCAAAAGGTGCGCCACGCAGGTTCCATCTTCATGGGGCGCTACTGTCCCGAATCTTTGGGGGATTACCTGGCGGGTCCCAATCACACCCTGCCCACCGGGGGGTCTGCCCGGCATTCCTCCCCGCTTTCGGTGGATGACTTCGTCAAAAAATCCCAATTTATTTATTACACCAAGGAAGCCTTTGCCAGAGACGCCGATCAGGTCGCTCTCTTTGCCCGCAAGGAAGAACTGGAAGCCCATGCCAGAAGCGCCCTGGTCCGTATGCAGGAGGATTGACCTATGAGCCGTTTCTTTTCGGGAAAATACAGCAATTTAGCTCCCTATGTGCCGGGGGAACAGCCCAGGGACCGCAAATACATCAAGCTCAACACCAATGAATCGCCCTTCCCGCCCTCGCCTGGGGTGGTAGCTGCCGCTGGAAACGAGGCTTATCAAAGCAACCTCTACTCCGACCCCGAATGTACCTCCATCCGGGAAGCCCTGGCGGATTTTTACGGGGTCAAAAAGGAGCAGGTGATTGCCACCAATGGGTCAGACGAAGTGCTCAACTTTGCCTTCATGGCCTTTGGAGATGACAAAAGTCCTCTCCTGTTCCCCGATATTACCTATGGTTTCTACCCGGTATTTGCTGAACTCAATCATATTCCTTACGATATAGCCCCCCTGCGGGAGGATTTTACCGTAAATCTGGCGGACTATTTGGGGAACGACCATACCGTTGTCATTGCCAATCCCAACGCGCCTACGGGGCTTGCCCTGCCCCTTTCGGATATTGAAAAAATCCTCCGGGCCAATCCCGACCATGTGGTGGTGGTTGACGAAGCCTACGTGGATTTCGGCGGCGAAAGTGCCATTTCCCTGGTGGGTCGGTACGACAATCTGTTGGTCACCGGTACCTTTTCCAAGTCCCGCTCCATGGCAGGGGCCAGACTTGGCTTTGGGATCGGAAATGCCGAACTGATGGCCGACCTGAATCGCCTTCGCTATTCCACCAACCCCTATAACGTGAACCGCATGACCATGGAAGCCGGTGCCGCCGCCATTCGGGAACACGACTATTACGCAAAAAACATGCAAACCATCATCCAAAACCGGGAGTCCACCAAAGAAAAGCTGGAAGCCCTGGGATTCCAGGTGACCGATTCCAAAACCAATTTCCTCTTTGCCAAAACCGACGCCATGGATGGAGAAGCCCTCTACCTGGCCTTAAAGGAGCGGGGGATTCTGGTACGGCACTTTACGTCCCCCCGCATCCGGGATTGGAACCGGATTACCGTTGGTACCGCCGGGC
>SVKS01000108.1 GCA_015068345.1 Oscillospiraceae bacterium
CTTCGTATTTCCTTATTGGTAAATCCAAGTGCCTGATATGTTCCAACCAGTCCACGTTCTTCATCTACCATTCGTGTAATCGTCGTCAGACTGATAAGAATTGCAATAATCAGGAACAGCACTGGAAAAATATCTCCGATTGCCTGAATAGATGAAGCATCACTTTTTACATTACTAAATCCACTCAGCGCATTTCGATCCTGTACATACCATTTTGTCATATCGATATCATCGATTTCTTCCTTTGCTTCCGCAAGTTCTTCTAGCGCATCAGCCTTCTCTTTTTCATATTCAGCAATATTCTCAGCAAGCTCTGCTTCGCCGTCTTCCAGCTCCTGCTTTCCTTCTAAAAGTTCCGCTTCTCCGTCTTCCAGTTCGCGTTCACCTTCCTCTAATTCTTCTTCAGCCTCTGCAAGTTCCGCATAAGCTTCTTCTATCGCTTCGAATGCTGCTTTTTCTTGTCTTTCCAGTTCTGCTTCGCCGTCTGCGAGTTCTTCTTTTCCTCGTTCAATCTCTTCAACGCCCTGCAGATACGCCTGCATTCCGGCATCCAGTTCTTCCTGCGCCTGCTCTAATTCTTCTCTTGCAGCTGCAAATTGTTCCTCCGCAAGTTCTTCCTGTTTTTTCAGCTCAGCTCTCTGCGCATTAATCTGTTCACGTCCTGCTGCCACCTGTGCTTCCACCTGGCTAAGCATTCCCTGCGCCATCGCAAGATTTGTATGCAGTTCCTGGAGAGTCCCTTCTAATACCAGCCGTTCTTCTTCTGTTAACTGTTCGTTTTGCAGCGCCAGTTCCACCTGCGAAATCTGATCATTCAGTGTATCTACTGCCTGTTTCGCCGCCTCATACCCTGCCTGCAGTTCATTTTCAGCTGCGTCAAGCTGCGCATATCCTTCTGCAATCTGTTCCCGTGCCGCTTTTTCCTGGGCTTCTAATTCCGCCTTACCAGCATCCAGCTCCTGCTGCCCGGCAACCAGTTCCTCGTAAGCCTTCTCCACCGGGATGATGGCGTCCTCGTAGCTGTGGCGGGCATCGTACTTCATGTCGTTTACAATGTCGTCCAACACATCCCCATAGTAACCGCAGGAATGGAGCATACAGGGTTTATTGTACCGGTGACCCAACTCCACGTACTTTTTGTGCCAAGGGAAGACGTATTCCCGCATTTGATCCGGGCTAAGGAAGGTTTGGGTGTTGAAGCCCCAGTCGTCGTTCATACACACAAAGCCCACGGTTTCGTGGCCAACGGTGTTTTCGTAGTATTTATAAAGCTCTTCTCCCACCCGGTCAAACACCGCTCTGGCAAGCTCGGGATCATCGTAAAGCATCATGCAAAGGTTGTCGTAGCCCACCAGATCAATGGTGTTTTCCAAAACCCCGCTGGGAGACATGATGCAAAGCTTCATTCCTTCCGGCAGATAGGGTTTGACCTTATCCAGTACCGAATAGTCCGCCGCGCCGGCGTCGTCCCAATGGTAGGCTTCGAAGCTTGCCCAATCGGTGATCAGGCCCTGCCCATTCAGGGATACGGTGTGCTGACGGTTTCGTGCCGGGGTGTGGAAGTGCCAGGGAGAAACCTCGGTAATGGCATAATCATAACCGCCCTTTTCCATGGCTTCGATTTTCAACCGAAGCTCACCCAACTCATCGGGAGAAGGGGCTTCGTGACCCGCCATGCGTACCAGGTAGGGCCGATCAATGATCAGTTCATACAGGGTGGGGCGGTCAGGCGTTTGACCCCGAAGGGCTTTCAAAATGGTGTTTTCGAAATCAGGGCTCTTTCTCTGCATGCTTCAGTCCTCCATTGTATTGACCCGCAGGGCCGTCACCCCGCAATTTTCACTCATGGCGAAAAGTTCAATTTCCTTCTGTCCCGGGGCGGGCTTTACAGCAATGGTGATCTTGCCCATATACATCTTGCGGGTAAGGTTGTCGATGGCATTGTGGTCAGCATTGTCCGAACCGGTACCGATGATGGTTGCGGGATTGGATGCGGAGAAGGTGACAGTCTCCGCCCCGTCGGGAACCACCCGCCCCGCCTCGTCCAGGCATTCGCAGGTGAACAGGGCTACGTCCCGGCCATTGGCTGCAGCAGACAGCATTTCGGTAAGCCTGAGGGTTTGGGGTCTGCCGGTGGTTTCCTTCACGTGGCTTGCCACAAGCTCCCCATTCCGATACCCCTTTACTTCCAGCACGCCGGGCGTATAGGGAATTTCCCATTCTCCGTGTCCGTAAAGTTCTATTGCTTTACGCCCGTAACTGATGCCGTTGCAATAGAGCTCCAATTCATCACAATTGGTGTAGACCTGGATGGGAATCAATTGCCCCTCCATGCCCCGGAAATTCCAATGGGGCACGATGTGTACCATGGGTTCGGTGGTCCAATGGGATTTGTTTTGGTAGAAGGCACCCTTTTTCTGGAAAAACAGGTCGATGGCTCCCGAACGGGAACAGACCACAGGCCAGGTGGCCTCCCCCCGATGCTCCACGGCGTCCCATTGGAAAGAGCCGAAGACATAGGGGCGGCTCCTCAGGAATTTATAGGTTTTTTCTCTTCCCAGGAACCAGTTTGACACGGTATCCACGTCCTTGTCCCGTACCCGACCAAAGCTGTTGGTGGGGAAATTCCAATCCCGGATGGTTCCGGTGGCACAACATTCGGAGGAGAAGATGGGCTTGTTCGGTTTTTGCTCATGCACCTTGTCGTAAATGTCCAGGTTATAATTGATGCCCACCACGTCGCAATCGTCGTAAATGGTGCATTTATCGGGGGATTTATCCACCGCCGCCGTGATGGGGCGGGTCTTGTCGAATTTGCGGATGTGGGCGGCCACAGCCCGGTGGATGCGGCGTCCCTGGTCGGTGACGTGGTTGTATTCCTCGTTACTGGTGGACCAGAAGATGACGCTGGGGCGGTTCCGGTCCCGCTTTAAGAGGGATTCCAGTTGCCGCAGCCCCTCCCGGGTGGATTCAAACCAGCGGGCTTCATCCATTACCAGGAAGCCTAACTCGTCAAAGGCATCCATGTAGCTTTCATGCTGCTGGTAGTGGCTGGTGCGGTAACCGTTGGCCCCCATCTCCTTCATGAGCCGGACCTTGTATTTTGCCACGTTGTCGGGCACGTAAATACCGGTCAGGCCGAAATCCTGGTGGGCGCAGACCCCGTTGATGTAGGTGGGCTTTCCGTTGAGCAGGAGCCCCCGGTCCACACTGATCTCCACCGTGCGGAAGCCGATGCGGGTGGTGTTTTCATCCACCTCTTCCCCATCCAGAAAGAGTTTGGTCTTTACAGTGTAAAGGTTTGGCGCTTCACAATCCCAAAGTTTCGGGTTCATCACCACGGTCGACGCAAAGAGGTTCCCCTTTTCCCGGGCTTCCACAACCCCGTCGGCCTGTGCCGCCCCCAATATACTGCCATCGGCGGCGTAAACAACACTTTCCGTCCGCACTTCCGCCGGTTGGTAATCGGAATTCACCACGGTGGTTTCAAATTCCACCAGCCACCGGCTTTCATCCAGCTTTTGGGTGGGCACGTACACCCCCCACAGGTCGATGGCCACCGGGTCGGTGATGGTCAGGTGTACGTCCCGGTAAATGCCCCCTCCCTGGTACCACCATCCCTCAAACTCTTCGGTGTTGCAGTAGAGGGCGATAACGTTTTCTTTGTCAAAATACACGTTGTCGGAGATATCGATCTCGAAGGTGTTGTAGGCCGAGTAGTTATGCTCCATCAGGCAGCCGTTCAAATACACGGTGGACGTGCCCCCTACCCCGTCAAAACGCAAGAGGACCCGCTTGCCGTCGCACCCTTCCGGCAGGGTGAAGTGCTTGCGGTACCATGCGTTATCGTATTTGAAATACCCGTGTGCATTGTTTTGTGTGGGATCGTTGTCCTGGTGAATGATATAGTCGTGGGGCAGATCGCAGTGCACCCAGCCTTCGCACTTGATCTCCCGGTCGGAGGAATACTCATCGGGACTATCGTGGTAGTGGTAGGCGGCTGGGCCGATCTTTTTCCGTTCGGTCTTGCTTTGGGAATAGGCCGGGCCCTTGTCCACCGGGCGAGGAACCACAATATCCCCCTTGTGAAAGAGCCAGCCATCGTTGAGAAGAATCTCCTTGCGCATGGGTATCCACCTGTCTTTCCTTATGTTACCACCATTATAGCGGGCATTTGGATAAATGTAAAGCTTTTTCCCACAGAAAAGCGCAAACCCTTCCCCGTTTGGGAAGGGTTTGGCTCATCATTCGTAGAAATTCCGGGAAAGGACTTCCTGCTGCCACTGGAGAGACAGACTGGTAAAGCGGGCAGAGAAGCCGCAGACCCGTACGATCAGATTGGGGTACTGCTCCGGCTTCTTTTGTGCATCCAGGAGCTGTTCCCTGGTGGTGCAGTTGAGTTGGAGCGACATGATGGCGCTCTTTGCCACCGACCGCAGGAAGGCTTCGCAAAGGTTCAGATCCATTCGGGTGGAAGGCAGTATGATATTCACCACGTTGTTGGCCCCCATGGTGGAGGCATCCATTCCCGCAAGGGTACGGATCACGTCGGTGACCGAGGGAATCTTTTTCAGGCGGGAGGGTGTCAATCCCTGGGAGAAATAATCCCCGCTTACCCGTCCATCGGGGGTCGCCAGGGTCTTTTCCCCCCACCACCGGATTTCGGTATAGGTCAAATGGCCGATATGCACCCGGCCACCGTAGGTTCCGGGAATGGATGAGGCAATGGCATAAAGATCGCCCTGGAACCGGGCTCCCATGGCGGTGGATTCCTCCCCGCCGTCCCCAAAGCCGGTGGTGGCTATGGCTTCCCGGCGCAGCTCCTCTGCCCCCTGCCAGTTGGCTCTCACAGCCGCCAAATACTCCTCCAGGGTATATTTGCCGCTTTCGTATACCAACTTCCTGATGGCCAGGAGGGAGTCAACGATGTTGGGCAAGCCAAAGCAAAGGAGATAATCATCCCGGTATTTGCCCCCGCCCAGGGTGTAATCCTGCCGTTTTTCCATGCAATCCCGGAGGGTCGAGGAAAAAATCGGCAGGGCATCCGCCTTGTGCCACACCTGCCCACCCCGGCGGGTTGTATCCAGGCGGGTCTCAAAGAGCTTGCGAATGTTGCGGATGGTAATGGCATAAAACTCGTCAAAGCTGCCGCACCCGTCGTAAGCTTCCAAATCCAACCCGGTGGCTTCCATTTTATCACGAAGGTTGTGGAGGGCAAATTCGAAGGGCTTCAGGAGATTGAGATAGCTTCCGTGATCATATTTTTCGCTGCCATTGTCCGCGATCCCCCAGCAGCCCGATATGGCATAGTCACGGGCATCGGCCAGGCTTCTTCCTGTGCCAAGCAACGCCGAAATGGTTGCTTCATCGTTTTGATACAAAATGGTGCTGGTTCCCGCGATCACAGCGCGGTTGATCTCATCCAAGTAAGCCTTGGGGGATTCGGAGGAGAAACGGCACTTGATTTTAGGGAATATCACTTCCTCCTCCCTGGTTGCCTGCAAAAAGAATTGGGTCAGGTCGTTCCAGACGGGGTTTCCCTCCCCGTCGCACCCACCCAGGGTGTAGGTATTTTCCAGTTCATGGTCGGCATAGCCCACCATGGTCATGTCGTGATCGTAGTGGCAGTCCCACATCACAAGGAACCGACCGATCAGCCCCCGGGCTTCTTCCCTTGTCAGCCGTCCCGCTTCCAGGTCGGCCTTGTAGAAGTGCAGCAGATCCACGTCCACCCGACCGAAGGTATTGGGGCCCACCCCTTCCAGGGCACCCACAAACTTGCGCATGAATGCCAGGGTATTCAGGGCTTCGTACAGGGTCTTCGGGGCTTCCCAGGGGACTCTGCGGGCGGTGGCTGCAATTCTTTCCAGATTTTCCCGGGCTTCCGGATCCTTCTCCCCGGCAAGCATGGCAACTGCCTTGTCCGCAAACCGTTCGGCACAGGTCCGAAGGATCCGCATTCCCTCCATGACTCCCTGCAGGAATTCTCGCTCCTGGGGGTCGGTCGTTTCCGCCAGGGCGGCTTGGGCTTTCTCGTATACCGATTTCAGCCCCCCTTCCAGGATGGGACGGTTATTGAAATTGAAATGCTGGGACACGTCGTTATAGGGGCCGCAGATCAGATAAAGAAGCTCCCTTTTCTGTGCCTGGGTGCGTTCCCAAAGGGCAGGATTCTGGTCCTGGAACACCTGTTGATTGCGTTGATAGACCCAGCCGGAGGCTTGGATGAAATTGCTCCCCTTGGCATAGCGCGCCCCATCGGACACCGAGGTCATGGTACCCGGTTCGTAATAGAAGGGACAGTGGGGAAAGATCACCGGGTCAAATTCCCGGGCAATGACCCGGTATTGAAGCAGTTTTTGTTCCATCACCGAAAGCTCCGGAGTGGCAAGCTCATCCAAAATGGCAAAGCACCGGGCTGCAAACTCTCTGGCCCGGTCAATATTGTTGTTGTTCCAGTAAAAAGCTTTCAGCTCCTGCCGCATGGCGGTATGCGTCATATACGTTTCCCCCTTTTGAAAGTCCTGTCATCACTATACTCGTTTTTCCCCATGGAGGCAATGTAATATTCCGCATTTTTGTAATATTGGGAAATGTATTTTGAAAGATCGCTTTACCTCCGGTGCAAATTGTGCTATAATTTTCCCTGTAAGGAGGAATGCACGTGATTTTTTCCGACGTATATCTTTCGGGCATCGATAACATTTTACATTTCAAATCCCAATCCATGCGTTTTTCCTCTCTGAAACGGGGAAACCATATCATTGGCATACAGCTTTCCGGTTCTGCTCTTCATCATTTTTCCGACCGCAGCTTTACTTTGCGGGAAAACAGTCTGTATTTTTTCAACCAGGCTGAGGATTACCGGGTTGAAATGATGGAGATCGGCGTTGCCTTTTCCATCCATTTTACCACCTTTTCCCCAATTTCTACCCCAAGCTTCACCCTTCCTGCCGAAGAACCGGGGCGTATCCTTTCCCTTCTGCAATCTCTGGAACGGCAGTATAATAGCAGAAAGGGTCTTTCCCCCCGCTTCATCAGCGATTTTTACAAATTGCTCTCTCTTTTTGAGGAAATGTACCAAACCAGATACGCCCCCTCCAACCCCGGACTGGAGGAGGCCATGACCTATCTTGGTTTGCACTTTCGGGAAACCGACTGTTTGGAACAAGCCTCCAACATTTTTGGCCTGTCCCGCCGCCGGTTCAACGACCTCTTCAAACAGCACTACAATCTGACCCCCAACCAATACGTAATCCAAAAAAAGATCAGTACGGCAAAAACCCTGCTTTCCTCCCTATCCCTGTCTCTTGGCGAAATTGCAGAGCTTTCGGGGTTTTCCGATCGATATTATTTCAGCAAGCAATTCAAAAAGGAAACCGGTATCACCCCCAGCCAATACCGGGCATCCCTATGAAAAAAAGGTGCAACCACCGGTCGCACCTTCTTCTTTTTATCCTCTTCTGCCCACTTCCCGCAGGATATCCATGGCGGGTGCCGGGAAGCGTCCCAGATGGTCGGGGCCCACGTTCAGGAGATAGTTGATTCCCCGGGAATTCAGGTGGTTTTTCAGCTCGATCACCCGATCCGCATCCTTCCAATCCTGGTCAAATGCCTTGTAGCCCCAGGTGTGGTTGAGGGTGGCGGGGGTCTCGAAAAGTCCCTCGGTCATGTATTCCTCGGGGATCTGATTATCCCCCCAGGATCGATAGTCCCCCAGGCCGTTACCGATGCGGGAATTCACCAGGCAATCGGGCTGGTAGTGCTTCACCATGTCGAAAAGCTCCTTGCTCTGGGCCGGGGTAATGTCGTAGGGAGTATCAAACCACAGGAGGCAAAGATCTCCGTATTGGGTGAGTATCTCCTTTACCTGGGTCTTGATTTTGGTTTCAAAACACTCGGTAAAATTCTTTTTGTCATTTTCCGGGAAATCCCAATCGTTGGTCCATGCCACGTCAAATCGGCCCCCGTTGCCGATGTGGTCGTGGGCTCTGGAGTAACCACCCCCGTTGGGTTCGTGCCAATCCAGCTCCTGGGAGTAGTAAAGTCCCAACTTGAGGCCGTGCTTGTAGCAGGCTTCCCCAATTTCGGCGATGATATCCCGACCGAAGGGGGTAGCCTTCACCACGTTGTAGTCGTCGTAGGCAGAATTAAACAGGCAAAAGCCGTCGTGGTGCTTGCTGGTGATGACGAAATACTGCATTCCGGCGTCCTTAGCAAGCTTCACCCACTCTTCGGCGTTGAAGAAGATGGGGTTGAAGATTTTGGCGAGTTGGCTGTATTCGGCGCAGGGAATACGGAAATGGGCCTGGAGCCATTCTCCAATATCATCCATGCGTTCCCCCTTCCACTCCCCGCCGGGGATGGAATAGAGGCCAAAGTGAATCATCATACCGAATTTTGCTTGTTTGAACCAGGTTTTGTTATCCATTTTCTTTCTCCTTTATAGTTCAAATCGGAAGAACAGGGAATAGTTGGCGTCGTGGGCGTTGTGTGCCCCGTTGAAGCCGGAACGCACCACAAGGGACAGGGTATCCCCCTCCAAAAGATATGCGGGATACTGGAATCCGTTGTATTCCGGATCCTCATCCTCCCAATTGACCACATCAAATAGGAGGCTGAAGCTCTTGTTGTCCCTCGATTCCAAAACCGAAAGCACACTCCGCTGGCATCTGCGGCCAAAGGATGCCACCCTTTCGGTGACCCGGTTGGTGACCCAGATGTACTTGCCGTTACGGTGAATCACTCGGAACATGGAATTGGATACCGGGGCAGGAACGATCCCCGCAAATTCCAGAGGGGCATCCGGGTCGGCTTCGTTGATTCTCATGCGAAGGTAACTTCCCACCTTCCAGCGCAGGAAGTTATAGAGCTTTCCGTCATGATCCCGGACAATATTGCCCTCCATGGTATCCCCCTGGGACCCGGCGGCCTCCTTCCAGGGGCCTTCAAAGTGTAAAAGCTCGGTTCGGCTCCAGTTTTCCGGGTTCAGAAGGTCAGCCTCGGCATCGATGGAAAGTACCGTGGGCAGATGGGAGCCCATTTCCCAGGAGCCATATTCCGAGGAGGTATAGAGTCTTCCCCCCTCCTCCACCACGTGCATGGGAGCCCGGTGGGCGCCGCCATAGCGGCAGAGCACGCTGGAGCCGTAAAAGAGGGTCACCGGAGCGGTCCAGCTTTCCCCCTCATCGTAGGAGGCGGCGATCTGTAAATTGCCGTACTCGGTGGTGAGACCCAGCATGTAAAGCACCCCCCGGTGGGTGAACAGACTTCCCCAGTAGAAGGGATAGAGGTCGGTTAAGTAATGCCAGGTTTTCCCCTCATCCTCCGACTTGAAAAGCAGGGTCAGGTTTTGAGCCATGCGGGGACCAAACAGGTCCATTCCCGCCACCAGTCTGCCACTTTTGGTCCGGACCAGAGAGGGGGAACAGAGGTAACGCCCACTAAAATCGTACTGGGGATCCTCCGGGTGGAGGTAGTTGATCACGGTGGCTCCCTCCGGAATGGCACCGGTACGAAGGAGCCGGGTGGCGCTTTTGACACCCTTTGCCAGGATGAAGACCTCATACTCGGTATCGGGCTCCAACCCTCTCACACGTGCAAAGGG
>SVKS01000109.1 GCA_015068345.1 Oscillospiraceae bacterium
TGGTTTGTTGTCTCTTGGACTTCTTTCCTTTGGTAATTTTTCTTTGGGATTGATTGCTATCGGTGCTGTTGCCCTTGGCATATTCGCTATCGGTGCTGTTGCCCTTGGTATTCTGTCGGTTGGTGCGCTGTCTGTCGGTTGCTTTTCATTAGGAGCCCATGCCATCGGGTATTATGGCGCTATTGGTGATGTTGCCAGGGGCATGGTGACAATTGGTGAAAGCATTTCCGCCGGAACCCATTATGCACAGCTTTCTCCCATCAAAGAAGCAGATTATCCCCTCTTCCGCCAGGCACTTGACCTGGTGGTGCCACCTTGGCTATCCGTATTCAAGTCGCTATTTACCTTTTTTCTCTGAATATAAGCATCCCGATCTCCGAAAAAACGGAGATCGGGATTTCTCTTTAGCTATGAACCTTTTTCTTCTGTCCCTCTTCGGGAACGGTGATGATCAGCTTTTCGCCATCCACCTCCAGGGAAACATTGCCCTTTCCCATAAGGCCGATTTGCTTCATGATCTCTGCCGGAATCTGCATACGGCCGATGCGGTCCACCGCAGCGTATTCGGTATGGGTTTCCTCAATACCGACCACACGGTTTTCCTGGATGCGCTTGAGTTCTTCCTCATACGCATCCTGGCGAAGAAGCTCACTGGAAATGCGGCCGTCCCGGATGTTGACCACTCGATCCACCTTACGGGCAATGGTCCGGTCGTGGGTTACAACGATAATGGTAACCCCCATTTCCTTATTGATGGTGCGGAACAGATTAAAAATCAGGTCTGCGGTTTTGGTATCTACCGCACCGGTAGGTTCGTCAGCCAGCAGGATATGGGGTTCGTTTGCCAAAGCAATGGCAATGGCCACACGCTGTTGCTCACCACCGGAAAGCTGATTCAGCTTGCTGTTGTAACGATGGGAAAGGCCCACCATGTCCAGAAGCTTTTTGGCACGCTTTTTGCGTTCCCGTTTACTCGAAATAATCATCGGAATCTGGACGTTTTCAATGGCGGTCAGATAAGGAATCAGGTTACGGGCATTGTTTTGCCACACAAAGCCTACTTCCTTGCGCTTGTAGTTGACAATCTGCGCTTCGGTCATTTTTGCCATATTATTGCCATGGACGAACACCATGCCGGCGGTGGGCTTATCCAATCCACCAATGATATTCATCAGGGTAGATTTACCCGAACCGGAGTTACCGATGATGGCAACAATTTCACCCTTGTCAATACGCAGGTCCAGACCCTGCAGAGCAATGACTTCCACATCCTCGCTCTTGTAGATTTTCACCACGTTATCGCAGTAAACGGCGGCGTTTTCGTAGTCGGTATCGAAAAGATCGGTGGTTGTCTTCTCCACTTCGGCGGCTACGTCATCCACCTTCCCCTTCGGGCTTTTCTTCGCAAACAGGTTATTCAGCTTTGCAAAGGGATTCGGTTTCTTATTCTGTTTATTCGTCAATAATCTCACCATCCTGCAAAGTATATACCTTGTCGGCAATGGACATGAGTCCCATGTCGTGGGTGGTCATGACAACCGTAATGCCATGCTCCTTCACAAGGCTCTTAATCAGATCCACCACCACAAGACCGGTATGGGTATCCAGAGCGGCTGTAGGTTCATCGGCAAACAGAAGCTCCGGATAGTGGGAGAATGCACGGGCAATGGCTACACGCTGCTGCTCACCACCCGACATTTCGCCGGGTCGGTGATTCATACGCTTCTTCAAATCCACCATGGTCAGACATTCCTGGGCTCTTTCTCTGCGCTTCTTTGCAGGATAGCCTGCCACGCGAAGAGCAAACTCAATGTTTTCATAAGCCGTCAGGAAGGAAAGAAGTGCCAGCGATTGGAAGGCAAAGCCGCTTTTGGTTCGACGGTAGTCGTCCCGCTTTGCTTCGGATATCTTGGTCAAATCGGTATCATGGAAAAATACCGAGCCGGAAGTTGGCATATCCAGGGCGGAAAGCTGATTCAGAAGGGTGGTTTTCCCCGAACCGGAACGTCCGCGTAAAATGGTCAGGGTTCCCTTCTCGATTTCGATGTTCACGTTTTTCACCGCATGAACGGTTTCACCGGCAGTTTTGAAGTCCCGGCAAACGTTTACGGTTTTCAGAATGATTTCTGCCATATATCCCCCTCCTTCATCAGTCTTCGCCGATCTTCAGGGCGTTGTTGATCTTGATCTTCTTGATCAGGATAGCAAGTACCGTGAAACCGACAATCAAAATGATGCCAAGGATGGCATAAAGTCTGACATAGTCTGCATTTTCCGATACAATCCGGAAAGGCAGCACCAAGCTGGATGCGCTCTGGGTCATGCTGTAGATCGGCACGTAATAGTAACTGGTCAGCACGCCAATCAGAACACCCATTACAATGGAAGTGCCGGAGATCAATATCTGCTCCAGAAGCAGCATACCGATCAGGCTCTTAACCTTCATGCCCATAGCACGGATAATACCGAACTGCAGCACTCTGCGATTGATGGAAATAATCCAATAAATCAGGAAGCCTGCAAAGCACACCACCAGGCTGATGATGAAACAAAGGGTCAGGGCACCATTCATACTCTGCAAGGTCGGATCGTTTTTCAGATCGATCAGGTCCTCCGTGAAGTCACGGCGGCTATCAATCTGCAAATTGGCCTCAGCAATATCTCTATAAACGTCGTTTGAGGAAGCGCCTTCTGCCTTCTTGATCCAAATCTCGTAGGGCTGAAGGGGAATATCAAACTCATCCTGGAAAACAACGTCAAAGGACGTAACTGCAAAGTATTTTGAACCGGTACCATCCTCCATGGTATCCTTGGCATTGATGCCGGGCCAGTAGTCAATAAAGGCACCAATCACAACGGTGCGGAAGCATTCGTCCGCCAGTTTAATTTGAACCTTGTCCCCTACCCGGTATCCCTGCTGCATAAAGGAAGAAGAAAGAAGGACCACATCACCGTAATCATTGAGGAGATTACAATAGTTATACCAATGATATTCGGTTAACCCGTTTCTCATTT
This sequence comes from Oscillospiraceae bacterium, assembly GCA_015068345.1. Taxonomy (GTDB): domain Bacteria; phylum Bacillota; class Clostridia; order Oscillospirales; family QAMX01; genus RUG11797. The sequence goes on from SVKS01000109.1 coordinate 3,016, forward strand.
GCGCAGTATTGGCAAAATCATATGGGTCAATTGTCATCAATCGGATTTTTTCGCTGGTTGGCATCACCCGGATTTCACCCAAAATATACTCACAAGTTCCCTTCCACACCCGAGTGGCCGATTGTACAGATTCGAGTTCTGCATAATCTTCGTAGCTGACTTCCTTATACACAGTAAAGCCATAGGGCTTTAGTTTGTTATAATAGGCGTAATCATACTTCCATTCATTGGTAATGGTAATATCGGCACCATCTATGCATTCCAGGTTTTCTTCCTGGTTGACATTGATGGTACGCGCGGTGTTCGCCGAGAAAATGGAAACGCCAACGGTGAATACCAGGAAGAGCATCAAGAACTGTTCTGCTCCATGGCTGCGGCTAACCTGGGTCAACGACAAATAGAAGACAGGAGGCCAGAACTTTTTTCCGATGAAGAAAATAAACTTCACCAAAAGAGGGAATACACGCAGGAACAGAAGTCCCATACCCAGAATGAAGATGGTGGAAATCAAAAGCATCAGGGGATCCACTGCCGCATCTGAGGAGGCCATGGAAAGCTTGGACATCATATCCTGTTGGTTGTAGTAGGAATACAGTCCGTAAAGCGCTACCGCAATCAGGAGGAAGTCTACACCAAGCTTGCGCCACAGGGGTTTCTTATTCGAACGGGCAACCTGCTGCTTGTGGGTCAAAATCGTCTGACGGGATGCGCCAATGGCCGGAATCAGCATCATGACAATGAAGAACACAGCCGCCAATATGCCGTAGAGGTAGGCATCCAGGGACAAACTGACCTGAAGCGCTGCACGGTTGACGAATTCCAGGAAGCCGTTTGCTCCGCCCAGGAAATAGCACATACAAAGCCCCAACAGGGGTCCGATGACCAATGCCACAAGACTGATCACAACCCCCTGCATCAAATAAATGCGGAAGATGTGCATATTGGACGCACCGCGGCTCTTCAAAACAGCAATTTCATTTGCTTCACTGTCCATAACCAGCTGTGAAACCATAAAAATATAGAAAGCGAGCAGGATAATAACCGGAAGTTCAATTACCAGAAGGGAGAAATTCAGTTGTGCTTCTTTCTCCCCAAAACTGCTCAGCACATCCATCACAGGCCAATGCACCGCACTGTTATACATACGCTTGGAATCTTCCGTAAACAATTCCGTCAAGCGCTCGGCATCCGAAAGCTTAATATCGTAGTAATCCAGAAGGAGATACCACTTTCCTTCCTTCAAAACGGTAATATCTCGTTCGATGAAGGTGTTGAAATCCGATTCCGAGCAGAAGCCGGAACGTACGTAATCGGAAAAACCTTCCGACCAGAAAATGTCGTTTTCATCTGTTACCGTGAAAATACCAACCACAACGAAGGGTTGCTCCACAGCCTCTCCGCCGCCGGTGCGGAGCCACTTGGACGCCGCAAGGGTATACTCGGTATTCAAGAGAAGTTTGGCTTCTGCCATAGCTTCCGATGTAACGATTACTTCAATCACACCATCATCCCGGGCTTCAAACATACGCCCGTGTTGTATTTCGATGTGATTTTCAATATCCTTCTTATTGGTCAAACTGATGCCTTTGGTATCAATATACTTATTGGCATCAACATCGGTGTATACCATAAAGCGGCTGGTACTGCGGATTTGTGTTTTGCTTTTTGTATTCAGCCCATATGTACTCTGTATCTTATCCAGGGTTTCTTCGGTCACCTGTTCCTGTCGTTCTACCTTGGTCTCACTTTTCGAGGTGCCATAACCTGTAGTAACAAGGATCTGACCGGGGTACACACCTTGATCTGTCTGAATGCTTTCAAGTTCTTTTGTCAGTACTCTCTGCAGTACCCCTTGTGCATAAATAGGGATACCCGAAAGCAGAGCAATAATCAGGATCGAACCGGTCAGCATACAGAGGGTCATCCATTTATTTTTAATCAGTTTTTTCAGAACAATTCCGAACAAAACATTTCATCCCCCTTTTTGCGGATTTACGGTTCATCAATAGTGGTAATTGGTGACGATTTCTTCCCCTTCTTCAAGGCCTTCGGTCACTTCAATCTTTGCATTTGTTACAATACCAACCGAAACGTTACGCATGGTAGGCAGGCCGTCTTCCAGAACATAGCAGTAGTAGCTGCGGTTGGTTTCGCCGCCTGTATACTGCAGCAAAGCAGAGTCCACAACAATGACGTTGTTCTTTTCTTCAATAACGATATTCATGCCGCCGGTGGTACCCATGGAAACCTTTTCCGGTACATTCTTCAGTTCCACATAAACAGTAGTTGCTTTTTCATCACTGTCAAGGGCTTCTTCGGGAACGTCTGCAGTACCCTGCACCACTTCACCTTCCACATCGCCGTCAATACCGGTAAAGTTCACGATAATCTTACGTCCGGAGAAGAACTGATCTTCAAAATCTTCAGGGTCGCTTTCCTTAATGGTGTATTCAAAACGCAGGGCATCGGGGTCAGCCATCGAAAGTACCGGAACGTCCACGTTAATTGGAGCACCCATTTCCAGACTGGCTAAATAGGTGATTTTGCCGTCAAAGGGAGCAAATATCTGGGTTTCCTTGAGCTGGCGCTTCAACTCCGACAACGTTTCATTGTTGTTGGCCAGGTCCATGCTGATGAATTCCTTCTGCATGTCGTAGTATTGCTGTTCAATACTCAAATTTTCTTTGGCGGAATTATAGTTTTCTTCCGCTGCCGTAACATTTGCTTTTGCAACATTCAGATCTGCTTTGCAGGTATTCACTTCTTCCAGTTTGGCCGCATAAACATTTTCTGCATCAGCAACCAGGAAATCAATCTGTTCCTGGGTATAGGGAACACCGGTAGCATCCAGGTCTTCCAGGGTCAGATTCTTTTTGGCTTCCAGATCATCAGCCAAAAGTTTCAGTTCCCCTTCCAGCTTTTTCAGTTCGGTTTCCAAAGCTGCCTTTTCGCTTTTCAAAGCATCCAGGGAGGATTTTTGATTGTTAACACCTTTTTTTGTATTTTTCAGGCTCTGGGCCAACTTGTTCAGGGTGTAGTCATTCTGGAGTTTTGCACGGTACATGCTCTCTTCCAAGGCTTCCACCTTTTCGGCAATGGTGGTATTTTCCGCTTCAGCCAGAAGATCTCCCTTTTTGACCAGGGCACCCTTTTCTACATAGAATTTATAGAAGGTACCGGAATCCAGCTGGAAAGCCATGGTTACAGTTTGCTTGGAGGTCACAGCGCCAACACAATATTTGGTGTCCTGAATGTCGCCCTTCACAACCACTTCGGTTTTGTAGGAAGCTTCCTCCGGCTTGCTGATGGGAGGGGGCATAATATCTTCCTCGGTGGGAAGCATGTTGGCACATCCGGTGAAACCACACACCATCAGGCTCAACGCGGTCAGCGCCGCTGCAATTTTTGTAAGATGTTTCACAAATTCTACCTCCTGTATTTAACGGAATGTAAATCTTTCTTATTATAAATGAGACTATCTTTTTTTGCAATCCGCATTTTTACGATTTGGTCTTATTTTTTACGATCGGGTCATGTGAGGAATAAAATTTACATTTTGTTCACAATTCCAAGAGCTCTATTTACCAATTTCCTCCGATTTATCCTTTTTCAGCACCTTTAGGAAGGACAAAATCATAGGAACAGCAAACAGGAAGGCAAGTACATCCGCCACCGGCTGTGCCATCATAATACCCTGTAGTTCCAGCATCAGGGGCAGGATGAGTACCACAGGAATAAAGAACAATCCTTGCCTGGCCACAGCCATGAAGGATGCCCGAAACATCATGCCGGTGGTTTGGAAGAGCATATTGCCGATGATGATCACCGCATTCAGGGGATAAACAAAACACTGGTAACGCAGAGCCACCGCCCCAATTTCGATCACAGCCGGGTCATCCCGGAACAAAGCAATCAGATGGGGGGAAGCAATGCTTGCCAGGATCGCCATCACAAACAGGAAGCAGAAGCCGCTTGTCATGCAGAAAATCGTGGCTTTCCGTACCCGGGTGTATTTCCCGGCCCCATAATTGAATCCACACACCGGCTGGAAGCCCTGACCAAACCCCAAGAGGATGGAGGTAGAAAACATCATGATACGACCCACCACCGACATGGCGGCTATCGCCGCATCCCCATATCCCCGGCAGGCAAAGTTCAGGCAAACCGTAGCAACACTATTGAGGCCCTGGCGGCAAAGGGAGGGCACACCGCCAATGCAGATATTTTTCAGGAAATAGGCATTTGGAGTAAAATACCGCAACTTCAATTTGATGCTGTCGCTTTTGAGAATGGCCAGGTAGAGCAGGCAGAAGCTGATCAACTGGGAAAGGATGGTTGCCCATGCCGCTCCGGCGATACCCATTTTGAAGGCGAAAATAAACAACGGGTCAAGAGCAATGTTTAAAAGGCCACCGATCATCAACCCAATCATGGCATAAAAGGCATTCCCCTGGAACCGCAGTTGGTTGTTTAGCACAAAGGAGGTGGCCATCCAGGGTGCACCGATCAAAATGATGGTCATATACTCCTTGGCATAGGGATAAATCGTTTCGGTGGATCCCAGAAGATACAGAAGAGGTTCCACAAAAATCAAACCCAATACCGTCAGAAGAACACCCATGATCAGCGAAAGCACCGTTCCGGTGATGGCCATACGTTTGGCTTCTTCCTCCTTCTTTTGGCCCAGTGCCCGGGACATAAAGTTACCGGATCCGTGACCGAAGAAGAATCCGAAGGCCTGGATTACCGCCATAATGGGGAATACCACCCCTACCGCCGCCGTGGCGCTGGTTCCAATCTTCCCTACAAAATAGGTGTCCGCCATGTTATAAATGGAGGACATCAGCATACTCCCGATGGCAGGTCCCGCCATTTGGAGTACCAGTTTTTCTACTGGTTGGGTGGTCATTTTGATATATTTTGCTTCCATATTCCGCTCCCTTCCAAGCAATTGAGGGGGCTCTGCGCTTTTGGCGCAAAGCCCCCTTGGATAACCTATTTATTTTGCAAAGTCTTCCGCTGCCTTTTTCAGCATTTCCCGGATTGGGAGCTGATAGGGACATCTGGTTTCACACACGCCGCAACCAATGCAGTCGTCTGCCTTCTTATCTAGGGTGGCATAGCGGGACTTCGCCCAATCTCCCAGACCGTAACGCTGGAGATAACCCGCAAAGAGGAACACACCCGAAATATTGATGCCCACCGTGCAGGGTGCGCAGTAGTTGCAACGACGGCAGAACTGATTGCCAAGCATATTGCGAATTTCGGCTTCCTTGGCGACTTCCGCTTCGGAATATTCGCTTTCATCCTCCACGGCGGCAATATTGATATCCAATTCGGAAAGCTCCGCCATACCCGGAATGATCACCGTAACGCGGGGATCCTTGGCAACGAACCGCATGGCGGCACGGGCATCCTCAATGGCACCGCCGGCCAGGGGCTTCATGTCGATAAAGCCCACGTTTTTGGCTTTGCAAAGCTCCAGGATTTCCTCACCCTGGGTTTCCACAATGTTGTAGGGGAACATGAGGGTTTCCACCCAATCGTATTCCAATGCGGCCATTGCCACCGGCACCAGGTGAGCGGTCAGACCAATGTGTCCGATCTTGCCTGCTTCCTTGGCTTCCAGAAGGGCTTTCAGGGCGCCATCCTCCCCTACCACCTGCTCAAGCTGAGCCATGTTAGGGTTATGCACCTGATAAAGGTCGATGTAATCGGTACGCAGATTCTTCAGGCTGGTTTCGATGTCGGCCTTCATGGCTTCGTAGGTACGGGCCATGCTTTTGGTGGCAACCACGAAATCCTGCCGCATCCCCTCCATGGCTTCACCGATATAGCTTTCGCTGACGGTGTAGCCCCGGGCAGTATCCACGTAATTGATACCCTTTTCCCGCATGGCCTCAAAGAGCTTGCGGGTTCCGGCGGCATCGATCCGCTGAATGGGAATCCCACCAAAACCAAGGCGGGAGATTTCAAGACCGGTCTTACCGAGAATGACTTTTTTCATAGCGTTCTCCTGTATGTAATGTATTTTTTTAGTTATTGTTGGCGTTGAGGGTCTTCAGGTTCGCAAAGATGAAGAGCGGCAGAATAATGTACCCCGCCATTTCGCCCCACATCAGCATCTGCACGCTGGTGAAGCTCATGCCCAAAATCTCCACCGTTCTTTCACCACACCATGCGACAAAGGAGGTACCCACCATCATACCCAAAAAGCTTGCCAGGTTGGTGATCAAACTGTGGAAGGACATATAGTTGGTTTGATCCTTCGGGGGCAGATTGGTATAGATCAGGTTGGAGTTTGCCAGGTTGTAATAGGTACCAAAGAAGTGCTGGGCAATGCGAACCGTGGGCAGGAGCCACAGGTAGTTGGCCGCCGTGACACAGGAATACATGAGAATGGTGGGGGCGCTTCCCAGGGTGAAAATGGCAAAGGTCAAAAACCATCCGTGACGGGATACAAACTTTCGGGCATAGCGCAAAAGTTTGTATCCCGTCACGG
>SVKS01000110.1 GCA_015068345.1 Oscillospiraceae bacterium
CGTGGGCGGTTCCATCAAGACCCGCACCGCCTTCAACATGATTACCGAGGCCGAAAAGCGGGGACTTCTTCATAAGGACACCATTATCGTGGAACCCACCAGCGGCAACCAGGGCATCGGTCTGGCCCTTGTCGGTGCGGTTCGGGGCTACAAGGTCCGCATCATCATGCCTGATTCGGTTTCCGCCGAGCGGCGCAAGCTGATGAAGGCCTACGGTGCCGAGCTGGTTTTGATCCATGATGATGGAGACATCGGCGCCTGCATTGCCCAGTGCCTTGCCACCGCCCTGCGTATGGCGGAGGAAGACCCCAACGTGTGGGTTCCCCAGCAGTTTGAAAACCCCGATAATCCCCTGGTTCACAAATATCACACCGCCCTGGAAATTCTGGAACAGGTGGGCGGTCCCATCCACGGCTTCTGCTCCGGGGTTGGCACCGGCGGCACCCTGTCGGGTATCGGCAAAACCTTAAAGAATCAATACCCCGACATCCATATCTGGGCAGTGGAACCCGAAAATGCCGCCATCCTTTCAGGTGGCAGCATCGGAACCCATCTGCAGATGGGCATTGGTGACGGGCTGATCCCCAAAAATCTGAATCTTTCCATCTTTGAAAAAATCGCCATCGTTTCCGATGAGGAAGCCCTGGAAACCTCCCGTCGACTCATGCGGGAAGAGGGTATTCTATGCGGTATTTCCAGCGGAACCAACGTCACCGCCGCCCTGCGTCTGGCCCGGGAGCTTGGGGAGGGCAAAACGGTGGTCACCATCCTTCCTGACACCGGCGAGCGGTATTTTTCCACCGAATTGTTCGAGGACTGAGGTCCTCCATCCAACAGAAGCGAAACGAAGAGGAAGATTCCATGCGCGTTGAAATCGAAAAGAAGGTTTTGGTGCATTCACCACCGGTCAACGAAAACACAAAAAAATGGGGCGTTTACGCCATTCCAAGGCTGTGGCGCAGACTCGACGGCAGGCTGGCCGTCCGCTTCAACGGCAAAGAGGACGGCACCTATTCCGGATCCAATCAGTTTTTGCCGAACCTGTATTTTGTGTCGGATGATGATGGTGCCACGTGGAAACCCGATCCTGACGGCGCAAAGCACTACGATGGTTCGATCATGACGCGGCTGAATGGGCCGTATCTTCCATGCAAAGACGGCAGACTTCTTGCCATGCGCTGCATCGCCGACAGTAACCCCATCCGGAATGTACCTCACCAAAAGGAGTTTCCTACACCCTACAACCAAATTATACTCCGCTCCTACCGTCTGGGAGACCTTCCGGAGGGAAGTCTGCGGCATGAGCTGCTCTGCTGGGCCCCCGGTCAGGCCGAACCGACGGTGAAGTCAGTCACTCTCGATTTCCCGGAACGCGAACTGATCATGGAAGTCGAACAATTTGACGGGGATAACAACCGAATCCCGTCTGAACCCAGGATCATTCCGCTTTTCTCGTTTATCGGCGGGATCCTTGAACTTCCCGACGGCACGCTGGGCGGACTTTGCTTCGGTCAAAATCCCGATGTAGCGGACCGTTATTGCGGCGTGGGATATCTGGTCGTCTCCGAGGACGGCGGAAGCACATGGAAAAAGCGCAGTGTCATCACCCCCCATTCCGAGGATTATGCATTTGGTCTTGTGGGGGACGGTGGTGAAATGAGCATCACGGTTGCCCCCAACGGAGATCTTCTGTGTGTCACAAGAATGGAAATGTGCCTGGATCACACCGCCATCCACAGCACCGCCGGTACCATGCTTTTCGTATCCAAAGACAATGGTTACACCTGGTCGGATGCCCGCGAGATCGCCGATTCCAGTGTGACCCCACACATTATCACCCTGCAAAACGGTGTCGTCCTCGTCATATACGGACGTCCCGGCGTGCATTTCCGCTACTCCCTCGACTCCGGCGAAACCTTCAGCGATCCGGTATCGATCATCGGCAAAACTCTCGACCAGGCTCTGGCGGACGGAGAAGGCTACATGGAATGCAAATACGGAGATATGCAAAGCTACAGCAACACCTTTCTCGAAATTCTGGATGATGGCAGAGTCGCGGTGCTGTTCAACGACCTGAAATACCTGGAGCCAGGAGACCCGGAATATCACAAAGCGGCGTTTATCGCATTTTTGAAGTGTGTTGCGGATTGAATGCAGGCGAAGGATGACCCGAATGTCATAAAAAACAGGCACAGCCTCTTGGAAGGCTGTGCCTGTAACCAATTTATGGGTATCTCTTTTCTTTATATTACTCAAAGCTTGGGGAGTTCGGGGTTTTCGGCAAAGTGCTTGAGCATAACGATGGGAGAGGTATCGGAGGTGTTGACAATTTCCACACCGGCCTTGGCGGCGCTTTCGGTGACGAAGAATTCGTCCCGGGTGAGTTCCCCATAACGGATGAGGGTGGGGGTCTCCATTTCCCACTTGCCGATGGTGCCCTTGCCTTCCAGGAGGATGAAGCCGTAGGCCGCCGCATCGGTGATGGTAACCTTCTGGCCCGGCTTGACGGTAAGCCGCTTGGCACAGACGGTGGGGCACTTGTAGCAGATCCACTCCTCGGTGTAGGCTTCGTTGTCGGTGATCACCAGGGGCTTCATGAAGCGGTTCTTGTGGAAATCGGGGTCAATGTTGGCATCCCAGTCGATCACATCCAGGAGGTAGTCCACGTTGCCCATCTCTTCTTCGGGGCAGTCCTTCCACAGAAGGTTTTCGGGTACGCACTTGCCGCCGTAAAGTACCGACTGATACATGGCGTAGACGTCGCTTGCAAACTGGGGCTCGTAGGTGCACAGACTTGCGGGAGCATGGAGCACACCGGGAGGCACGTCCCAACCGGTATCCAGGGTGATCTTATACGCCCGGGAAAGATCCAGGAGCTTGTTATCCCCCTTGGGGAAGGCGGCCAGACTTTCCCGGACCTCCTCCTTGGTGGTTTCGGGATTCAGACCGAAGAAGGTGAAGGGGAATTCACCCCCATGGTTGTTACACTGGGCGGGGAAGAAGTACATTTCGGGCTTACCGGCCTGGCCTACACGGGCGGCGTGTTCATCCCGATGGTGGATGTGGTGGGGCAGCGGCCCCAGATTGTCGAAGAATTTGCTGAACATGGGCCATTTGCCGTATTTGTTCCAGAGAGCGTCACCAATGACCTCCCCCTTGAGTTCATCCACCATGTCCCGCAGGAGAACCCGTTCACTGCCGTCGGCGGATACCACGTAGGAAAGGCCCTCGTCTTCCGGAGTTTCGGGACCGTTTTCAGCGTGGGTGGTGGATGCGAACCATCTCTCGTCAATGCCGCCCCGTTCCAGACCCAGGACGTAATAATCGTCCGGGTGGAGCTTGATGCGGCGGCCGGGGATACAGAAGGAGCGGGGGACCCAGGTGGGAGCCAGGCGGAGAATACCGCCGCCCTCGGTCAGAAGCTTTTGGGAAAGACTCATAGTATCTCGATCCTTTCGTTAAGTTGTTTATATCGTGATTATACCATCCTTTTTTCGTAGTTGCAACAGATATTTTCGGCAAAAAAGCCCCCTCCGACCGAGGGGGCTTTCGGATCATTCTCTGTAGAGATAGAGCTCCATGTAATTGTCGTCCCCTTCCAGAACGGCAAACATATCGGTGGCAATTGCTTCCAGGGAGCTGTTGGAAACCTTGCCTGATTCTACGCTAAATACGCTGGTATTGCTGGGCAAAATCAAAGAACGGGTCTTTTCAACCGGTTTGAAGTCAGCAATGGTAAGCTGGTTCACGTTCTCGCCGGACACTTCACAGACCGTCAAAGTCAGCTTTCCCTGATTGATGTCAAACCCATCGATGCGCCCACCGTAGAAGACCGCTTCCGCAAAGCCACTTTCCACCTCAGCTTCGGTTTCCGACGATTCTTCAGAGGTGCTTTCGCTCTCGGATTCCGCTTCGCTTTCGCTTACGCTTTCCGATTCGGTTTCCACGGGGGCTTCGTTTTCTTCGGTTTCCGAATTGGTCTCATAGGTGCCGGTGGGAATCTGGGGTTCGTCCCCTTCCTCTCCACCGAAGGATTCTGTACTGGTTCGGGAGCAGGCAGCAAACAGAGATACACAAAGGGCCAAAATGACAAGCAGGCTCAAAATCTTTTTCATTTTCATCAGTTCCTTTCATATGCAAAGATATCGCGAATCCCCGCCGGACCTTTTGTCGGGCGGGGTATGTAAACGCCGGAGAAAAGAGAGTGCAAATCAAAAGCCGGCGGAGTTTTTGGTCTGCCCTTTTGAGGCGGGCAGTTACCTTTTTGTGTGGGGTGAGAGAGAGTGAGGGTCCCCTTCCCTATGACGTGCCCAAGGCAACCTCATTGTACCACAAAAGGGGCCCGGGAAAAGGTCGAATTTTCTGCAGGATCTTTTCGACCCTTTCCATGATTCTATTGTACCTCCGGAATTTGACGGAAATATGAATACCGTGTGAAGATCCCCGGAAATTTCCCTGAATACAGGAATCCCCCGAAGGAATCCTTCGGGGGATGCTTGACTTATTTCAGCATGGATTCCATCCAGCTTGCGGGGGCTTCGATGCCCATCAGGTCCACCACGGTGGGGGCGATGTTGGCCAGGCCAAAAGCGCCTTCCTTCAATTCACGGTCGGTGCCGTACATGATGAAGGGAACCGGGTTCAGGGAATGGGCGGTGCGGACAGCAACCTTGCCCTTCTTGTTCTTTTCCAGCATTTCGTCGGCGTTGCCGTGGTCGGCGGTGATCAGCACGGTGTAACCCAGCTTTTCGGCAACCGGCATAATGCGGGCCAGGCACAGGTCAACGGCGGCTACGCCGATGATGGTGGCTTCCAGGCTGCCGGTGTGGCCAACCATGTCGCCGTTGGGATAGTTGCAGCGGATGAAGCCGTACTTGCCGGATTCCATGGCGGCCAGAACCGCATCGGTGACTTCGGCGCACTTCATCCAGGGACGTTCGTCAAAGGAGACCTTGTCGGAGGGGATCTCTTCGTAATCTTCCAGTTCGGGATCCACCTTACCACTGCGGTTGCCGTTCCAGAAATAGGTCACGTGGCCGTACTTCTGGGTTTCGGAAACGGCGTATTCCTTGACACCGGCGGCGCAAAGAACTTCGGTGAGGGTATCCTTGATTTCGGGCGGGTTCACCAGGAAGCGCTTGGGCAGAGCCAGGTCGCCGTCATACTGGAGCATACCGGCGTAGAGAACAGCGGGAACCTCTTCCCGGTCGAATTCGGCGAAGTCGGGATCGTCGAAGGCCATGCTGATTTCGATGGCACGGTCGCCGCGGAAGTTGGTGAGAATTACGCTGTCGCCATCGGCCATCTTGCCGATGGGGGCGCCGTCCTTGGCGATAACAAAGGGAGGCAGATCCTGGTCGATCATGCCGGGGTTTTCTTCCCGATAGGTGGTGATGGCTTCTTCGGCAGAGGCAAAGGTGCGGCCAACGCCACGAACGTGGGTGTCCCAGCCCCGCTTGACCATGGCCCAGTCGGCCTTGTAGCGGTCCATGGTGACCTTCATACGGCCGCCGCCGGAGGCGATGGCGCCGTCGAAATCGTCGCCGTTGAGGGCCTTGAACAGGCCTTCCAGGTCGGCAACATAATCCAGGGCGCTGGTGGCAGGCACGTCACGGCCGTCCAGCAGGATGTGGGCGCGAACCTTCTTGATGCCTTCCACCTTGGCCTGTTCGATCATGGCCTTCAGGTGAGCAATGTTGGAGTGGACGTTACCGTCGGACAGCAGGCCGATGAAGTGGAGAGTGCTTTCCTTTTCCTTGCAGTTGGCAATCAAGTCCTTCCAGGCGTCGGAGGCAAAAGCCTTGCCGTTTTCGATGGATTCGTTTACCAGCTTGGCGCCCTGGGAGTAGATCTGGCCACAGCCGATGGCGTTGTGACCCACTTCGGAGTTACCCATATCGTCGTCGCTGGGCAGACCGACGGCATCGCCGTGGGCCTTCAGGCGGACGTTGGGGCAGGTTTCAAACAGCTTGTCCAGGGTGGGAGTGTTGGCCAGGGTGACCGCATCACCCAGACCGGTCTTGGAAAATCCGATGCCGTCCATGACGACCAAGAGGATAGGTTTCATGCAATTGGCTCCTTTATTTTGAAAGAATTTTGGTATTTGGGTTTCCATATTTTCACCCTTCTATTATACACGAAAACCCTTCCCCTGTCAACCATCCGATCTGTCTTCTACGGACGGAGAAGGCCCGTCATGTAGGGGCGCGCATTGCGCGTCCGCCCCCGGGCCGCCTGCGGCACGGGGAATGGGATATGTACAGCCTCCGTAGGGGCCGGCGCCCTCGACGGCCCAAAGCCGCGGCTTACGCCCCTTCCTCCCCCAGTTCCGGCAGGAAATCCACCACAAGCTCGTGGTTCACGTTGCGACTGACCCGAATCTCCATGGGATTGGCTTCTCCCCAGGCGGGGTCAGCCTCCGCTTTGGCCTTCCACCGGTCGTAATGGGCTACGGTTCCCCGGTTGATCATATCCTCCGCCTGTTTTCTTGCGGCCACCGCTTCTTCAAATTTGTCGAAGGTGCCAAGATAGTATGCCTTTTTCTGGAACACGATCTTTGCCACCCATTTGCCCCGGATCCAATAGACCCCTTTGGCACCGCTGGTGTTGTTTTCGGGGACCTTGGTGCTTTTCAGAATATCCAGGGAGGTACCTGCCACGTGGATCAGGTTGTCCTTCAATTCGGCATTGTGTTCCTTTTTCCGACAGCCACAGCTTTGCACGTTGCTGTAAACCAGGGTGTTGTAGGGCAGTTCCACTTCGTTGCCGCAGTCACACCGGCAAAGCCATATCACCGAATAGCGTGCATCCCGCTTGGGCAGGGGCTTTATCGCCACCAGACGGTGGAACCGCTGGCCGGCAATGTCCGCCGATGCGTAGTTTTTTTCATGGGCCGGTCCGCTGCAGCGGGTCCGCCGCCCGTTCACCAGCAGAGTGCCGGTGGTGTCATACAGCTCGCCGCAGCTGCAGCGGCAGGTCCACCATACTCCCCCATAATGGCGCTGATTTTCCGCCCGATGGAGCACCGTCAATTCCCCGAAGGTTTTTCCGGTCAAATCGTGGGCCAGGGCCTCCCCGGTCTTTTCGATTCGCAGACAGCCGCAGCTTTGGCTGCTGCCGTAAACCAGGCTTCGCTCCAGGACTTCCCGCTCGGTGCCGCAGGCGCACCGGCAAAGCCATCTTGGCTGGCCATCCCCGGGTACCGGTTCCAAAACCGTCCACCGGCCAAAGGTTTGACCGGGTTCTATTATGTTTTTCTTTCCTCTTGCCATAGGATTCTCCTTGATATCCAAACGACCCCGACCACAGGGTGGTCGGGGCCATTGTGGCTTCATTCTGTAGGATTGGGTTCGGTGGGCTGCGAAGTAGGTTCGGTGGGTTGCGAAGTAGGTTCGGCAGGTTGGGATGTGGGATCAGTATTTTGGGATGTGGGGTCGGTGGTTTGCGAAGTGGGGTCGGTGGAATTTCCGGTAGTTTGGGTTCCTTCGCCCTCGGTTTTTGCTGCGGAATCTGGGTTGTTTTCGGGTTCCTCTTTGCTTTTGTCTTCCTCTACCGTCTCCGGTTCGGTCAGGGTAACCGTATTTTCGGTCAGCAGGGTTTCGTTTGCCGGCGGGAACCAGGAAACTGTCCAGCTTAGCGTATAGCTTGCCGGTTGCTCGTTATCAATGGTAACATCTCTTTTGTACCCTTTATCCTGATCCAAAGAAACAACAACCGTTACGCTCTCCCCATCACTTTTCTTGATGGTCAAGGTCACGTACAGGGGGCATTGCCGGTTCATGTCGTCCGGCGTGTTGGCATGGATTATGCTCAAGGTGACGGTCTCGGTCAATTCGGTCCCTGCGGTATATTCCGTCTCCCCCACCTCCACCACAACCGAAGGGGTGCCAATTTGAATCACGTTGCCCTTGTTTTGCAGGTCCACGTAGAACCACGCCCAGGTGGCGCTCACCAAACAGGCCATACACAGAAGGATGCTGCAAACCGATGAAATCAACACTCTTCTTAGGTGCTTTTCGGTTACCTTTTCCCCCTCAGGCACGGTAAATAACGATCGAATCCCCATGTGGCATCCTCCCTTCCTTCATCAATCGATTTTGGCTCCCACCTGCCAAGCGGAAACCCGAATGCCCAATTCCACACTGGGCTGAGTAAATCCCCGGTAATTGGCGGCGTTCCCCACCTCTTCCGGCATATAAACGATCAGGGCAGCATAATGGTTTTCTTCCCCAGCTTCAAAAACGTAGGGAGATTTCCCCGACCAGGTACCAAGCGCATCCCATTCATTGGTGGCATTCTGTTTTGCCTTCAAGCGGTCCTCCACCATGGCTTCCAGTTCGTCTTCATTTTCGGCGAATACAACCCCGTAGCGCAAATAGTCCGGCAGGTAGATTGTTTCGCCCCAGGCGTTTTTGCCGTTGACAAAATCTTCCACCGTCACAGCTACCTTGTATTCAAAATCCATGTCGCCCTCATTTTCAATTTCCAGATACACCACCTGGGTATACCCCGGCTCGTAAAGGGCTTGGTCGTTGAAGGCTTTGGTTGTCCCTTGCAAGGGGGTATATTGGGTTACAATATCGTTTTTGTAAGCCACGTCCATACGCAAGAGACCGATTTGGAATTCATTTCGCACGCTGTCCACGTCGCTAAACCAGGCAATGGTGGCTCCGGTTCCCAGGGCCCACCAAACAAGGAACAGAACGGCGGAAATAGCCAGTGCCACCTTTCGCCATTTTCGATTGTGCAAGGCTCACCGCCTCCCTTCTCCGTTCTTTTCGGTAATTCTACGTTTTCTTTTTCCGGACAAACAGCATGACCAAAATCACGCCAAGCCCCAGGACCATCAGGCCGATCCAAAGGCCAATCGGACGGTCATCGCCGGTATCCGGGGCCACCGGGTCACCGGGCTCCTTGGGATATTCCTCAATCATAAATTCCCAATCCAGGTACCCCACCAAATGCTTGAAGTTGTTGTCAAGCTCCACCGGCACGTCCAAGGTCACGTCCAAATTGACCTCGCCCCCGGAATAGAGGGTACCCAAAAGGACCCAATCGGTGAGCTGGGCGGTCTCATTTGCGGCGGCATCAAACATGTATGCCATTTCATTTGCTTCGCTTTTCGCCACCTGCAAGTGTAGCTTTGACAAAAATTCCACCGAATCAGGGTGGGCCCCCAGGGCACGCATGTAGATTTTCACCTTGGTGCCGTCGGCCACGTCGCTTTTCACGGTGATTTTTTGGGTCAGGCTGTCCCCGGGCATCACGTCCTTGAAATTGGGAAAGAGGTCGGTGGGGGAATACTCACTCCCCGGGGCGAAAATACATTCCTTGGCATCCCCATCGTAAATCACGTTGCCATCGGCGGCTCCTGCGGGC
>SVKS01000111.1 GCA_015068345.1 Oscillospiraceae bacterium
ATGGCAGCCTTCATATGGAATACAAATCCCCTGATTATTTCGGTGCTTCCGCCCTGCTTTCCAACGATGGAAAGACACTGGTTTTCCTTGGGTTGCTCTCTACCGAAACCGGATATCAAACCACAGCCGTTTTACTGGATTGGGAAACCTCCAGCATTCGTGGAACCCTGGCATTGGGCGAGCGTCTGCCCCTTGCCATCAAAGAACTGGATAAGGATGTTTTCACCGTGGTATTTCACGACGGCATCCTCTCCTTTGACCGGAATGCCTCCACCACCGGTATGTATTCCTTCGGTGATCAGGAGCTTTATACCTTTCTCTTTGGGGAAGATTTTGTGGCTTGCATTACCGAACGTCACCGCGTTGGTTCCCGTTTTTCCATCCAAACCATTGACAGCTCCGGGAACATCATAGGTTCTCTTATGGAATCCCGGGAGTTCGGTTCTCTCGCCGCTTCGGGACGTTTACTCGCCATAACTCATGGCAACGTAGTGGAAGTTTATCCCGCCGCTCTGACTTCCCATTCTGATTTCAAATTTGACTCCTACGTAGAACAGGTCGCCGTCAGTGAAGAAGGCACCGTCATCGCCCTGTGTGATGGCACACTGTACATTCCCTGATCCGACCGGAAAGGATCATCCCACATGATTGTGACCCTTTGCATTGTTGCCATTTTGGCATTATTTACCATTTTCGGCATCAAAAAAGGACTTTGTCGTACCATTTTTGGTTTGATCGGCAGTATCGTCTCCTTCTTTCTTGCCCGTTACGTTGCTGATGCCCTAACGCCCATTGTTGCCGGCCAGATTCCACTGCCGGGGCTTGGCACCTCCATGACTGCGGCCATGAATAAAGCCGAGCTTTCCGAACGCAGTTACGAAACGGTGGTCACCGTCTTAACCGAAAAGGGTTTTCCAACCGTACTAGCGGAATCTCTCGCATCGAAAATGAACTACAAGACCGGGGAAGCTCTGGTTGTTCAGCTTTCCGAGCTTTTGGATTACGCCATTGCTTACGTTCTTTGTTTTGTGGTGGCTCTGATTGTGGCCATTCTGTTACTTTCTCTCCTCTCCGGTGTTTTGGATGGTCTTTTGAAAATGCCGATTTTACATGTTTTGAACATGGCCGTTGGGGGACTTCTCGGCTTTGCCACTGGTTTTGTTTTCTGCTGGATTCTCTGTCTGGCTCTGTCCTGGCTGATGCCCCTGATGGATGCCTGTTTCAGTTCTAACATGACCGCCGCCGTCATGGCTTCTCCCATTTACCATTTCCTCTTAAACACCAATCCCTTCCAAATCACGCAAATCCTACTTTGATTCCTTCATATTGGCAGGTAGCATATGAATCTTCCAAACAAAATCAGTCTCTTTCGGTTGGCTCTTGTCCCCATCTTCATCGTATGTTATCTCTCCGGATACCCGGACGGATACTATCATATTCTTTGTGGTGTTATTTTTGGCATAGCTGCCATCAGTGATGCTATTGACGGATGGATCGCACGCCGTTATAATATGATTACCCCCCTTGGACGTCTGCTGGACCCTATGGCAGATAAGTTGTTGGCATTGTCTGCTCTTTTGTGCCTTGCTATCCGGAATCGTTTGGGTTATATCATCTTCCTGCTTTATGCCCTGAAAGAGCTGTGCATGCTTCTGGGCGGTGTACTGATTCTTTCCCGTATGAAGGATGTCCCTGCTTCTAATCTGCCGGGTAAAATCGTTTCCGCCCTTCTGGCATTCCTCACTTTTATTTTCATTCTCCTTCCTGAAGGAACACTTTCCGAAGCCACTGCCACATATATTTACCTCGGCATGTTCGGACTCAGCATTCTCGCTTTTGTCCGCTATATCTTCTTATATAAAAAAGTTATGCATAACCTCCGATCCCAAAATTCGGATACCCCCTGTAGAAAGGAATTATCCCACAAAATATGAAGACTACCATTTGTTCCCGTTGCAAAAAAAATATTGCCGTTCTTTTCGTTACCAAAATAGAGAACGGTGTCACCACCCAGGAAGGCCTTTGCCTGAAATGTGCCAAAGAGCTTGGATTAAAGCCGGTGGAGGACATTATCGCCCGCATGGGACTCAGTGATGATGAGATAGAAAACATCAACAACGACATGATGGAATCCCTCGGCTCTGCAGAGGATATTGCCGACCTGATCACCTCTGGCGGCGAAGACAACACCTCTGAAGATGGTACCCGCAACACCGCCACCTTCCCTTTTTTGGATAAACTCTTTGGCGCCCACGGCAGCGATGGCTTGCCCGCCAATCCGCCTCCTCCCCCGCCCAAGCGGGACGGTTCTGGCGAAAAAAACCAAAAGGCTCCCAAACATAAATTTCTGGACCAATTCTGTACCAACCTGAACGAAAAAGCAAAAGCTGGTAAAATTGACAATATCGTTGGTCGCGCTACCGAGATTGAACGGGTTATTCAGATTTTGAACCGCCGTCAAAAATCCAACCCCTGCCTCATCGGTGAGCCCGGTGTTGGTAAAACCGCTATTGCCGAAGGTCTTGCCGCCCGTATCGTGGAAGGCAACGTTCCCATCAAGCTGCGGGATAAAGAAGTCTGGCAGTTGGATATGACAGCTGTTGTTGCCGGGACCCAGTTCCGTGGCCAATTTGAAAGCCGTATGAAGGGCCTGATCGAAGAAATTCGTCGACTGGGCAACATCATTCTCGCAGTTGATGAGGTTCACAATCTTGTCGGTGCCGGCGATTCGGAAGGCAGTATGAATGCCGCCAATATCCTGAAACCCGCCCTCTCCAAGGGTGAGGTCCAGGTAATCGGTGCCACCACCTTCACCGAATATCGCAAATATATCGAAAAAGATGCCGCTTTGGAACGCAGATTCCAGCCGGTCACTGTTGCCGAGCCTTCGGTTGCGGAATCGGTGGAAATCCTGAAGGGCATCCGGAAATACTACGAGGAGTATCACACTGTTACCATTTCGGATGAAATTTGCCGCCGTGCAGTAGCCATGTCGGAACGCTATATCACCGATCGTTACCTCCCTGACAAGGCTATTGACCTTTTAGATGAGGCCGCCTCGGCTGTCAATCTGCGTAATACTGCCTTGATCGAGCTTTCGGATATCCAGCGCCAACTGGATGCCATTGAGACCGACCGGGAAGCCTTGAACGACGACCACACCACCGAAGCCTATGAAAAACTCGCCGAGCTGAAAAGCCGGGAACTGCGTTTGAATGAACGCAAAGCCCAACTCGCATCCTACCGTCCCGCAGTGGAAGAAGGCGATCTTGCCCACGTGATTGAGCTTTGGACCAAAATTCCTGCTTCCAAGGTGCAAAAGGCCGAATCTCAGCAGATCATCGGTCTGGATACCCGTTTGAAGGGCCACATCATTGGCCAGGACGAGGCAGTAGAAGCGGTTGCCGCCGCCATTCGCCGTAACCGGGCCGGTATCTCCTACAAGCGCAAACCCATTTCCTTCATCTTCGCCGGTCCCACCGGCGTCGGCAAAACCGAGCTTGTGAAACAGCTTGCCCTGGATATGTTTGACACCCCCGAAGCTCTGATTCGTTTGGATATGTCTGAATTCATGGAAAAGCACACTGTTTCCCGTATTATAGGTTCGCCCCCGGGATACGTTGGCTACGACGAAGCCGGCCAGCTGACCGAAAAGATTCGCCGTAAGCCCTACTCGGTGGTACTTTTCGATGAAATCGAAAAGGCACATCCCGATGTACTCAATATCCTCCTTCAGATTCTGGACGACGGTCGTATCACCGATGCCCACGGCCGTGTGGTCAGCTTTGAAAATGCAATCGTGATCATGACCACCAATGCCGGCAGTGGTTCCTCCTCCTCCCTTGGATTTGGACGTACTGTTTCTGAACAGAATAAGGAAAAGACCATGCGGGCTCTTCAGGACTTTTTGCGTCCCGAATTCATCAACCGGGTGGACGATATCATCACCTTCCGCAGTCTGGATGAATCCGACTTCAAGGAAATCACCAAGCTGATGCTTCGTGAACTGGCTGAAGTCCTCTTTGACCGGGGTATTCGACTGGTATGGGATGATAAGCTGGTCAATTACCTCTCCGGCAAGGGTTATTCGGTTAAGTTTGGTGCCAGAAATCTTCGCCGTCTGATTCAGAAGGAAATCGAAGACAAAGCCGCTAGCTTGATTCTGGAAAACGAAAACGGTTCTTTGGACGAGATTTCTCTTTCTTCCGATGGAGAAACCGTCATTATCCAATAAGTGTACCTGCGGCCAAATGCCGACAAAATATAAGGAGATTTTACAATGGAGAACATGGACAACATCACAATCTTTACCCACCCCCTGATCCAGCACAAAATTTCCACCCTGCGTGACATCAACACCGGTTCCAAGCTTTTCCGTGAACTTGTGGAAGAAATCGCCATGCTGATGGGCTACGAAGTATTTCGGGATCTTCCTCTGGAAGAACTTGAAATCGAAACTCCCCTCTGCCGCGCCACTGTCCCCTTCATTAAAGGTAAGAAGATGGCTATCGTACCCATCCTTCGCGCCGGTCTCGGCATGGTCAACGGTATTCATGCCCTGATTCCCTCCGCTAAGGTTGGTCACATCGGTCTTTACCGCGACCACGAAACTCATGAGCCCCACGAATACTACTGCAAGCTGCCCGAAAACATCGATCAGCGTGAAGTTTACGTTCTGGATCCCATGCTTGCCACCGGTGGTTCTGCCGAAGCTGCCATCCAGTTCATCAAGGACCGTGGATGCACCAACATCAAGTTCCTGTGCATCATTGCTGCCCCTGAGGGCATCAAGCGTCTCCACGCTGCCCATCCCGACGTACACATTTACGCCGGTCAGGTGGATAAGTGCCTGAATGAAAATTGTTACATTCTGCCCGGTCTTGGCGATGCCGGCGACCGTATTTTTGGTACCAAGTAATTTCCATAAAAAGTCCCTCCTTGGCGGAAGAGTTCTTAAGGAACAATTTCTCCATCAACCAACAAAGGAGCATCCGGCGTTCGGATGCTCCTTTGCTTATGTAGGTATACAAACGTAATGCACGGATACCGTGCGTATAATTGCGCCCTCCTGAGGGAGGGGGAATCAGTTTTCGTTTGCTCAATAAATTGGAATCTATTACTCCATCAATCTGTCATTTTCTGTTCCTGCAATTTTCTTTCCGGCCGTGAGTCAATTGATACGCAACTTTCATATTAGCAATCAGCTGCCTGCTCTCTTCAAGACTTTCTCCGTTTGCAAGTTCCTCTCTGAAAAGCCAAATGACCGTTTCAATAAACAAGCAGCGCAATAAGATCTCACAAGGAATACCTACGCCATCAGCAAGCTTTTGTACAAAATCAATGATTATCTCCTTTGGCTCTGATGTCAAATCATCTCTGAACTCATCAAGTATAAATCTCGATAAATCAAATACAGGGTCGCCTATTACGCCTTTAGGGTCAATAACCGTATAACCGCCATGTTCATTTTTAAGAATATTCTCATGATGTAAATCACCGTGAAGCAGAAGATTGCGAGAATACTTTTTGCATATATCTGCAAGCATTTGCTCTGCTCGGTCAAGATACTGATACATATCTTCACAATCCCCACGATTTTTCGTACCTTCTTTCCCTTCTTCAAACCATCCGGTGTATGTAGGGAATGTACCATCGGGCAAATCAGTCTTGTGCAGTTCTTTGAATATTTCGGTTGCAATTTGAATACGTTCGTTACGGGGAA
The DNA here is from genome assembly GCA_015068345.1 of Oscillospiraceae bacterium. Taxonomy (GTDB): domain Bacteria; phylum Bacillota; class Clostridia; order Oscillospirales; family QAMX01; genus RUG11797. Next base: position 5,723 of record SVKS01000111.1, read on the forward strand.
CGCTTTCATATAAAGTGTGGGCAGGTACAATTCGTTCCATGATGTATGCTTCATCTTCAAACGAATACTCATATAGTTTGCAGAAGTTCTCCCCTTGAAACAATTTCAATGCCAGTATTTCATTATCAAAACCATTGTCAATACGAATTTTGAGAATAACCTTACCGTATCGTTTTGAAACTGCATAGAAAATCAGATTATTATTGGAAATCTCCGACTGAAATTCTATTTCAGACAGCTCCCATTGTTTTTTGTATTTCTCCGCTATACCAATTCGTTCGTTATAGCTTTCTGTTCCCAACTTTTTTATAAATCGTTCCGCTTGAATATCGGTCAACAACTTTCATTTCCCTCTCTATAGTTTACTAAATACAAGTTTGTCGTTTTTATTCTATCACAGCAATACAAGAAACATCAAGCTTTGGTAGGCTTGCTGTTTCGTTGTTTGCACGATGTAAAGTGAATGATAACTTCTTCCTTTCCATCATCCCCTCTGCGGAGGGACTTTTTTTATGCCTTTTTCTTTTCTTTGAAGAGTAGCGTTCCAAAAAACATAATGACAGGAAATATGATTGCTGCCAGAATTCCGGCTTTCATGCCAAACTGCTCTCCTGTGAGGGAAAAGCTTTGTGCAAGTCCGCTCTTTTCCGCAAAATCAGAAACAACTCCGGCCAGCATAGGGCCACCTGAGCACCCCATATCGCCAGCCACTGCAAGCAAGCCAAACATGGCGGTGCCACCCTTCATGCGGGCACTGGAAAGATCCAGCATACCGGGCCACATAGCGCTGACCATAAAGCCGGTCATGGCACAACCCAGCAATGCTAAAATCGGAATCGAAGCAAAAACCGTCACCAGGTAGCACGCTACAGCCCCCAAACTGGTCAGCATGATGGCCTTTCGCATATTGATCCGGTCACCCAAAACCCCAAATACAGTTCGCCCGATCCCCATAGTAAAGGCGAAAAAACATGGCCCCAGGATGTCGCCCCAGATTTTTGAAACGCCTATCCCCTTTTCGGCAAACATGGAAGCCCACTGACTCATCACCTGCTCGGAAGCCCCGCTGCAAATCATAAGCAGGATAGCAAGATAAAATACCCCATTGCCAAAAAGGCGCTTCATTTCCGCCAGGCTGGTTTTTTGCTCCGGTTCGATGATGGGAACCTTACGGAAGGAAAAATAGTTATACAGGGGCAATAGTGACCAAAGAACAGGTAACAGGAACCACAGGTCTTCCCCAATGATGCGAATAAGGATGGTGGTCAAAAGAACCACAGCCATCTGTCCCCAGGAATAAAAGGAATGCAGAAGCGCCATCGCACCGCCCCCGGGTTCGGCCGGAAGATTATCCACCACAGGGCTCAAAAGTACCTCTACCAGTCCGCTTCCAATAGCATAGGTAATGGTGGCAGTAATCAAGCCCGCATATGGCGGCATCAGGAAGGGTAACAGACCAAGTCCCACCAACCCCAAAAAGGCACATGCATGGGCCCATAAGAGACACCGACGATATCCAAGCCGATCCACAAACAGAACTCCAAGAAAATCCACAATAATCTGCGCACCAAAGTTGATACCCGTAAGGTTTGCGATCTGGATAAAGTTCAAGCCAAACTTTTCTCGAAAGATCACAAAAAACAAGGGGGCCAGATTCACAATGATGGCCTGGGTAATAAAACCCCGATAACAGGCAAAACGAGTCTTCTTATAGGACGTTTCCATGTGCGCACTCTCCTTACTTACACAATGGATTCATTCTACCATGTGACACTTTCTTTGTCAATTCAACTTTTTCGTGACAGTGGGCTTATATCGTGGTATAATGGGAATATCATCCTATCTTGTAATCGAGGTATATTTATGAAAAAGCGAAGAAAATATGATCTGCGTAACTATATTGGTGTCGTATTTTTCATGCTAATGGGCTTTTTCTGCGGCATTACCATCGTTCGGCTTTTGGGCGATCGATTCTCACTCCCCTTTCTTCTTCTCATGCTTTTGGCGATGTATATTGCCATTTTCTTCCACCTGATCGTTCACGAAGCCGGACACCTTGTATTCGGTTTAGCAACCGGATATCGCTTCTGTTCTTTCCGTATTTTTAACCTGATGTGGATCAGACAAAATGGCAGCCTCTCCTTCCGCCGTCACTCCCTGGCCGGAACCGGCGGTCAATGCCTGATGGCACCGCCCGATTTTGAAAACGGAAGAATTCCCGTTTTTCTTTACAATCTTGGCGGATCGCTTATGAACCTGATCGCAAGCCTTCTTTTTCTGCTCCCCTGCTTGTTTCTCTCCCCCACCTCTCTTCTCCATACGACTTGCCTGATCTTTTGTATCGTTGGCGTATTCACAGCCGCCATGAATGGAATTCCTCTTCGTATGGGAATGGTGGATAACGACGGCTACAACGCATTTTCTCTTCGCCGCAACCCGGAAGCCATGCAAGCCTTCTGGCTTCAAATGAAAATCGCGGAATGTACCACCCAGGGTCTTCGCCTGAAGGATATGCCGGAAGAATGGTTCACGCTCCCCACCAACGAAGCCATGCAAAATAGTCTTGTTGCCGCCCAGGGCGTTTATGTTGCCAATCGTCTGATGGATATCGGAGAGTACGAAAAAGCAAGCGAATTGACGTCCCGCCTGCTTCGGGATGAAATCGGAATGGTGGATATGTACCGGCATTTGCTCACATGTGACTATATACTCCTGGAGCTTTTGGGAGAAATGCGCCAGGACTTGCTATCCTCCCTGCAAACACCGGGCTTCACTCAATTTGTCAAGCAAATGAAAGACAATCCCGCCGTGCTCCGTACCCAATACGCATTGTCTTTGCTTTGGGAAAAGGATGCTCAAAAGGCTGAAGCAATCTATCATCAATTCGAAAAGCGAATTTCCACCTACCCCTATGCAGGCGAGATCGAGTCCGAATTGGAATTGATCGCCCTTGTCCGGGAAAAAGCAGGTTTTTCTCCTTCGCAACCGCAAGTTGACAAATAGAACGGCCAGATTGGTTGCCTGCTTTGCAAAAGTATTGTATGATACAAGCAGATTCCAAACCAACCGAAAGGAAGTATTCGTATGACACTTGGCGAAAAAATTGCAAGTGAACGCCGGAAGCTGAACTACACCCAAGAACAGCTTGCCCAGCTTTTAGGGGTTTCCCGTCAATCGGTAAGCAAATGGGAATCCGACCTTGCCTACCCCGAAACCGAAAAACTGATTCAGCTTGGTAAGTTATTTGACTGTTCCATGGATTATCTTCTGCGTGAAGAGATAACCGAAAAGGACTATTCCTCCCCACCTCCGCCAGCCCCCCAGGATCACGTTTTCCTAACTCTCCGAGAACGCAAAAGCAATCGCCTTATTTGTGGTTTGCCGCTTTATCATATTGCCCGCAACGCCAACGGCTTTTTTGCTATTGGAATTCGGGCTAGGGGTGTTTTTGCCATCGGGCTCCAAGCCCGGGGCATTTGCTCTTTGGGGCTTCTATCTATGGGATATTTATCATTTGGTTTGTTGTCTCTTGGACTTCTTTCCTTTGGTAATTTTTCTTTGGGATTGATTGCTATCGGTGCTGTTGCCCTTGGCATATTCGCTATCGGTGCTGTTGCCCTTGGTATTCTGTCGGTTGGTGCTTGATA
>SVKS01000112.1 GCA_015068345.1 Oscillospiraceae bacterium
TTTTGCTGATCGCCATCAACGGCGGCTACGACACCACCAGCGGCATGCACATCGGCCCCCAGATGCCGGTGATGGAAGCCGACACCCTGGATTTCGTGGCGGTGATGAAGCGCTACTCCATCTACATTTCCTGGCTGAGCCGGCTTTACGTGAACACCATGAACGTGATTCACTACATCCACGACAAGTACGCCTACGAAAAGACCCAGATGGCCCTCCACGACACCCACGTGGAACGGCTGATGGCCTTTGGCATTGCGGGTCTTTCGGTGGTGGCCGACTCCCTGAGTGCCATCAAGTTTGCCAAGGTTCACCCTGTGAAGGATGAGCTGGGGTACATCGTGGACTTCAAGACCGAAGGGGAATTCCCCAAGTTTGGCAACGACGACGACCGGGTGGACTTCATTGCCCGGGATATGGCCCACCAGGTGATCACCGAGCTGCGCAAGACCCCCACCTACCGGAATGCGGTGCATACCCTGTCGGTACTGACCATCACCTCCAACGTCATGTACGGCAAGCACACCGGCGCCACCCCCGACGGCCGGGCCGCCGGCGCCCCCTTCGCCCCCGGTGCCAACCCCATGCACAACCGGGAGGAAAACGGCGCCCTGGCTTCCCTGAACTCGGTGGCCAAGATCCGCTACGAGGACTGCCGGGACGGTATTTCCAACACCTTCTCCATCACCCCCGATGCCCTGGGCAGAACCCGCAAAGAGCAGGTGGACAATCTGGTGGCCATTCTGGACGGTTACTTTGCCAAAAAGGCCCACCATATCAACGTCAACGTCATGAACCGGGATACCCTGATCCGGGCATACGAAAATCCCGAAGAATATCCCAACCTGACCATCCGCGTTTCGGGTTATGCGGTGAACTTCAACAAGCTCTCCCGGGAGCAGCAGCGTGAGGTCATCAGCCGCACCTTCCACGATGCCGTATGACCGGACGGATCCATTCCTTCCAGAGCCTCGGCACGGTAGACGGCCCCGGCGTACGCTTCGTGGTGTTCACCCAGGGTTGTCCCCTGCGGTGCGCCTTTTGCCACAACCCCGATACCTGGGATATGGCAGAGGGCAGTGACTACACCCCGGAGGAGGTTTTGAAACGGGTCCTTCGCTGCAAAAGCTACTTTGGCCAGGAGGGGGGCATCACCATCTCGGGTGGCGAACCCCTGTTGCAGGCCGAATTTTGCACCGAGCTTTTCGCCCTTTGTCACGAAAAGGGCCTCCACACCTGCCTGGACACCTCGGGATGCATTTGGAACGAGCAGGTTTCGGCCCTTTTAGCGCAGACCGACCGGGTGCTTTTGGACCACAAATTTACAAACGATGCCGCCTACCGGGCGTACACGGGGCACCCCATCGCCCCGGTGGCGGACTTTCTGGACAGATTGCAGGAGCGAGGCATTCCCACCACCCTGCGCCGGGTGATTCTCCCCGGCATCAACGACAGCCGGGAGGATACCCTGTCCCTAAAGGCCCTGGCGGAGTCCCACCCTGTGGTGGATGGGGTGGAGCTTCTTCCCTTCCGCAAAATCTGCCAGACCAAATACGACGCCCTGGGCATCCCCTTCCCCTTCGCCGAGCTTCCCACCCCCACCAAGGAGAAGATGGAGGAGCTGAACGGAATCTTTGGCATCTGACCAAACAAAATACCCTTTGCCGTCCCTCCGGGGGCGGCTTTTTTATTTCCATTCCGCCCCTAAAATCTTCCATTGACAATGGATTTCCCATTGTCAATTTGCCCTGTGGGTGGTATAATGGATCCATCCACAGATCAGCCGCAAGGAGGTTGCCGCATGAAGAAAATGACCGCCTGGGACGCCCCCATCCGGGTATTTGGGGTTCCCTTTTTTGAGGAAAAACGCATTTTTGAGCGGGTCCCCGCCGCCCTTCGGGAGAAGCTTCCCTCCCTGGCATTTTTAGGCCGGCGGACCCCCGGCGGCCGGGTGGGGTTCCGTACCGATGCCCCCACCTTTACCGTCAGGGCCACCATTGAAAACCTGGGCCACGATATTGGCATGGGCATTTTCGGTTCCTCCTCGGTGGCAGTTGCCATTGGTGACCACCGGAACGCCCGTTACACCGCCCTGGCATACCCTGCCGACTACACAATCCACACCTTCGAAACCACCGTGAACAAATCCGCCGATATGGAGGAGGTCACCCTGTGGCTGCCCCGGAACAAGATCATCACCGACCTGGTGCTGGAATTCCCCGATGACGCCCGGGTGGAGGCCCCCACTCCCTATTCGGTGGGGCCGGTCATGTTCTATGGCTCTTCCATCACCGAAGGGGGGTGTCCTGCAGGCCCCATGAACAGTTACGAAGCCATGCTTTCCCGCTGGCTGGACATGGATTTTTACAACTTCGGCTTTTCGGGAAGTGCCAAGGGAGAGCTGGAAATGGCCGACTACCTTGCCACCATCCCCTTTACCGCCTTCGTTTACGACTACGACCACAACGCCCCGGACCCCGCCCACCTGGCCGCCACCCACGAGCCCTTCTTCCTTCGCATGCGGGAGCACTTCCCAGATATGCCGATTTTGATGATGTCCAAGCCCGACTTTGAAAACGACGACCACGCCGCCCAGCGCCGGGACATCATCCGCAAGACCTACGAAAATGCAAAAGCCCGGGGGGATCAAAACGTCTGGTTCATCGACGGGGAAACCTTCTTCGGCACCGAGGACCGGGAGCTTTGCACCGTGGACCGCTGTCACCCCAACGACCTGGGCTTCTACCGCATGGCAAAAACCATCCGGCCGTTGCTGGAAGATATGCTAAAACAGGTTGCCAAATCTCCAAAAGTTTGATACAATAAAGAAAATAGATTCAAGGAGGCTTTTTTATGAATTTAACCTTTCCTGCCATTCTGTCGGCCATCGTCAGCTTTGTTACCAATTGGGGACTGAAGATTCTGGCGGCCGTGGTGGTTTTCCTGGTGGGCATCAAGCTGATCAGCATGGCCACCAAGTGGCTCCACAACAGCCCCAAGCTTTCCAAAATGGACAGCAGCCTGCGCTCCTTCCTGGTGGGCTTTTCCAAAATCGCCCTGTATGCGGTACTGGTGATCACCGTCGCCATGATCGTGGGAATTCCGGCGGCATCCTTCATTACCGTGCTGGCTTCCTGCGGCGTAGCCATCGGCCTTGCTTTGCAGGGTTCCCTCAGCAACTTCGCCGGGGGCATCATGATCCTCTTCTTCAAGCCCTTTAAGGTTGGGGATTTCATCGAAGCCATGGGCGAAATGGGCACCGTCGTGGAAATCTCTGTGGTATATACCGAGCTTTTGACGTTGGATAACCGACGCATTACCGTTCCCAACGGCGCCCTGACCAACTCGGTCATGAAAAACTACTCTTCGGAAGAAACCCGTCGGGTAGACCTGACCTTCTCCGCTTCCTACCGCTGCGATATGCAGCTCGTAAAGGATACCATCGCCGAGATCGTCGCGGCACATCCCCTGGTGCTTCAGGATCCCGAACCCTTCATCCGGATGACCTCCCTTTCCCAGAACTCTATGGATTACACCGTGCGTGTCTGGACCAAGGGCGGCGACTACTGGACGGTATATATGGACCTTCTGGAAGGGGTCAAAAAGGCCTTTGACGAGAAGGGCATCACCGTTCCCTATCCCCAGATGGATATCCACGTGGACAACAAATAAGATACCAATATGGGGCAAAATCGGTCCTTCGGGGCCGGTTTTGCCCTGTTTTTGTCAAACAAGGAGAGTTGATCATGTATATTACCGAAAATCTGACCACCAAAATCGAAAAAAACTGCGACGTACTGGTTTGCGGCGGGGGCTTCGGGGGCATTGCCGCCGCCTTAGCTGCCGCACGTCATGGTGCAAAGGTTATCTTGCTGGAAAAACAATTCGTACTTGGCGGACTTGGCACTGCCGGACTTGTAACCATCTACCTGCCCCTTTGCGATGGCTACGGCAAGCAGGTTTCCTTCGGCATTGCAGAGGAGCTCCTGCGGCTTTCCATCGCCATGGGCCCCGAGGACCGTTATCCCGCCAACTGGCTGGAGGGCGTTGGGTCCCGCACCGAGCAGGATGACCGCTTTATGGTGCAGTTTAACCCCCACCTTTTCGCCATTATGGTGGAACAGCTTCTTTTGGAAGAAGGGGTGGAGATTCTTTACGGAAGCTACGCCGTTTCGGCTCACCGGACGGAGGACAAGATCGACGCCGTCATGGTGGAGAACAAGTCGGGCCGCTTCGGTATTGCCGCCAAATCCTTCGTGGACGCCACCGGGGACGCGGATATTGCCCTTTTCGCCGGGGCTCCCACCGAAACCTTCAAGCAGGGCAACGTACTGGCAGCGTGGTACTATTTCGTAAACCAATCGGGCTACAACCTGAAAATGCTGGGTTGGAGCGACATTCCCGATGACCAGAAGGTAAACGGCAAACAGGTGGAGCTTTTGCGTAAGGAGCGCTACACCGGTCTGGACGGGGACGAAATCTCCCGCTTTATGATCCACTCCCACGCCTCCACCCTGAACGACGTGAAAAAGCTCCGGAAGAATGACCCCACCACGGTACCCACCATTCTTTCCTCCATCCCCCAGCTTCGCATGACCCGCCGCATCGACGGGGCCTACACCCTCCACGACACCGAAATGCACACCCCCTTCGCCGATTCGGTCGGTATGGTATCCGACTGGCGCAAGCGGGGTCCGGTTTACGAAGTGCCCTTCGGCACCCTATACTCCCCTGTGGTGAAAAACCTGATCATGGCAGGCCGGGTTACCTCGGTCACCGACAGTATGTGGGACATCATGCGGGTGATCCCATGTTGCGCCGTCACCGGCCAGGCCGCCGGCACCGCCGCCGCCATGGGAGACGATTTCACCGCCCTGGACGTGACCGCCCTGCAGGATGCCCTGCGGCAGGATGGGGTTGTGATCCACGAAGCCGATCTTTGAGGGAGAAATCAAATGAAAGTATTATTCGTTGGCAACAGCTACACCTATTTTAACGATCTGCCTGGGCTCTTTGCCGAGCTTTGCCGGGCCAACGGCCGGGAGGTGGAAGCCCTGTCGGTGACCCGTGGCGGCCGCCGGCTAATCCAGAACCTGGAGGGTGACGAAGCCGCCAAAGAACTGGAATCCCTTTTGAAAGAAACCGCCGTGGACGTGTGCTTCCTGCAGGAACAGAGCACCCTGCCCATTGTGGATTACCCCAAGTTTGAAGAAGGGGTTCTGGGCTTGACCGAAACATACAAGGACCGGGTAGGCAAATTCGTTCTTTACATGACCTGGGGACGGAAGGAAGGTGCAGAATTCCTTGCGGAACACAACCTGACCCGGGAAGAAATGACAAACCGCCTTGCGGATGCCTACGAAAAAGCCGCCGCCCGGGCTGGTGCCGAAGTTTCCCCGGTGGGACGCCGCTTCTGGGCGGCAGGGCTGGAAGAGCCCCTGATGGAGCTTTTTGACCCCGACAAGACCCACCCCAGCCCGGCGGGCAGTATGCTTGCCGCCATGACCCACTACGTGACTCTCTTTGGAGAGCTCCCCGCCAAGCTTCCCATGAAGCTTCGGGTTTGGGAAGAGTTCGCCATGTACAAGGTGCTGGCCCTGCCCCCGGTGTTCCAAATGCAGGTCACCCACGGCGACCTCAGCGAGATTCTTCCCCTGAGCAAGCTGGACCACAGCTTTATGGGGTTTGGGGGCTACCATCGGGACGAAAACGGCAAACCCGACGGCATCTACCTGATCTGCGACAAGGGCCATGGCTATGGCTTTGACGATGGGGAAGAGAAGATTCTGCTCCGTCCCGGGGAAAGCCACGAATTTATCCACAGCTACACCGATACCTCCGACGGCACCTGGGAGGAGGGAAGCTGCCACGTGAAAGCCACCCTCCTGTGGGCGGAAGAGGAATAAACCTATGTGGAAACAAAAATTAGGAATCTCTCTGGGCAACGGCTACACCCTGCCCACCCCTCAGGTGGTGGGAATCGTGGCTGACGCCGGATTTGATGCCATCTCCCCCGAATGGGACCCGAAGGCCGATCTTTGCGCCATCGTAACAGCCGCCCGGGAACGGGGGCTGGCCCTCCAATCGCTTCATGCCCCCTTTGGCAAGGCGGCAGACATGTGGAATCCCGACCCGGCTACCCACACCCCCGCCCTGGCGGAGGTTATGGCCGCCCTGGAGGACGGGGCAAAATACCATATCCCGGTGCTGGTGGTGCATACCTGGATCGGGTTTGAATACGAATTCCAGGCCGACACCCTGTGGTTTGGGGCCTTCGACCGCCTGGTTGCCAGGGCCCGTGAACTCGGCATTCAGGTGGCCTTCGAAAATACCGAGGGGCAGGAATTCCTTTTCTCCCTGATGGAGCATTTTGCCGGCCAGGAAGCCGTGGGCTTCTGCTGGGATTCGGGTCACGAGCTTTGCTACAACCACAGCATGGACCTTTTGGCCCGTTACGGGAACCGTCTGCTGGTGACCCACCTGAACGACAATTTGGGCATCAGCCGCTTCGACGGCACCACCTTTTGGACCGACGACCTGCACCTTCTGCCCTACGACGGCATTGCCGATTGGGCCGACAACGTTGCCCGGCTCCGTCAAAGCCGGAAACTGGAATACCTGAACTTTGAGCTTGGGCTCAAATCCAAGCCGGGCCGCCACGAAAACGACTGCTACGGCAAGCTTTCCCTGGAGGAGTACTTTGCCGAAGCCTACAAGCGGGCCTGCCGCATTGCCTGGAACTACGCCAAATAAAAAAGCACCGCCGCCGGAAGCTCCGGCGGCGGTTTTGTATTGTGTCAGAGAATTTCATAGTCAGGGTGGAGGCAGACTTTCCCATCCAACATCCAGCCCACGCACTTGCCCGTTTCGGTGAGGATGACCCTGGCATCCCGCTCCGGGGTATTCAGAAGTATCATGTTCAAATCTCCCTCCCCATCGATACGGTAGTCCAGTCCCCGGTCCAGCAGGGCGAATTTCAAAAGGCAATCCACCTCGTTACGATGGCGGAAGGTGGCCTTTTCGGTGCGAAGGGACTTTGCGGGGGTATAGTAGGCATTGCAAAACTCCCGGAAGGCGGCCGGGCTATCCCCCATGGGGCAATAGAGGGGACCGCAATCGGTGTCGTGGATGGCGGTGGTGAAGCCATAACGGGCATAGAGCCCCGCAAGCCCCACCTTGCCGGCGGTGCAGAATAGACCCAGGGGACGTCTGGGCAAAGCCGGAATCGTTTCAAAGCAATGGTCCAGCACACGCCCGCCGATGCCCCGGCCCCGGTATTCCTCCAGGGTGAAAAAGGCGCCCCAGTTGGCGATGGGATGGTCGTTTTTAGGGACGCTCATCCAAAGTCTGGACAGGGCTACCCCATTTTCATGAGCCACAAAATAGTAGTCGTCCGACGCCTCTGCCACGTTTCCCTCTAACCGGTAATGCATATACCGATCCTCCTGGGGAATGGTGGCTTTCAGGGCCCGGTAGGCTTCGGTTTCGCCGGAGCCCACGTGATAGGTTTCGATGGTCATAGGGTGGAACCTCCCGGGGTCAGATTTACTGCCATTATACCGCCATTCTTTCCGGATTGCAAGAAAAGGATTGCATTTCGATGAATTTTGGGCTATACTGATAAAAAAGAGGTGAATGCAACGTGGAAAAGAAACCTGTTCCCCAGCCCGATAGCCGGGAGGAGCTTCTGGCCCTGGCGGAGAAGCTTTTAGAAGAAAACGCAGCGGCCTTCGCGGAGCTTGCCAAATGAGGCGGCTTTCGGTGGAGGAGGTGCTGGCCCTGCATCCCCTGGTATCCGAAAAGTCCGGGGGCGGCACCGGTTTACGGGATCGGGGACTTTTGGAATCGGCGGTTTACAGTGCCGACGCCGCCTTCGGCGGGGTGGAGCTTTACCCCACGGCGGAGGAAAAGGCCGCCCGGCTCATGTTCGCCCTGGTGTCCAACCATCCCTTCCTGGATGGCAACAAGCGCATCGGGGTGCTTTGCCTGCTTCTGATCCTTGAGCTGAATCACGTCCCCCTGTCCTATACCCAGGATGAGCTTGCCCGGCTGGGCCTTGGTGTGGCGGCCGGAGAAATCGACTACGACGGGATCCTTCTGTGGATCACCCAACACAAACTATAAGGAGCAAATCGGTATGTATATTCTGGCCCAATGCATTGGCTTCGTTGCCACCGCCATCCTTTTGACCTACACCCTGATGACCGTCAGCCGGCGGACCATCATGCTCTGTAACATTGCCATGGACGTCCTTTGGACCGTCCATTACCTGATCCTGGGGGCCTACACCGGCGCCTTTTGCAGTCTCTTCACCGGGCTGATGGTGCTGGCCTGCGCCTTCAAGGGCAGAAACAAGTTCTTCACCGGTCCCTGGGTACCCATCCTCTTCAACATCGGCTTCATCATCATTGAAATCTTCACCTGGGCGGGGTACCCCACCCTGATCCAGATGGCCGGAAACATCCTTTTGGTGTTTGCCATGTGGAGCGACCGGGAGATCGACATCAAGCTGCTCTTCATTCCGGTGGGGGTGCTGTGGTTTATCTACAACTACATCTACTTCTCCTGGATTGGTCTGATCTGCCAGGCCCTGGCGGTGACCTTCAACGTCATCTTCGTCACCCGGTATTTTCTCAACAAGAAGAAAGCCAAAACCGCATAATAAAAAAACCGCCCATCGGGAACTCCCGATGGGCGTTGTTTTATGCCATGGTCACACTGCGGCGGTTGGTCACCTTTCGCAGAATGCTCTCGTAGGGTTCGGCGGCGTCCCACAAAATTTGGGCACACAGGGCCTCGGGGAACCAGATGCCCCCGGCAAACTGTCCCGCCATGCCCAGGGTCACCCGGCGGCGGGAGGCCAGAATGTGCCGGGTCAGGGTATGGACCACCTCCCCGTTTTGAAGCCAGCCGCTTTGCAGGTGCCGCCAGGCGGGGGTCAGGAGAGCCCTGTCATGTTCTGCCAGCCGCCCCGGGTTGCCCCCTAAAATGAAGGGACCCGCCTGGTGCACGAAGCGGTCCCCCACCCAATCCAGGGTCATGAAGCCCTTGTAGAGCATACTGACCCGGCCAAGCTGCCGCAGATTGAGGATTTTGTCGGTGAATTCCACAGCTTTGTGGAATTCGGCTTCATCCCGGGCGAAGGGATCGTAGCCATAGGGGAAGATACCGCAATCCTCCCACATGATCTCCACCCGGCTATCCACCTGGGCAATCAATTCCAGATGGTCCTTGACCGAGGTGGCGTGAAGGCCGAACTGAATGAGAAGGCCGGGCTTTTCGGCAAGCAGACGGCGGGAAACGGTATTCACCAGTTCCACCACCGCATCCGCCACCAACCGGTCCCCGAT
>SVKS01000113.1 GCA_015068345.1 Oscillospiraceae bacterium
TGCCCGCACCACGGATTTCCATATCCCGCATGGCAATCTGGAACCCGGCGCCAAACTCAGCAAATTCCCGGATAGCCGAAAGCCGGCGGGTAGCTACGTCGCTGAGCACCTTCCCCCTGTGATAGGTCAGGTAGGCATAGGCCCTGCGGGCGGAGCGCCCCACCCGTCCCCGGATCTGGTGCAACTGAGCCAGGCCCATTTTGTCGGCGTCTTCTATAATTAAGGTATTCACGTTGGCAATGTCGATACCGGTTTCGATGATGGTGGTGCAAACCAAAATCTGAGTCTCCCCTGCCACCACGCTCTGCATGACGTCGGAAAGCTCCTCCGGCTTCATCTGGCCGTGGCCCACGGCAACCGTGGCATCCGGGAAGGCCCGCTGGATCTTGCTGGCGGTGCGGGTGATGGATTCCACCCGGTTGTGAAGGTAGTATACCTGACCGCCCCGGGCCAATTCCTTGGAAATGGCATCGAAAAGCACCCCATCATCATGCTCCAGCACGTAGGTCTGCACCGGGTGCCGGTTGTAGGGAGCCTCTTCCAGAAGCGACATATCCCGGATACCGGTGAGGGCCATGTTCAGGGTACGGGGAATGGGGGTAGCCGACAGGGTCAGAACGTCCACCGTCTGGGTCAGCTCCTTCAGCCGCTCCTTGTGGGTCACCCCGAAACGCTGTTCCTCGTCCACCACCAGAAGGCCCAAATCCCGGAAGCCCACCGACTTGCCAAGCAGCTTGTGGGTCCCCACCACCAGGTCCAGAGCCCCGGATTTCATCTGCCGCAGATATTCGGCGGCCTTCGCCGGGGGGGTGAACCGGGAAAGCACCCCAATCCGCAGAGGATACCCCCGGAAGCGGTGCACGGCGGTCTGGTAGTGCTGGCGGGCCAAAACGGTGGTGGGCACCAGGATGGCTGCCTGTTTGCCCCCCATAACGCACTTCATGATGGCCCGGAAGGCCACTTCGGTCTTGCCAAAGCCCACGTCGCCGCAAAGCAGCCGGTCCATGGGCACCGGCCGCTCCATATCCGCCTTGATTTCCCGGGTGGTTCGCAGTTGGTCCTCGGTTTCCTCGTATTCGAAGGATTCCTCGAATTCCTTTTGCCACTCACTGTCCTTGGGGAAGGCGAAGCCCTGCTTTTTCATGCGGGCGGCATAAAGCTCAATCAGTTTGCCCGCCAACTCCTTGGCGGCGGCCTTGGCCTTGGATTTTGCCTTGATCCAGTCGCCGCCTCCCATTTTGCTCAGTTTCACCGCCGATTCCTCGGCGGCGCCGATGTATTTGGCAATCAGGTCCAGTTGGGTCACCGGCAGATAGAGCACGTCACTGCCGGCGTACTGCAATTTGATGTAGTCCTTTTTCATACCGTCGGTGTCGATGGGATGGATCCCCTCGAACCGGCCCACCCCGTAGATGTCGTGGACCACCAGGTCCCCGGGGTGCAGATCGGAAAAGCTTCGAATGGCCTCGCCCCCGTCCTTGTGGGCGGATCTTTTCCGCCGACGGGCGGAGGTGCGTTGTTTGCTCCCTTCGGTCAGGGCCACCAACCGCAGAGCCGGGTATTCAAACCCCGCCGAAAGGTGCCCGTCGGAAATCACCAGCTTCCCTAAAACCGGGGTAGGATCGGGACCCATATCCAAGATCGCTTCGATTTCCTCCGCCTTGAAGGCATCCAGGGCGATTTTCGCCCTGTGATCGCTTCCCGCAAAGAAGAGCACGGCGCAACCGCCCCGCAGGTAGAGGGAAATTTCCTCAGCGGCGGCTTCAAAGCCACCCACCACCCCGCTGACCTCCTTGCAAAGAATCGAAAGCAGGGTTCGGGGCGGAATGGGATACTGCCCGGCGGTGAAGGTATCCAGCATACAAAGCCGGGTTTTCCGAAGTTTTTCAAAGAATTCGTCACCGGATAGCATCCAATGAGCCTGGTCAGGGCCGATAAACCCGGCCTCCAGGTGACCCTCGCACTCCTGGCCCACCCGCCAGTCCAGATTCTTCATGGTCTCGGCCACCTTTCCCGGCTCGTCTAAGAAAAGGATGGCATCGGCCGGGAAATGATCAAAGGCAGAGGAAAACCCTTCATATATATAGGTATACACCCGGTCCACCGCGGCGAAGGTTCCCGCCTCCCCCATAAGTTCGGCGTCGTGGTCCAGGGTTTCGGCCAGCTTATCGGAAAGCTTTTTCCGCTTGGCAAGCTCGGCTTTTGCGGCCTTGATGCGGGAGGCCACCCCCGCTTTCCCTCCCTCTGCCAGGTCGGGCAGGGCCTCTGCCGCAGGCAAAATGGAAAAGGAGGAGGTTTGGCTCAACCGACGCTGGGTTTCCACCGAGAAAACGGCGATAGAATCGATCTCATCCCCGAAGAAGTCCACCCGGCAGGGTAGCTCCTCGTTCACCGGATAGATGTCCACAATGCCGCCCCGTACCGAAAACTGTCCTCCGGAACGGGTGTCGATGGCATCCACCCGACGGTAACCGGCATTCACCAGCCGGGCCGCCAAATCTCTGGGTTCCAGGATGTCCCCCACCTTCAGGTGGATTTCGGCTTTTTGTAGAATTTCCGGGGACAAGGTCTGGGCAGAAACCGCCTCGGCGGAGGCAAAGGCCACCGCCGCAGTGGGCAGAGCGGAGAAAAAGGCCATACGCTTTTGTTCGGTTTCCCGGCTGGCCCCGTCGGCGTTGTAGAAAATCTGCTCCTTCTGGGGCAAAATGATGCTTTCCTCCCCGGTAAAGGTATCCACGTCGGCCTGGAGCTTGGCGATTTCCCGGTCGTCGGCGGTGATGACGATACAGCTTTTCCCGGTTTCGGCCCGGATGGCGGCGATCACGTGGGCCTTGTGGACCGAGGAAAGCCCGGTCAAAAGGATGGGAGTCCGCCCGGCGGCCAGCTTGGTTTTGAATTCATTTAGCTCTTTCAGTTCAAAAAGGCGTTTGGTCAGCTCTTTCATTTGTCATCCTTTCCGCTCTTCGGCGGTCCGTTAAAGGTGGAACCCGCCCGGGTAGCCCCCTGGGCAATGACGGCTCCAATGGCCTCCACCGCCCGGGCTTCCCCGGCGGCCTGGTCCTTTGCCTTGTCCCCGATGGGGGAACCCATGACCCAATCGATCATTTCATGCTCCGGGTGTTCGGGAGAACCCACACCCACCCGGATTCTGGGGAAAACCTCGGTACCCAGGTGCTGAATCAAGCTTTTGATGCCGTTGTGGCCGCCGGCACTGCCCTTTGCCCGGATGCGAATATGTCCTTCCGGAATGGACACGTCGTCGTAGATCACCAGCACGTGGTCGGCCTCGATCTTATAATATCGGGCGGCCTCCCCCACCGCTTCCCCGGAAAGATTCATGTAGGTTTGGGGCAGCATCAAGAGGGCTCCCACCTTTTCCCCATTCGGCAGGGGCAAAGCCACCTTTTCGGTGAGGGCCTTGTGGGCCAGGCGGTTGATCTTATAGTTATATTTGTCCGCCAGCCCTGCCATCACCCGGAACCCCACGTTGTGGCGGGTATTCTTGTATTTTTCCCCGGGATTTCCCAATCCCACCACGATCCAGGTGGGCGGCGGGGTGGGTTCGGGCTTATTTTTGCTGGCAATCATGCGAAAAAGCTCTTCAATCGACATTGTTTTTGCCTCCTATTTATTTCTATCGGTTATTTTCTTTATAGCTATTCGATGTATTTGCATTTTCTTCGTATATTCGGGCTATATTTGCATATTATGCAGTATTTATGTAAAGTAGCCCGGCTATATCCCGGGATGTCCCCCGGGGCGACCCCCAAATCGGTTCAAAACCGCTACTTTCGGGATAGGGTATACAGTTTGTAATATTTTGGGCTATGACAGCGCATACCAATTGAACAAGCGACAATTGGCATGAATCAACGTAAATTCTGTTTTTCTGCCCCTGGCGGCTTCGTTTTTTCGAAATCCAGGAAGGACTGCCCTCCAAAGAGAACTTCCCTCCGTTTCCCTTCTCCGTCTGCTCCGAATGGCTTAGCGATGTTTCCGCCCCGAATACAGGTCAAAAAAGTTTCCTCCGCCATCTCCCCTCTTGGGAAAATGCGGCCGTTATATGGCGGGGGCCGGGTTTCCCAGCCCGTCAAGCGGGATGCAGCATCCAAATCTGCGGTACAAACCTGGGGGATCTGCTCAAACCATCTTCCTGTTTTGCCGTCCTTCTATAACAATCCCGGCACTTTTTGTCAATTTTTGCGATTCCCGTAAAACGGAAAAGGGCCCAAGGGCGCTTGGCCCTTGGGCTTTTGGCTTTCTTTAGAAGGCGATCTTTTCTTCCAGATAGGCTTCCAGATCGGCGATGGGGATTCTGACCTGTTCGGTGGTGTCGCGGTCACGGACGGTGACGCAGTGGTCTTCCACCGAATCGAAGTCGTAAACGATGCAGTAGGGGGTACCGATTTCGTCCTGGCGGCGGTAGAGCTTACCGATGGAACCGGCGTTGTCGAAGTCCACCATGAACTTCTTGGAAAGCTGCTGGTAAATTTCCATGGCAGGCTCGGAGAGCTTCTTGGACAGGGGGAGAACGGCGGCCTTGAAGGGAGCCAGAGCCGGGTGCAGACGGAGCACGGTGCGGCTGTCGGGCTTGCCCTTGGCATCCACGGTTTCTTCCACGTCGTAAGCATCACACAGGAAGGCGAGAGCCACACGGTCGGCGCCCAGGGAGGGTTCCACCACATAGGGAATGTAGTGTTCGTTGGTTTCCTGATCGAAGTAGGTCATGTCCTGGCCGGAGGTGTTCTGATGGGCGGTCAGGTCGAAGTTGGTACGGGAAGCGACCCCCCACAGTTCACCCCAACCGAAGGGGAAGACGAATTCGAAGTCGGTGGTGGCGTTGGAATAGTGGGAGAGTTCTTCGGGTTCGTGGTCACGCAGGCGCAGGTTTTCTTCCTTCATGCCCAGGGACAGGAGCCAGTTCTTGCAGAAGCTTCTCCAGTAATCGAACCATTCCAGCTCGGTGCCGGGCTTGCAGAAGAATTCCAGTTCCATCTGTTCGAATTCACGGGTACGGAAGGTGAAGTTGCCCGGGGTGATTTCGTTGCGGAAGGACTTACCCACCTGGCAAACGCCGAAGGGAAGCTTCTTGCGGGTGGTACGGGCGATGTTCTTGAAGTTGACGAAGATGCCCTGGGCGGTTTCAGGCCGCAGGTACACGGTGGAGGCGGTGTCTTCGTTGACGCCCTGGAAGGTCTTGAACATCAGGTTGAACTTGCGGATATCGGTGAAATCGCACTTGCCGCAGCCGGGGCAGGGGATCTTGTGCTCGTTGATGAAGGCCACCATTTCTTCGTTGTTCATGGCTTCCACCACAACCCCTTCCATGGGGTTTTCCTGGAGCCAATCCTCGATGAGCTTGTCGGCACGATGGCGCATTTTGCAGCCCTTGCAGTCGATCAGGGGGTCGTTGAAGGTGGCAACGTGGCCCGAAGCCACCCAAACCTGGGGATTCATCAGGATGGCGGCATCCAGACCCACGTTCAGGGGATGTTCCTGGACGAATTTCTTCCACCAGGCCTTCTTGATGTTATTCTTGAATTCCACGCCCAGGGGGCCGTAGTC
The DNA here is from genome assembly GCA_015068345.1 of Oscillospiraceae bacterium. Lineage (GTDB taxonomy): Bacteria > Bacillota > Clostridia > Oscillospirales > QAMX01 > RUG11797. The sequence goes on from SVKS01000113.1 coordinate 5,566, forward strand.
CCAGGTGTTGGCCAGGCCGCCGTAGACTTCACTGCCGCTGTAAACAAAGCCGCGATTTTTGCACAGGGTTACAATCGCGTCCATGGTTTTTTCGGTATTTTTCAGCATATTCCAAATCCTCCGTATTGATTCTTGGGGTATGTGTCAAAGGAGCACAACATATAGGATATTTTACCCCAAATGATGCCCCATTGTCAAGGGGAAAAGCCCTTTTTGCCCCATTTTCGTCCCTATCATAATGTACGAAAATCCATCCTTCCGGGCGGTACTCCTTCGTCACTTCTGCGGCAACGGGGATGCGTCACCGTCCCCGCATCTCCCCCGGTGTCATGCCGGTAACCTTCTTGAAATACTGCACGAAGTAGCTCACGTCCCGGAATCCCACCTGGGCGGCCACCTCCTCCACCGGAAGATCCTTATCCAGAAGGAGCTGGCTTGCCTGACGCACCCGAAGCCTGAGAAGGTAACGTCGCAGGGGCAGACCGGTCTTTTCCCGCACCACCTGGGAGATGTAGTTTGGGTGGTAGTGGAACACCTCCCCCATGTGCTCGTAGGTCAAATCCTCGGTGTAATGGGCCAGGATATAGGTCAAAAATTCGTCCCGCCGGTCACCTCCGCTGGCACCGCCCCGGGCCAATCTGGCAAGCAGGGCCGCAAAATACCCGGTACCCGCCAGCCGGTGGAACCGTTCGGCGTAGAGGAATTCCTCCTCCAAAAGCTTCAGAAGCCGCTCCCCATCCGGGTCCAGGGAAAACACCGCCGCTCCCTCTTCCAAAAAGCCCTCGGCAAAGCCCACCCGTTCCCGAAGCCGGTCGGGTTCAAAGCCCTCCGGGTCGGCCAGGGGAATGGGAGGTTCTTCCCGGTGGGCTCCGGCGCCCCCGAAGAAGTCAAAATTGCAGGCCAAAACCACCGCCCGTTCCCCGGTAGCCCCGATCCGGTAGGGGGTGCCGCTGGTGATCAGGCAGACCTCCCCGGGCCCCATCTCCCGGCTTACGGTTCCCGCCACAATCTCGGTTTTTCCCTCTTTGGGGGCAAAAAGCCGCTGGTCGTAGGCAATGCGTACCCGTTTTCCATCGGCTGACGAAAGCCGCACCCGCCCGGCGTGCCGTATCCGGGGAGCGATCTCCCCCAAGGACCGAATTTCCATACCAAACCCCTCTCGTTTTTCTTTCCTCCATCATACCACAAAGATCTTTATTTTACAACATCGAATCTTTCCTTTCCCCCTTCCCTGCACCACTCTCGGGAGGTATAATGTAGAAAAACGGCACACACCGTTTCCCGACCCGCCGCCACACCACCGGTGCGGCCCCTTGGCTCTCCCCCTGGGAGAGCTGGCTGCCCGAAGGGCAGACTGAGAGGGTAGCCTTCCCCTGAGGGGAAGGGGGACCGTTGCTTCGCAACGGTGGATGAGGTGATTTACAGAAGCTGTTTCCGGATTTGTCTCTCCCCCACCGCTTTGCGGAGCCCCCTCGTCAGAGGGGGCCATTGGAGTCGCTGCGGCGCACCTGACTTTGCGCAACCTCCTATCCCCCGTGCCGCAACCGCCCCGTGGCGGGCCGATGTGGGCAATCGTTTTGTCCCCTTCGGGGACGATTGATATCTTCGATATCTCCCCCGGTGCTTAACGCACCCCCCGTCGTTGCTTACGCAACGCCACCCCTACAACCGCACCCGGTACATTTTCGCATCGTAGGGGCGGATAGTATCCGCCCGCCGCCGCACCCGCTCCCCTCTGTGGCACCCGCCCCTTGGCTCTCCCTTTGGGAGAGCTGTCACCGAAGGTGACTGAGAGGGTAGCCAAGGTGTCGCCACAGGCAACGGATGAGGTGTTCCCCCGGGCCGGTAGACCCGGCCCCTACGGTGCGAAACCCCAATGTAAACGGTCGTAGGGGCGAACTGCGTTCGCCCGCCGACGGGCCGATGTGGGCATCGGCCTCTACAACTCGACGTCGCGGTATTGCCGCGGCGGGAGTAAACCCCCGCCCTACGGCTTGCTCTTATGTATTTTTTTGTCGATATGTCAACCCTGTTGACTCGATATATTCTCGCTTTGCTCGAACTCGATAGATTGCCGCTTTGCGACAATTCGATATGAGATAAATCCCTCTCGCTTTTGCATATCGAGTGCGTCAGCACATATCGAACGCCGTAGTCGTATATCGAAAACCCCCAAAGGGATTTATCTCAATGCGCGCACCATAATTGTCCATTATCAACTTTCAACTTGACACGTATACGGAGGTTGCCCCATGCAAACATCCCCCCTCTACACCGCCCGGGTCACCACCCCGGACGGAATCCTGGACCTTCCCTTTCGGGTCACGGGAGAGGAAAACGCCCTCACCCTGACCCTCCCCGCCGCCGAAGTCCCTGCCGACTTCACCGAAATCGCCCTGCTTCCCGATCTTTTCACCCGCCGGGTGGGGGATGCGGGCAACTACGTGCTCCCCCGCTCCGGGTCGGGGGCCATCACCCATTTCAACCAAAAGGAGGACGGTACCGAGGAATTCGATGCCTCCTTCCTGCCCATCATCGGTCTTTCGGAACCGGAGGGCGGCACCCTGTTAATCTTTGAGGGGATGCACCTTGGAGGCCACTTCCGCCTTTCCCTCCGGGACGGTGCCTACTCCCTTTGCCCCGTGATCAAAGCCGATTATTCCACCCTTTTCGAGGACATCTCCATCCAGCTTTATTTTCTCACAGCCGACCAGGCGGGCTACCCCGCCATGGCCGCCCTCTACCGGGCATACAAGCTGGAGCAGGGCCATATCCGGACCATGGCGGACAAGGCCGCCCAGCGTCCCCTGCTCCACTATCTGGCAGAGTCCCCCGAGATCCGCATCCGCATGGGTTGGAAGCCCGCCCCACCCAAGGTTCTTTCCCAAACCAGGGAAAACGAACCGGAAATGCGGGTGGCCTGCACCTTTGACCGGGTGGGGGAACTTTTGGACACGCTCCATGCCCGGGGCCTCCAAAAGGCGGAGTTCTGCCTGGTGGGCTGGAACAAATCGGGGCATGACGGCCGTTGGCCGGAAACCTTCCCGGTGGAGCCCCTGCTTGGGGGTGAAGAGGGCCTCCGCCGCCTGATCGGGAAGGCACAGGGCTACGGCTACAAAATGGTGTGCCACACCAATTCTCTCGACTGCTACGAAATTGCCGAAGATTTTTCGGAGGAGATCACAAGCAAGCAGAAGGACGGTCAGTCCTACACCTGCGGCTGCTGGAGCGGGGGCCAGGCCTACCAGCTCTGCCCCACCAAGGCCATGGGGTATGCCAAACGGGATCTTCCGAAAATCCGGGATCTGGGCTTTGCCGGCTCCCACTACATCGATGTGATCTCCACCGTACCTCCCCGGGACTGCCATGACCCCCGTCATCCGGTCACCCACGGGGAATGTGCCAGACTCTGGAACGAGGTTCTTGCCTACGCCTCCGATCTTTTCGGGGGTATCTCCTCGGAGGGCACCTACGACTTCACCTGCGGAGTGCTGGATTACGGCCTCTACTCCACCTTCAAGCTGCTTTCGGGTCTCTCCCCCCTGGAGGACGATTTCATCCCCCTGTGGCAGCTCTGCTACCACGGCATCCTCACCTATAACCCCTCGGCGGACACGGTGAACTATCCCATCAAGACCCCCGCCGCCGCGGGGTTATAGG